>DCGO01000039.1:6817-36388 GCA_002314605.1 Lentisphaeria bacterium UBA1776 | reverse complement strand
CAGTTCTGGTTCTTCTCCTATTCCAGCGGTTCGCCCATCATCATGTCAGCCGCAAAACTGAGAGAGGCTCTCCTTGGAGTAGAAAAAGAACTCTGCACCACCCCGGAATCCATACGGAATTTCAGAAAAATGGTGCTGGTCGGTCACAGCATGGGAGGCTTGATCACCCGGCTGTTGCTGCAGAAGGATCCTCATTATTTTGCGGAAAAAATCACCGGCTGCAGCTGGGAAACCATCAACAAGGACCTCACTCCTGAAGATCGCCGGGCAATGGACGCGATTATCTGCCTCACCCCGCTTCCATTCGTACACCGGGCGATTTTTCTCTCGGTTCCCCACCGGGGATCGGCAATGGCCGACTGGTGGCTGGCCCATTTCGGCTCAAGGATCACCCAGCTGCCGGATACCGTCACAAAACACGGCAGACTTGCCAGACACATCGTCCGGAAATATGTAACAAAGGACAACAAGCTCCCGGAAAATCTGAGAAACCAGTTCTACACCGGACTTGACAATCTGGAACCGGACAGTGTTTTCATCAAAGGCGTCAAGGATTCTCCTCTGAAGGACGATCTGGTGTATCACTCCATTATCGGCGACACGGAAATGGCCAACCGGCCCGGCGGCACCGATGGTGTGGTCCCGTATTTCAGCAGTCATCTGGACGGGGCGGCAAGCGAACTCATCGTCAAATCGGGTCACAGCTCCCACCGGAGCCCGGCGGCCATTCAGGAAATTCTGAGGATCCTGCTGCTGCACCTTGAGGAGCAGAAGCCGTCTTCCCGGTGAAGCCGCGCCTGTTCAGGCAAAAACGTAGCGCTTCCCGGCGGGACTGGCCATCAGTTCCGTAAGCGCCCAGACCAAGGCGTCCATACGGTCTGGGCTGAAGGGGCTCTCCGGAAGGAAAGAACACATTTCGGCCTCAAGCTCCGGAAAAATACCGAAGTGCCGTATCCGGTGCTGTTCATAGAGTGCAGCCACCGGCTCGGCCCGGGCCGTTTTTCCACGGGCAGCCCGGACCGCTTTGTAGGCAATGGTATCGTCAAAACTCCGGAGAAGACTTTCCACCAGGTCGCCGCCATTATTGACCTCGCCGATGATCCGGTCTGCGTGGAGTTCATGGTACAGCGCCACGACACGCTTCCCCCATTCGGCAGGTTTTCCCCGGAATGAAGCATCCCGGAGAACATAAAAAACCTGATCATTCCCCCGTCCGGCGGCCACAATACCGGTGGCGTCGGACGCTTTCCCCCCGGTAACGGCGGGATCTACACCGATAACGATCCGTTCCATTTCCGGAATCTCTGTACAGCGGCAGCCGGCCAGCAGCGGGGCATTCCAGAGCGCCCCCTCGCAATCATCAAGAAATTCCCCGTTCAAAAAGCGTTTCCGCTGGAGTTCCGGAAGATTTGCCAGCGTATTTTCGAGATACCCCGCCGGGAGATTGACGGCGTTTCCGGCCGGATTCATCAGCATGGCGGCGTAACTTTCAGGCCGGGGAAGTTTGTGTCCGGTCAAAGGGTCTTCCCCTTCCAGAAAGAGACGGTAGCTCCAGTGGCTCTTGCCGGATGGATTGCAGTCAAAATAAGCACGGTTGAGAAGTTTTGTCCGCTGGGCAAGTCTCGTCATGGCCGTGGTGACAGCATGAAAATCGATTTCCGAACACTCGTTGAAGTAGATGGTGGCAAATTCTCTTCCCAGGATCTTGTCCACCCGGTCATCAGTATCCAGACCGCCGAACCAGATCTCGGACTTGTTGCCGAACCGGATAAAACCGTCGGTACGGTTTTCGGAAAAGCGTATCCCCGGAAAGGCCAGACGGAGGACTTTCGGAAACGTATCCAACCGTACCGACTGCCGGACGGCATTGGCCCGGTAACGGAGAATGATATGCCGACTCTCCGGTTCCCGAAGGGCCCGGACAATGACGGCGTAAACAAGAATAAATGTTTTCCCGGAGCGGGACCCTCCATACAGCAAAATCTGCCGGGCCGGGCCGCCCAACAGCGCCAGCGCCCGCTGCTGATCCGGGGTGGGAATAAAATTTTTCGGCATAAAAACTCCTTTGACTGGAGGACATTTTGTCAACCGCATGATGCGGTTCAGAAAGTCAACAGGAAAACCCAACCGTTGTCACACCCCGATAACTCAGAGAAACGAATTGCTCGAGCAATGAGCGGCGTGATCACGAAAATTCAGATTCTGCATTTGCAATGATTGAAAGAAAGTGTATTGTAAATCGGCAGCGTCTTCCGTGGCGGGGCAACATAAAACCGCACAAAAAGAATGAACGGGACCCGAGTTTTCTTTAACTGCATTTCTTCCGGAGAGCAAACCATTATTCATGAATGATTTCACTGAAAATAAAAATATGATGAACCGGCCGGATTGGAAGGCATTGACGGGAGGAATCTTATTGATTCTGCTGGTGCCGGCGCTTCTGCTCTGGCAAAGCAGCATATCGGCAAAGGGAACCGCTCCTCCGATGACCCGGTATCAGACGGATCACTACGGCAACGGAATGACGGAATGCCTTTTTATGGGATATTGCCAAGTTCTCCCTCATTATGCCAAACTGGTACTGGAACAGGATCACAATCCGGAAAATTTTTCCGCGTGGCTTGATTTTTTACAGCAACGCAGAGGTGAACAAAGCCTTATTCACTGGGGAAGGGCCCGTCTTGCAGCCTGGCAGGAAAACCGGAATCTGGCCATGGATGAGCTGAAAAAAGCGTGGTCTCTGGCGTCCGGCCCCGAAGAACGGCTGTTGATTGGACGCACATACAGGGAGTTGAAAAAATGACCAACCGAAGCCGCTGGAGCCTTGCGGCCATGGGGATTTCCTTTTTTTGGGTGATCCTTCTCGCAATATGGGGAAAAGGAGGATATCTGCACCCGGAAAGCTCTGCTTTTCTGCGCATTTACACCGCCCCGGACCGACCCTTCTGGCAGATCATCTTTGACCCGGTGCTGACGGATTGGGGACTGTATCAGGCCAGAGAACTGAGTTATCTGGTGGACTGCATGGATGCGTGGTTCATTTCAAAAAGCATCCTTCTGGGGGGTGTCCATTTTTATTCACTGTCCTGCGCTTTGATTCTCCTTGGCTGTGTTGCGGTTCAGCAATGGGGATTTCAGCGGGATTTCCCTCATCTTCCCCCATGGACGGCACTGTTGATCTCCACCGGTTTTGTCCTTGCCCCCTGCTGCGGGAATCTTGTCTTCTTCCGTTCGGCAAAGCCTTTGGTGACCTTGGCGGCGACGCTGCTTTGCTTTGAAACATGGCACCTTTTCCGCATTCCCGTAAATAAAAACAGGGGAACGATCTTCCTGATCGCAGGAATTCTTCTGCTTGCACCGCTGGCAGACAGACAGGGCCTTTTTCTGACGGCTGTTTCAGCCGGGTTGACTGCGGCAGCGCTGATCTTTTTTTCCTTTCCGGCGACGCGTAGAATTTTTTCCATCGGATGGAAGGAAATGTTTCTTCTGAAACGTCTGGGGGAAGCATCTCTGTCCGCCCTTTGCCTTGCCACGCTTTATGCCCTTTATCTGGCACCGGCATGCATTCAGAGATTGAACGGCTATTTGCCTTCTTTTGCCTATCAGAACATTGGGACCAAAGGCCTTGTCAATTTTTCCGGCGGCGGATTGTATCTTTTCGACAATATCGGATTTTTCTTTCTGCACATAGCATCACCTGTCAGTTTCTGCTGCGGAATTCTGCTGATTTCCGGCTGGTTCTTCTGGTGGGGAATGAATGCCGGAAAAGCGCCTGGAAAAATCGTCCCGGGAATGCTTGCCGTCGCATCTCTTGTAGCAATGTTCATCTGTTCCATGCTGATGACCTTCCGCCATCCGATGATGCTGCAGGGAGATGTCATTCACAGCAGCTATTTTATGCCGATGCTGACAATATTGCTCTTTTTTGCCGCAGTGAGCTGTGAAACAGCAAAACATGCGAAAAAATCCGGCAATGTTCTTGCAGGTCTGCTGCTCCTCAGCTGTTTTTCAGCGGGGATTGCGCGGAGTCTTTCCGGCAATTCCGGCAAAGGCCACCTGAAATTTTATACCGCCACAGCGCCTTTGCTGCGCAAGGCTCTCTCCGATCCGGGATTTAACGCGGAACGGGTGATCCTTCCTTATGGCGCTTTGAAAGTAATACATCATTTCAGAAACATGGAATCGACCGTTGGAAAATAAAATATGCCGCAGACCCGAAACCGTCCGGCAGCTCGAATCAAGGTTGCAATATGAGAAAATCATGGGACCGGCAGTTTGACCGTTTCATTTCCGCCTCGCTTCTGGCGGCGGGAATGCTGGCGCTTTTTGCCCTGGCGCTCCAACCCTTTCTCCCCCGTGGTGATGTCGAAAGAGCGGCGGAACTGCTGCTGCCTCACTGTCAGGCGAATGCGGCTCCGGAACCGGGCGAAAGCCTGCTCTATATTCTCCTCTGCCTCGCTGCCGTACCGGCCGCATTTTCCGGCTGGCACCTTGCTGCAGGGATCAGCCGGAAGATCCCGGATGCGGCGGGACTTCTTCTAATCCCTCTCTGGTGGATGAGCGGCGGGTTCGGAACCCCGCTGATCCCGGCATTGCCGGCCGCCGGGGCACTGCTCCTCTTCTTCACCCGGAAGTTCCACTGGGAGAAAAAACTGCAGACCGGAAAGAACTGGCCGGTATATCTGTGTCTTCTTCTGGCGGTGATCCTTTCTCTGTCCAGGCGCTTTCCCCACCCGGCGGATCTGGAACATCCTTACGGTGACCACATGAATATCGTGCTGTATGCGCTGAATTCGGCGGTCCACGGACTTCCGGATATCCATTTGTATGGGTTCTATCCTGCGTTTCTCGCGCCGGTATTCCGGATCACCGGGATGTCGCTCCTGAATGTCGAACTGGTGATGAACCTTCTGTATTTGTTTGCCTTTGCCCTGCTGGCGGATGCCGCACGGCGCCTCATCCGTCAGGATCTGCTTCTTTTCGGCTTTCTCGTCACGGCAGCGTGGTTCTGCGGCAATTCCGCCTTTCTGATCCGCCGGAGCGACATGTTCGACCCCTATTTTGCCTACTGGCCGGTAAGGTTCCTGCTTCCGGCGCTGGCACTGAACCTGGTCAGCCGCAGGAATGTTCCGGCACTTCCTGTATGGACCGGGATCCTGAGTGCTGCGGCATTGTGGTTCAATCCGGACACCGGAATTGCAGTCGCCGGAGCGCTGTTTGCGGTCCACCTTTTTTCCGGGAAACTCCGCCGGGCACTGCTGTTTCCGGGAGTTTTCCTGATTTTCCTTCCTGCATGGGGGCTTTTGCTTTATCTTGTCAACGGATTTCCGCCGGACGTTCCGGGGTATCTCGACTACATGCGGACCTTCTGGCGGGCCGGATACATGATGCTCCCGATACAAGGAACGCCCATCTGGATGCTGCCGGTCCTGATCATGGGTTCCGGCTTGGTCTGGAGCCTGAAAAAATGGCCGGTCCCGGCCGGAAATGCACCGGTCCTTTTTCTGTCAGTCCTCGGGGCGGGACTCTTCAACTACTACATCGGGCGCTCCCATCCCAACAATCTGTATCAGTGCTTCTGGCCGGCGGTGCTGCTCCTCTTTTATTTCGCCGACCGGGTCCGTTTCCGGCGGGAAACAACATACCTTGCCGTGCTGTTTCTCGGTTTGACCTCCGTGGCAGCGGTTCCCGTGAAAAGTCCCCGGATCCTTTCGGGAATCGACCGCCTGGTACGAATCTTTTATCTCCAATCGGAAAGCGACCGGAAAGTCATCACCATCCGTGAACTTGCAGGAAATGCGGAAACCGTGAATATTCTCCCCAAATACCAGCAGGGCTTCTTTTATGCGGAAACAGGGTTGAAACCGGGGATCGCCAATTTCGGTCTTTCGGAACTGCTCTTCCGGAAAGATCACACGCGGATATTGAGAATGCTGAAAAACAGCAACGCCCCCCTGATCCTGACTCAGGATCTGGATTTAGCCCCGGAACTGCAGCGTTTCTACCGTCTGGTCCGGACGGATCCTGAACTGAGGGTACGGCTCTATCTGCCGGTCAATCCGCGTGAAGGGCCAGTTCTCCGTCCGCAAGAAGGGCGGTGACGGCCGTACCGGAGGGAACGCCCTCTTTGGAAACAATGGGACGGCCGTCCGCCGTATTTTTGAGGATCGCATACCCCCGCTCCAGCTGGCGGCGGGGGTCCACCCCGGCAAGGCGGAGTCCGTATGCTTCCAGGCGGCGTTTGGCTTCCTCCAGCACCCGCCCGGAACGCATTTCAAGGCGGGAACGCAGTTCGTCCAGCTCCAGAGCGCGCATTTCAAGCAGATGCCGGGGTTCCCGGAAGAGCGGCGCTCCGGCCAGAACTTCCACCCGTCTTGCCGCCGAGGCGATCCGGAGTTCCACGGCGCTCACAAGGTGCCGCCGGGCCCCTTCCAGCTGATCCACGAGATCCTGTTCCCGGGGAGAGACCAGTTCCGCCGCAGCCGAAGGTGTCGGCGCCCGCAAATCCGCCGCAAAATCGCAGATGGTAAAGTCGATCTCATGTCCCACGGCGCTCACCACCGGGATCCGGCTGGCAGCCACGGTCCGGGCAACGACCTCTTCGTTGAATTCCCACAGGTCCTCCATGCTGCCGCCCCCCCGGGTCAGCACAATAACGTCGCAGTCTCCCATCCGGTTCAGAAGTTCCACCGCTTCGGCGATTTTTTCCGCTGCCCTCTCCCCCTGCACCGGCACGGGGACGATTTTCACCTGCATCCGGGGGAAACGCCGGTCGAGGATCTGCAGGAAATCCCGCACCGCCGCACCGGTGGGACTGGTCACCAGCCCGATCCGGCGAGGAAGGAAGGGCAGCGGACGCTTGCGGGCGGGATCGAACAACCCCTCCGACTCCAGTTTCCGGCGGAGCGCATCAAAACGCATCTGCAAATCTCCCATCCCGGCGGGACGGACTTTGCGGATGGTAAACTGATATTCCCCCCGGGGCTCATAGACGGTCACATTGCCGAAGGCCTCGATGAGGGTGCCGTTCTGAAGATCCAGTTCCCGCATTTTTCCGGCCCCGCCGAAATAGGCGGCCCGCATCTGGCTCGTATCATCCTTGAGAGAGAGATAAGCGTGCCCGGACCGGTGCAACACCAGATTGCTGATCTCCCCCCGGATCCAGAAGGGCATGAAGCTGTTTTCAATCACATCCCGCAGTGCGGCGTTGATCTCGGATACGCTCCAGACCTGGACTTTCTCCTCCGGCATGATTTCAGGCCCCTCCCCCGAGCATGAGCCAGAATTCCACCACCTTGAGCGTGCAGAAACTTCCCGCCATAACAACGTAGCGGAATCCGGAGAAAAGCAGCAGCAGGAGCACCAGAAAACTTCCGTTGACCAGCTCCGAATTGGCCTGCGTCAGCCGGGGAGCAAAATACCCGAGAACGGTCCATCCGTCCAGCCCGGGAAGGGGCAGGAAATTCAGAATGAAAAGCACCATATTCATGACGGCGATGTGCAGCAGTACACTCACCGCAAAACGCTGTTCCGGCATCAGGCACCAGACCAGCGCCGTCCCGATGGAGAAAAGGAGAAAAAGCAGAAAATTTGCCAGCGGCCCTGCCGCAGCCACCCACGCAGGGCTCCAGGCACGGCGCATCCGGGCCGGATTCACAGGCACCCTCCCCCAGGCGATCCCCACCAGAGCAAACATCACCAGTGACCACCAGCCCATCTGTTTCAGGGGATTCAGCGTCAGATGTCCCCGGTCCGCCGCCGTGGGGTCCCCCTGGCGGAGGGCTGCCAGCGCATGACAGAATTCGTGGAGGCAAATGGAGAAGATCACCCCAAGCGACAGCGCCGAATAAAAACGCCAGTCCTCCGCAAACCGTGCGATATAGAGCATGATCTTCCCGAAGGTCCCGCCCCGTTACCTGAACTCAAGCACGCTGGGGTCGTAGTCTTCCGGAGCCGAATAGCCCAGAAGCTCCAGACAGGTGGCGGCAATGGAACTGATGCCGAGGCCGGTTCTAAGTTCCGGCTTGTACTCGCCCTTCCCTTCCGGATCGTAAATAATGCAGGGAACCGGATTCAGCGAATGGCTGGTCTTGCGGCAGGGTCGCCCCTCCGCATCCAGTTTCACATTTCCCTTCTTGTCATGCTCCAGCATATCGTCGGCATTGCCGTGGTCGGCAGTCACGATCAGCACACCTCCGGCGGCCTTGACAGCCTCCCGGATCCGGCCGAGACACAGATCCACAGCCCCCATGGCAACGCGAACCGCATCCAGGTCGCCCGTGTGCCCCACCATGTCGCCATTGGGAAAATTGAACCGGATCATGGGATATTTTCCCGATGCGACGGCTTCCACGATCTGGTCGGTGATTTCCGCCGCCTTCATCCACGGCCGCTGCTCAAAAGGCACGATGTCCGAGGGCACCTCCCGGTAGTCCTCCAGCGTTTCGCTGAATTTGCCGGAACGGTTGCCGTTGAAAAAATAGGTGACATGACCGAATTTCTGGGTCTCGCTGATGGCCAGCTGCTTCACCCCGCTGGCGCAGAGGTATTCGCCGAAGGTCCTGGTGATTTCAGGAGGACTCACCAGATATTTCTTCGGCACATGGAGGTCGCTGTCATACTCCATCATCCCGGCATAAAAGACTTTCGGCATCCGACCCCGGTCGAACCGGGCGAAATCCTCACCGGACTCAAAGGCCGCCGTGATCTCCAGCGAACGGTCCCCGCGGTAATTGAAGTAAATGACCGCATCGCCGTCCTGAACGGCGCCCACCGGAGTTTTGCCGTCATCGCTGATGACGAAGGGGGGCAGGTCCTGATCGATGGCCCCGGTACGGGCCCGGAGGGTCTCCACCGCCTCATGGGCGCTCCGGAACATCTCGCCATTGCCGTGAACATGGATCTCCCAGCCCAGCCGGACCATGTCCCAGTTGGCATTGTAGCGGTCCATGGTGATCTTCATGCGTCCGCCGCCGGAAGCAATGCGATAATCCCGGCCCCTGTTCCGGAAAGTGTCCAGAAATTCTTCAAAAGGATCAATATAAAGCAAAGCCGAAGTTTCCGGCACGTCCCGGCCGTCCAGCAGGGCATGGACCCGGATCTTCCGCACTCCGGCGGCGTCCGCCCGACGGATCATCTCCTTCAGGTGATTGATGTTGCTGTGGACATTGCCGTCCGAAAAGAGGCCGAGGAAATGAAGCACGGAGCCGTTGGAAATCACCTGTGATACGGCCTCCTTCCAGGCCGCACCCTCAAAAAGTTTGCCGCTTGCAATGGATTCCTCCACCAGCTTGGCTCCCTGAAAGAACACCCGTCCGCAGCCGATGGCATTGTGCCCGACTTCGCTGTTGCCCATATCTGCATCCGACGGCATTCCCACGGCGGTACCGTGAGCCTTGAGCTGCGTATGGGGGCAGGAGACCGTCAGGGAATCCAGTACCGGAGTGTTGGCCAGAGCCACAGCATCACCGTCGGCATATTTGCCGTAGCCGACCCCGTCCAAAATGGCCAGCACCACCGGACCGCGCCGGGGAGTGAACTTCGGATTTTTTGCAAGCGCATTCAACATCTTCTTAACCTCTTTCCGTGTAAATAAACCGAATCTCAGGAGCGTCTGCTGCTCGTCCGGGCCGACAGGACCCCGCGTTTGGAACTTTCGCAGAACGCAATGAATTCTTTGACTTCAGGAGTCTGGGGAAGCTGAGTCTTGACCGCCTCCAGCGCCACCCGCGGCGTCAGACCGCTGTGATAATAGATTTTGAAAAGTTCCCGGATCACCCGGATCGCCTCTTCGGAGAAACCACCCCGCTTCAGCCCCACCAGATTGATCATCTTGACCCCGCCGTTGCGCCCCTCGGCCATCATGAAGGGGGGGATGTCCTGCGAGAACACCGATCCGCCGGAAATGATAGCGTAACGCCCCACCCGGCAGAACTGGTGCATGCCGGAGAGTCCGGAAATAAGCGCATGATCCCCGACTTCGCAGTAACCGGCCAGACCGGAGGAGTTGACCATAATGACATAGTTTCCCACCTTGCAGTTGTGGGCCACATGGGTGCAGGCCATAAACATGCAGTGGTTGCCGATGACCGTGGCGGTCTCCGGCATGGTGCCGGTGTGAGCGGTGAAACTTTCCCGGAAAATGTTGTCATCGCCGATATGCAGATATGTCCGGGTACCGGCTTCCACATGGACATCCTGGGCATTCATGCCTATGGAAGAAAAGGGATAGAAAACGTTGTTTTTGCCGATGTCGGTGTAGCCCTCGATGTGACACTGACCGATCAGCCTGGTCCCGGACCCGATTTTCACATGAGGACCGATGTAGCACATCGGTCCGACTTTCACGTCGTCCGCCAGTTCGGCGCCGGATTCCACAATGCTGCTGGGATGAATTTCCGCCATGATTTCCACCATTATTCCGGAGAGCGCACCAACCGTCCGCCCTGCCGCCGCCGGTTCCTGCAAAAGGGATGCCGGAAAAGATTTCATTCTGGCGGCGGGCCGTCAGCCCGGACTCCGCGATTTTTCACGCAAAATGTCACCGGAAAACGGCCGGCTCCGGCATGCACGGCATTGCATGCAGAATACGGGCAGATCGTTTGCCCGTTTATCTCAATAATATACATGTACAAAGGCTTTTCGGCAAGTTTTTTTTTACGGGATTTCTTGAAAAAAATGGATTTCCGATGTATCTTATCGGATAAAAATAAACCAGATCAGGAAAGGTTCTATTTTATGGATTCCGCCATGGAATCAATTGTCGTGCTGGATTTCGGGTCCCAATACAGCCAACTGATCGCCCGCCGTATCCGGGAATGCCATGTTTACAGCCGGATCCTGCCGTGGAACACGCCGGCGGAACAGCTCCGGGAATACAACCCCCGGGGCATCATTCTCTCCGGCGGCCCGTCCAGCGTCTATGAAGCCAATGCCCCAAAATGCGACCGGGCAATCTTCAACCTCGGAATCCCGGTCCTCGGGATCTGTTACGGACTGCAGCTGATCGTCCGGACTTTCGGCGGCAAAGTTGCTCCCGGCAGCGCCAGGGAATACGGCAAGGCCGAGCTGGAAATCACCGATCACGGTTCCATCTTTGCCGGTCTTCCGGACAGGATCCAGGTATGGATGTCCCACGGGGACAAAGTCGCCGAACCGCCGGCCTGCGATGTGAAATTTCTTGCTTCCAGCGGCAACACCGAGTACTGTGCAGTGGAGTTTCCAGGCCGGAACATCTTCGGCATCCAGTTTCATCCGGAAGTTGTTCACACGCCCATGGGCACACAGATTCTGCGGAATTTCTGCACCGAAGTCTGCGGCTGCCGCGGCAGCTGGACCATGCGGAATTTCATCGAAAGCGCCGTGGCGGAGATCCGGGAAAAAGTCGGCAAAGCCAATGTGATCCTCGGTCTCTCCGGCGGCGTGGATTCCAGTGTGGCCGCCGCACTGATCCACCGGGCCATCGGAGATCAGCTCACATGCATTTTCGTCAACAACGGCCTGCTGCGGCTCCATGAAGCGGAGCGCGTCAAAGAACTCTTCGGCAATAATTTCAGGATGAAACTGGTGTATGAAGATGCCACCGACCGTTTCATGTGTGAACTGGCGGGGGTCAACGAGCCGGAAGCCAAACGGAAGGTGATCGGACGGGAATTTGTGGAGGCATTCGAGCGCGCCTCCGCAAAAATCGCCGATGTGGAATTTCTGGCCCAAGGAACCACTTATCCGGATGTCATTGAGAGCGTCCCCATTGACGGGAACCCCTCCGCCATGATCAAGAGCCACCACAATGTGGGGGGACTCCCCAAGGACCTCAAATTCAAACTGCTGGAACCTCTGGCAAAACTTTTCAAGGACGAGGTCCGGGAAGTGGGCCGGGAGCTGGGACTTCCGGAAGATGTGGTCATGCGTCAGCCGTTCCCCGGACCGGGACTGGCGGTACGGCACATCGGAGCCGTCTCTGTCCAGACCCTCAATATCCTCCGGGAAGCGGATGACATTGTGGTGTCGGAAATCAAAAAAGCGGGACTCTATTACAAAACCTGGCAGACCTTTGCGGTCTTTCTCCCCATCCGCACGGTGGGTGTCATGGGAGATGCCCGGACCTACGACTATGTCATCGCTCTCCGCTCGGTGGAGAGTTCCGACGGCATGACGGCGGACTGGGTGGAACTGCCGTACAGTCTGCTGAAAAAGATTTCAAACCGGATCATCAACGAGGTCCGCGGGGTCAACCGGGTGGTTTACGACATCACCAGCAAGCCCCCGGGGACCATTGAGTGGGAATAAAGACTCATGGAGATCATTGCCGGATTTGCCAGAGGAATTCAGCTTCAGGTCCCGCCGGGAGATGCGGTACGGCCCACTGCGGTCCGCGCCCGCAAGGCGCTGTTCGACAGTCTGGGAAATTTCTCCGGGATGCGGATCGCGGATCTGTGTGCCGGAGCCGGCGGTCTGGGGCTGGAAGCAGCCAGCCGGGGTGCCTCGGAAGTGGTCTTCGTGGAAAAAAACGCCGGGCATTGCCGGATGCTGGAACGGAATATCCGGGCGGTTCAGAAAACCGGAACAGCGTGTCAATTCTCCATTGTCAACGCATCTGTTCAGGAACTGACCCGCTGGTGCAAGGGCCGTTTTGATATTATTTTCGCCGATCCGCCTTATGCGGACTCCGCCGCGATCTTTGCTTCAATGATGGAGCGGAGCCCGCTTCTGAGCGCGACAGGGGGAATGCTTGTATGGGAGATCCCGGATACCCCCGGGGCCAAAGGGGCCTTTCTGCAGCGGGGAGGCCGTTTCCGGAAATATGGAGCATCGGAATTTCTGCTGCTGAAGCTGAACACCAATACCACTGGATCAGAAGGGAATGCCTGATATGCGAAATCTGCGACGCCACCTTGAACCGACTTACGCCGAATATCCGGCCAAAACCCTCTGGAGGATCTTCGGCCGGAAGATCAGCAAATTTATTTTATGGATCGTCTGTTCCGCCCTGTGGTTCGGGGCCATGTGCATCGGAGCATCGGTGATCAATCTCAAGGAAAAAGATGCCTCCGGTGAGGAGCGTGAGCTCACGATTCTGCAGAAAGTCACTTCGCAGGGAGGATCCGCAACCTTTATCATCGGCAGTGTTGTCATGCTGATCATCATCGCCAGATCAGGTATGGGCGGCCAGTACATCCCCGTCAAAAAAGCGGAAGAAAACAAACAGAAGAGGCCGGACAAATGAAGAGGCTCCATCGGCTTGCCGCCGCCGGTCTGGCCGGCATGCTTCTGGCCGGATGCGTCACTACCACGGTCGAAGGGAAAAAGGGACTGGGGTTCGGCGAAAAACCGGCCGGGTACAAGTTTGAAAAAGTCCGGAACGCCATGCTTGAACTGACCTTCAGCGGGCCGAAAATTCTGAAGGCGGGCCAGCCAGGAGAAATTATTTTCATACTGAAAAATGTCGGCGGCAACAACGTGCGCCTCGAGGAGTGGCGCATGAATGAACCGGACAACCTCCGGCTCTTTTGTCAGGTCTGGCTTCCGGGGCAGGAAAAACCGGATCCGGACCGGTGGCTGCAGCTGGACGGCCCGGTCCGGCAGCCGGAACGGCGTTACAATCTGGAACTGATGCCGGAGCGTCAGGTCATGATCCACCGGCAGCTGGAATTTCTGAAGGATCTGGTGATCACTTCGGGGAGAGAGCGCCGCTTTTTCATCCGTGCGGAACTGAATCTGACCAGCGTGCGCTGTTCAAGTCCGGTCGCGGCGATCTCGGTCCAGTCGGATAATTGACACCGGCGCAGCGCTCCAAGCGAAGCACCGCCGTCCGCGGCATTCATTTTTCATCGTTCATCTTCTGTGCCGTATCCGGCTGAACTTTCGGCAGAAAAACACAGAAAGTCGTTCCTTTGCCGGGAGCGCTTTCCACCTGGATCCAGCCATGGTGACTGGTCACGGTGCCATAGACCATGGCCAGCCCCATGCCGGTCCCCTTCCCTACCGCCTTGGTGGTAAAGAAGGGTTCGAAGATCCGCTGCATGGTATCGTGATCCATCCCGTGTCCGTTGTCTTTGACGGCGGCGAAATAACAGTTTTCCGGCTTGCCGGAGACTACCGGATGGCCTTCCTGTTCAACAGCAGTCCCCGGATTCGGTGTCATGGGGGCGGCGGTCGCTTCTCCGGCGGAAATCTCCAGTCGGCGGCGGCCTCCGGCATTCTGCATGGCATCAATGGCATTCAGCATCAGATTGACGAAAATCTGCTGCAGCTGGATCGCATCCCCGGCAACCGTACACGGTTTTTCCGGAAGTTCGATAGAGATCTCCAGATCCGCCTGACTTTTCGGAACCAGCATGTCGATGCTCTGCTGCAGAACCTTGCGAAGATCCAGAGTCCGGATCAGATAATTTCCCTTGCGGGCAAAGCCCAGGAGCTGTGAAGTCAGTTTGCCGGAAGCTTCGGCGATCTCGGCAATTTTATCCAGCCGTCTGGCCAGATCAGGATTCTCCGGGGCATAGGCCATCTGGATCAGATCCACATTCCCCAGAATCGCGTGCAGGTGATTGTTGAAATCATGAGCGATCCCGCCGGCCAGCTGCCCCAGAGATTCGATCCGCTGGGCATGGGCCAGCTGTTCCCGGAGCTTCTGCTGCTCCTCCGCCATCCGGGTCTCTTCGGTAACATCCCGGCCGATCAGGACCCGCACCGGACCGCTCTGCATGGGCATGAGCGAAAGAGAACAGGAGAGATACTTCTGGACATTACCGGGTGGAAATTGAAAACGCAGATCAAAATGACGGGGCGTGCTTCCCTGCCGGCTCCCCTCCGTCTGAAGTGCGGCAAAAGACCCGTCCGGCAAGGTGGCGTACATAAAAAAAAGCGTTCCGGTAAGGGCAGCCGGATCATCTGCCCCGAAAAAGCGGGCCGCTGCGGAGTTGGCGTCCAGGATCCCCCCCTCCCCGTCCAGCAGGACCACGATCTCGCTGGCATTGCGTAGGATCTGGCGGTAGCGGCCCTCCCACTCGCGGATCCGCCGTTCCAGCATCTTCGACCGTCCGTACCCGCCGAAAAAGGCGAAAATGATGTCCAGCGGGCTGCGTTTCTGGGGATCGCTTTCGGTGACAATCCTTTTCAGATAAATGCTGATGAGGTACGCCAGCCAGATGGAGGCAACACCGCGCACGATCAAAGATCCGATGGCAAAATCCTTCGGCGACGGATCGCTCCACGACAGGACCACAAGATAGAAGATGGCCTCTGCAATCTGGGTGAAGGAGAGCGCCCCCAGTACGCAAATGAACATCCCGCATCCGGCATTTTTGAGCCGGGTGAAAATGATCGGCATCAGGAAGAAATCCAGCAGATGAGACAAACTCGTGGCCATCATGGTCCGCCGGGACTCCTCCATCACGAAATCCATCCCCCCCGATGTAATGTTTTCGGTAAGGCTGAATCCGGTCCACCCGCACTCGATCCGGGTGATCTCCGCAAGGTAAAAGTAAAGCCCGAAAAGCACCAGAGACCCGATGATGAGCCGCTGGGCCGCCAGCGTGCCGTCCGCCACATAAATGATCAGCATGGCAGCCAGATAGGGCAAATAAAGCACCGTTGCACCCAGCTGGAAAGACAATCCGCCGCCCAAAGCGGCCCGGAGATCCAGCGCACAGATAAGCTGGGCAAAGAGAAAAAGCAACCCCAGAGAAACATAAAACGCCGCTTCGCCGATCACCTTCCGCTGACTGTGCAGCACCCCGGTGCCCACCATGACAAAGGTCATCTCGAGAAATGCCAAAGTCAATGCGTAAAGCTGTTCCACTTTTCTCCTCCGGGCCTTCGCCGGCCTGCCGGCAGACCGTCAGAAACCGAATTCCGGCTGAACGATCCCCAGATCTTCATCTGTCTCCGCCTTTTTCTCCGTCTTCTGAACCGTTTTATTTTCCTCCCCATCCGGTTTGCGCCCCGGACGACGATGTACTTTGCCGGCTTCCGGTTCCGAACTCAAAATCAGTTCATCCTTTTCCAGTTCCGCTTCCACAACTGGTTCCGGCTCCGCTTCCGCAACGGGTTCCAGCTCAAGTTCCGGCTCAAGTTCCGGTTCCGGCTCCGGTTCCGCAGGGGTTTCCGGCGGAGTAGTCACATGCTTCTTCCTGCCCCGCTTGCCGGGCTTTGCTTCCGGTTCAATTGCCGGTTCCGTTGCCGGTTCCGTTGCCGGCTCCGTTGCCGGCTCCGTTGCCGGCTCCATTGCCGGTTCCGTTGCCGGTTCAGGGGCAATTTTCACTACCGGATCAACTGCAGGATCGGTCGTCATTTCTTCCGGTTCTTCCGGCTCAGGCGTCTCCTGACTGCGGAAAGAAGCGATCTCCTCCGGCTCCAGATCCCGGATCCGGGTGATTTTCGAAAGGGATTTTCCCGCAAAAAGCAGTCCCCGGGCCTTGGCGGACCGGAGCGGCAGCGAGAGAAGATTCAGTTCCTCATGTTTCTTCGCTCCGAAGGCCAGATCATACAGACCGTCAGGCCGGGGAGTGAAAAGCTCCATTTTGCAGCCGGCAGGGATCAGGTGGTACTCCTTGTCCGTGATGAATTTGTCAATGCGTGAGCGCTTGCCGTAATATTTTCCCGACTTGGCATCCCGGTACAGGATCCCAAACTCCTGCTCTGCATCATATTTCCGGATCTCGTAGAATTTGCCCACGAAGAGCTTTTCCGACGGAAGCCCGGTCACCTTATACATGCCGTCCTTGGCCAGCATCAGGAGTTTATCGAACTCGTTGCAGGTAATGACATCCTCGGACTTGATATTGGTGCCGATATACCCGGCCTTGCGGTCCCAGCCGACCTTGATGTTGTTGAGAGCCGCCGCCTTGCGGTCGATCTGCTCGATCTTTTCGATCTCCGTGTGGCGCGGAAAATCCCCGCCGTAGTTCTTCTTGAGAAGTTCGAGATAGCTGATGGTAAAATCCGTCAGGTGCGCCAGATGGTGCCGGATCTCCCGAATCCTGGCGGCAATGTCCCGAAGTTCCTGCTGGTTCTTTTCGATATCGAACCGGGCGATGCGCCGCACCGGCTGGGCCAGAAGATGATCCACATCTTCCTTGGAAATATCCCGCTTCAGCTGATCCCGGAAGGGGGACAGCCCGTCGATCACTTCCTTGTACTCCGCCTCCAGGGTCTTGCACTCCTCGATCCGTTTGTAGATGCGGTTCTCGAAAAAAAGCTGCGCAAGCGTCTTGGCGTGCCGGAGTTCATTCTGCCGCTCCAGTTCCAGTTCAAATTCCCGCCGGTGATAGCCCAGAAGTTTCTGAACATTGCGCTTCAGCACCTCCGTCACGGTCATCTGGACCGGCCGGTGATCGCAGATCACCGTAAGTTTCGGCGAAAGCGACACGGAACAGTCCGTGTACATGTAGAGCCCCTGCCGGGTCTTTTCGGGATCATAGCCCCGGGTGGGCGTGATCCGGATCTCCACCCGGTCCCGGGTAAAGTCGTCCACACTGGAAATACGGATCTTGTTCTTTTCCGCCGCCTTTTCGATGGAAGCGATGAGGGATGCGGAGGTGCAGGTGGCCGGGATCTCCCGGATCACCAGTTCCCGCCCCTCAATGTCGATCCGCGCCCGGAGAATGATCCGGCCGTTTCCATCCTCGTATTCCCGGACGTCCATAATGCCGCCCTGCTGGAAATCGGGGTACAACTGGAAGGTCTCCCCCCGGAGTTCCGCAATTTCCGCATCCAGAAGTTCATTGAAGTTGTGGGGGAGGATCATGGTGGACATCCCCACGGCAATGCCGTCGCTTCCCAGCATGAGAAGGCTCGGAACCTTGGCGGGCAGGATCACCGGCTCCCGTTTGCGCCCGTCGTAGTTGGGCACAAATTCGGTGATGTCGTTGTTGAACATCGTTTCGTAGGCAAGCCGGGTCAGAGAACACTCGGTATAACGCGCCGCAGCCGCCGGACTGCCGGTCAGGATGTTGCCGAAGTTTCCTTCCTTCAGAATGAAATAAGGTACATCCACAAATTTGGTGGCATCCGGAGAACTCTTGCTCTTGTCCGGCATCTCCACCGTGCCGCCCTTGTTGGCCAGCACCACCAGCGCATCGCCGATGGAGGCATCCCCGTGGGGGTGATAGTGCATGGTGTTGCCCACCACGTTGGCGGTCTTGGTGGTGCGGCCGTTATCGTAGATCTCGTACAGCGTCCACAGGATCCGGCGCTGGACAGGTTTCAGACCGTCATCCACATCAGGAATGGCCCGGGAACCGATGACATAACTTGCGTAATCAAGGAAATTCCGGTCCATCATGTGCCGGAAATACTGATTGTCGCCCTGCCGGCGTTCGGCGAGCATGGCGCCGGCCAGCTCCTGCTCAGCCGCTTCCTCCATGGGCACCTCGGGGGGAGTCACTTTGTCACTCATAATCCACCACCTCCAGATTGCCCATGATATAGTCCTTGCGTTCCGGGGTATTGTCGCCCATGTAGAATTTCAAAAGGTCATTGATGCCGTGCATGTTGTCCAGCGTCACCGGGGAAAGGCGCATGTTTTCGCCGATGAAGGCGCCGAAGTCATCCGGCTTGATCTCGCCCAGACCCTTGAACCGGGTGATCTCCGCCGATTTGCCCAGTTTCTCCACCGCCCGGTCCCGTTCCTTTTCGCTGTAGCAGTAAATGAGCTGTTGTCCCTTGCTCCGTACCCGGAAAAGAGGCGTTTCCAGCACATAAAGGTGGCCGGAAAGGACCATCCGGTCGAAGAAACACAGAAAGAAGGTCAGCAGAAGATTCCGGATATGCAGTCCGTCCACATCGGCATCGGTGGCCAGAATGACCTTGTCGTACCGGAGATTTTCGGTGTTTTCCTCAATTCCCAGGGCCTGCATAAGGAAAGTGAGCTCCTCATTTTTGTAGATCATCTCGAAACTCTCGCCGAAGGCGTTCTTTGGCTTGCCGCGCAGGGCGAAAATGGCCTGACAATCCACATCCCGGCTCTTTTCCAGAGACCCGGCGGCGGAATCACCCTCGGTAAGAAAGATCATGGTTTCCTTGGGTTCCGCTCCACGGGGCCACTTGGAGCCCACATGAAATTTGCAGTCCTTGAGCTTCGGGATCCGCAACCGGGTTTTCTGAACGGCCTCCCTGGACTTTTTCTTCACTTCCTGAATGGCCCGGTGCATCTGCTCATTGGCGCTCACTTTGGCCAGCAGAGCCTCCGCCACCGCCGGATTCTTGTGGAGAAAATCCACCACATGGTCCTTGACCTCGGTGACAATGGGGCCCCGGATGTCGGTGTTACCCAGCTTGTTCTTGGTCTGGGACTCAAAAATAGGCTCCTGAAGCTTGATGGACACGGCGCCGAACATGCCGTCCCGGACGTCGTCGGCCTTGAAATTCTTGCCGGAAAACTCGTTGATGGCTTTCAGAACGCCCTCCTTGAATGCGGAAAGGTGGGTGCCGCCGTCGTTGGTGAACTGCCCGTTGGCAAAAGAATAGCTGTTTTCCCCGTATTCATTGGTATGCGTGAAAGCAAATTCAAGGGTCTTGGTCCGGTAGGAAACGACCGGATAAAGCCGTTCCTCGCCGCTCTCCACCTCCAGAAGATCCTGCAGACCGTGCTGAGAAAAGAAGCGCTTGGTCTCCTGCGCCTCCGGCCCGGTGCCCTCAAGGTGGTTGTTGAGGTAAATGGAGAGACCGCTGTTCAAATACGCATACATCCAGAGCCGCCGCTCGATATATTCCGTGCGGAAGGCGTAATTCTTGAACATGGTATCATCGGGGATGAACGAAATGACGGTTCCGTTCCGCTCCTCGGTTTCCCCTTCTTTGTCCCCGGTCAGCTCTCCCCGGGAAAATTCCGCACAGCGGAATTTGCCGTCCCGGACGCTCCGGGCACAGAAATAACTGGAAAGGGCGTTCACAGCCTTGGTGCCCACACCGTTCAGCCCCACGGAAAACTGGAAAGCCTCGCTGTTGTATTTGCCGCCGGTATTCATCATGGACACGCAGTCCACCAGTTTTCCCAGGGGGATGCCCCGTCCGTAGTCCCGGACGGTTACCAGATTGTCTCCGCCGATGGTCACCTCCACCCGGCGACCGGCCCCCATGATGAATTCATCGATGCAGTTGTCGATGACTTCCTTGAGGAGAATATAGATCCCGTCATTGGGGTGCGAACCGTCCCCCAGCCGGCCGATATACATGCCGGGTCGGAGACGGATATGTTCCAGGGATTTCAGAGTCTGGATCGAATCGTCATTGTAAGTGACATTCTGACGGGGTTCCCCCGCCGGATCAGTGCCTGTGTTCTGTGCCATAAAAAGTCCTTGCCGAAAAGCCCGCCCGCGCGGGTGATTCAATAATATATTCTTTTCCCGGGAATTTTGCAAGTTTTTTCCTTAAAAAACTCTGCCGGCACCCGTTGAAAATCCGTTTTCATACAATAAATTGAATTTTGCCGGCGTTTATATGGACAGAAGACGGGATCACCCGTCAGAAACAAATACCAAAGGAGGATGAAGATGAAGTCAAGTCGTTTTTTTCTGATGATCGGGACCATGCTGCTTGGCGTTGGAGTTTTCGCGGCGGAAATGGACGGAGGTCCGGGGCGCGGCCCGGAAGGCCGGAGAGGACGCCGCCCGGGGCGTCGTCCGGACATCATCAAAATTCTGCAGCTGAATGAGCAGGAAACCGCCGCCGTCAAAAAGACCGATGAGACTTTCCAGACCGAATGCAAAACCATCCGGGACAAAGCGCAGGCGGATGCCCAAAAGAGTGCCGCCGCCGCCTTTGACACCAATCTCAAGCTCTACAAGGAAGCCGCCGCCCGCCTGACGGACAAAGCGGCCAAAGAGAAGGCGGAAAAGATGCTTGCAGGCATGGAAAAGAATCGCGAACGCTTCATCGAAATGCAGGCCCGCCGTGCCCTGATGCCGGAACGGAACATGATGCGCGGTCCCCGTCCCGAAGGTCCCCGTCCCGAAGGCAGCCGCCCCATGCCGCCTCCTGCGATGTAAACCGGGCACAGGAACCTCAGAAACAGCCCGGGACGAAGCAGCAGCGGAGCCCCGGGTTCTAGCGGCATAGCAAGATAACAGAGTCCCGGAGGGGCGGAAATGCAGAAAAAAACATGCTTCCGCCGCCCTGCGGGGTCTTGAACCGGAAATGCGCGGCGACAGCCCCGACTAGGGTTCCGGTTTTCCGGAAAAGATCGCACGGATCGCTTCCATATTGAACTTGGGACGGCGGTCAAACGTGTAAATACCGTTTTCCTCCTGTTCAATATCCGTAAGCTGGGTGTAGCAGTACCCGCGGACTCCGGGAGTGTCCAGAAGCGCCCGGGTAAGTCCGGCAATGCGTCCGACCGCCTCCTCTTCCGATTTTGGAAGGTCACCGTACCCCCATGAATTGGCAGCGTATGGCTTGCTCCCTGGGAGATAATACCGCACTCCGCCGTACTCGTCCACCAGCAGGGGTTGTCCGCAGTAGGCGGCACCTTCCTCCGCCGGGAAATTCATCCACACCGGCTTCTGCTTGAGCATTTCAGACAATTTTTCGCCGGCCGCCGCATAATTGTGAACTGTCCAGAGATCGGTTTTCGCGTGAATATACCCGCTGGAATCATTCACCGGCCGGGTGGGATCCAGTTGTTTGGTCAAGTCATAAATATCCGACACGAACCGGCGGTGTTCCGCCAGATCCAGCGGGTCGTTCGTCTCATTGAGCGGGGTCCAGGCTATGATGGACGGGTGATTCCTGTCCCGGGCCACCACCGAGCTCCACTGCCCGAAGTAATCCCGGAGAGCCGGGTACGCCGCCGCCGCACGGGTGTTGTCCACCCGCCAGAACCCCATGCCCCAGTCGGAAAATTCCGCCCATGTCAGATAGCCGAGCTTGTCCGCCCAATAGTGGAAGCGCTCTTCAAAAACCTTCTGATGCAGCCGGGCCCCGTTGAATCCCGCCTGCATGGCAAGCTCAATATCCCGCCTCAACGCTTCGTCAGACGGCGCCGTCCAGATCCCGTCCGGATAGAACCCCTGATCCAGCACCAGCCGGAGAAAAATTTCCTGATTGTTGAAATAAAGCCGGTCCCCTTCCACATGAAATTTCCGGAGCCCGGCGTAACTTGTCACACAGTCCAGCACCCTCCCCTCCCCGTCACGGACCGTAAATTCAATATCGTAGAGAAAGGGGAATTCCGGGCTCCACGCTTTGGGCTCGGGTAGCTTCAGCAGCGCCGTTGTACCGGATCCGGCATGCAAAGTCTCCTGAGCCGCGCACTTGCCGGAATCCAGCATGCGGATGGTCAAAGTGCATCCCCGACCGGCTTCGATGAATTCCGGAGCAAATGCGAAGGCGCCGTTGTCAAAATCCGGCGTGATGGTGCAGTGCCGGAGTCCCCGTCGGTCCGCCGCTTCCAGCCAGACCGTCTGCCAGATCCCCGTGGTCCGTGTGTAGCGGCAGCCTGCCGACTGCCGGGAAATGCTCTGCTTCCCCAGTGCCTGACGGCGGCTCCGGGTATCATCCTGAACATGGATCACGAAGTGATGCTCCGCCCCGGCTTTGACAAAGCGCCCGATCTCCAGCTCCACCGGCGAAGAGCCGCCGGCGTGACTCCCGGCCAATACGCCGTCAATATAGAGTTCCATCAGGTAATCGATGCCGCCGCAGTGGAAAAAAATACATTGCCCTCCCCAGCCTTCCGGAATGCGGACTTTGCGGACGTACCACATTGCCGGAATAAAATCCGTGAAACCCACGCCGGAAAGCCGGCTTTCCGGGCAGAACGGCACGGTAATATGCGCGTCAAACCCCGCAGCTTCCGCAAAGCCCTGCGCCTTGCCGCTTTGGGAAAAATCAAAAACATAAGTCCAGTCGCCGTTCAGGTTCAGCCACGTCTGCCGCTGGAACTGGGGACGGGGATGCTCTGCTCTCGGGATCTTCATCATAAACTCCCTGTTTTTCCGGTTTTGACATGTAAATTAACATGCAATCAGATTATTTCCATGGAAGTTCCGCAGAAAACGCAAAATATGATTTTTTTCTGCCGGATATTCCGGAGGATCGCGCCATGAACATTCTCATCATCACCACGCTGGCGGTAGGGGGCTCCACGGTAAGCGGCGTCATACTGGGACTGCTGATCCGCACGATCCCCCGCAAATACAACGATGCAGTGCTTGGCGCCGCCGCCTGCATCATGCTGGGAGCCGCCGTCATCGGACTGATTCTGCCCGCCGCAGGGGGGCGGACGCCCCATGCACTGATCCTGACGGTCACCGGGGTTTTCTGCGGAGCAATCCTCGGAAGCCTGCTGGACCGCATGACACCCCACCTTCACCGTCTGGCCGGGCCGGACCAGGAAAGTCATTCCCGCAATCAGGGGATCAGCCGGATCCTCCTTTTTACGGCGGCCATTGCCCTGCATAAATTTCCGGAAGGGGTGGCCGCAGGGGTGAGTTTCGGAAGCGGAGAGCTGGAAAACGTGCTGACGGTGGCCGGAAGTATTTCCCTTCAGAACATTCCGGAAACCATGGTGATCGTGGGGCCGCTGCTGGCGGCGGGAGTTTCCATGCGGAGAACGGTTCTGATCTCGCTGGGGATCGGCATGATCGGCATGGCAGGAACGCTGACCGGATACGCGCTGGTGTCGTGGACAGTCCGGCTGATGCCCTTCATGCTGGCGCTGGCGGGGGGGGAGCATGCTCTATGTCATCAGTGACGAAATGATCCCGGAGACCCACAGTCACGGTTTTGAAAAAGGCGCGACGTTTGCCATCATCGCCGGATTTCTTGCGGTCCTGACGATACAGAAGATTTCCGGCAACTGAAAAACTCCGGGAAAAACCGTTGACTATATCTTTCTTTATGCTATATTATGGGAAAGATGGACCCTTGGCGGGAATGCCGCCGGTCCGGCAAAATAAGGAACAGCCTAAGAAATGAAATTGAATCCCTTGAAAATCAGAAATCTGACTGCAAAATATCCGGTGATTCAGGCGGGGATGGGTGTACGGATCGGTTCTGCGGGACTGGCGGCGGCGGCGGCGAAAGCTGGCGGGTTCGGAACCATTGCCAGCGTTGGGCTGGGGGATGTCAACAATACGGACATCACCAATTATTTTGAACACTGCAACCAGGCGCTGGCCGGGTTGATCCGGGAAGCCAAGGCCGAAGTTGCCGGCAGGGGCCCCGTCGGCATCAATGTCATGGTCGCACTGGCAAACTACGACCTGATCGTCAAAACTGCCGTCCGGGAAAAGGTGGATTTTATCATCTCCGGTGCGGGGCTGCCCCTGAACCTGCCGGAATTTGTGGGGGATGCGGATATTGCCCTCATCCCGGTGATTTCCAGCGGACGGGCCTTTGAACTGGTGGTCCGCACCTGGCTGCGCAAATACAACCGCCGTCCGGATGCGGTCATTGTGGAAGGCCCCCTCTGCGGCGGACACCTTGGTTTTTCCATGGATCAGATCGAGCATCCGGAAACCTGTTCCATGGACAAACTGCTTCCGGAAATCAGGGAAGTCTCAAAGAAGTACGACATGCCGGATCTGCCCACCCTGGCAGCGGAAGAAGTCGCCTGCCGGGCAGATATCGAGAAATTTCTCCGCATGGGTTACGACGGAGTCCAGATCGGAACGTATTTCATCACCGCTCAGGAAGCGGGAATCGACGAAAAAAGCAAGCAGGTCTTTATCAACGCCACCAAAGATGATATTGTCATCATCAAGAGCCCGGTGGGACTCCCCGTCCGGGTTATCAAGACCAAACTGGTCCAGAAGGTGCTGTCGGGGGAACGCACGCCCTTCACCTGTCCCTACCGGTGTCTCCGGTCCTGCAATCCCGCCCAGTCCCTCTTCTGCATCGCACGGGCGCTGATGGCCACCTGGAGCGGCGATGTGGACAACGGACTTTTCATGTGCGGCTGCAATCTGGATGCCGTCAAAAAAATCTATCCGATACAGGAATTTTTTGACACCCTTGCCGGCGAATGATTTCTTTTCCGCATTGCAGAAGCCCCCGGAGGGATCGGTAAAACAGAATTTCTGCGGGGGCGGAAATGTGTTCAGGACAGCTTATTTTTCCTGCTTCCGGTCGCCCGTTTGCATCAGACGGAAACGGTAGCCGCAGCCGATCTCCACACTGCCGTCAAACCCGGGTTCCCCGGTCACGGACCGGCGGAAATGGTTGTTTTCGTAGGTAAAAGGGACCGGGACCCCGGGCTTGCCGTCGCCGGAAATACGCAGAAGAATGTCCCGGCGGCGGCGGATGATCTGCAGGTTCATTTTCTGATAACGGAAATCCCGCAGAGCCTCCACCGCAAAATCCAGTGCATTCATGTCGAATTTCCCCTTCGGGAGATACCGGAAACGCTCCATTTCTCTCATCTGGAGCCGTCCGGGGCCATCGGATACAAGACTGGCTTTCTGGATCGAAAGATCTTTTCCGAGCCTTACCGTTCCGGAATAGGTTCCTTTCAGCGCATGCCGGAGTTCCGGAACCGGCAGCAGCAGTCCGGGACGGATCCCCTTTACGGAAAATCCGCCGTCCGCCCTGCGGGTCCAGCGGCCGCCGGCAAGATCGAATGAAGCACGGGACATCTGCCATACTCCTCCGTCAAAATTCAGCGAGGCCTGCCCGTCAGACAATTCCCCGAAGCTGGTCATCCCGTGGCGGAACTGCATTTCGCAGGAAGCTTTCCCTGAACTTGAAAGGGTGAGCTCGCCGGTCAGGTCCTCCAACATGGTAGAATCACTGCGGATCAAACCGTTCAGCGTAAAAGACCGCTGCCACCGGGGCAGAGAGCCCTGCCATTGCAGTTTGCCGGATTCCTCCATTTTTCCGGAAAAATACCAGTCTCCCGGCAGAGAAAATGTCTCCGAAACAGGAAGATCCTTTGAATTCTGGCTTGCCGGACAGCTGTATTCCAAGGCCCCGCCACGAAAATCCGGCCGCAGGTGACCCGTAAAAAATGAAACCCCTCCGGTCAAACCGGACCGGGCACGACCCTTCAATTCAAAACCGGTCCCGGATGGAGTAAATTTGCCGTCCGCCTCACGCACGCTGCAGAAAGGAGTGCTTGCCGAACCGATCCGAAGGGTCCCGCTGTTTTCCGCAGCCGGACCGAACGGCAGTTCCATGAAACCGTCTTCCACCCGAAAACCGGGAAGACTCAGGTTCAACTTCTGCACCTGCATTTTTCCCTGCCATTTGCCGGACGGGCCCCGGGATGCGAAAAGAGCTGCCGCAGCGGCTTTTCCCGCCGGACCCTGAAGGTTTTCCCCGGAAACTTCCCCCTGACGGACACGGACTCCGCCATCATCCAGTTTCGCAGCGTAACGCCAGTTTTCCCCGTGGAATTCTCCCCATGGAGTCTTTATGATACCCTTCACTCCCTGCCCGGAAACGGAACTGCTGCCGTCAAGAAAACGGCCATCCCATTTCAGGTATCCCTGTTCCTGGCTGAGCTGCAGCCGGCCGGTTTTCAGCAAAAGATCCGCAGGAAACGCCTCTATCTGCCAGGAGCGTTCCCGCAAAACCAGCGATCCGGTGAATCCGCCGGAGGAAAGCTGATATCCGGTAGAATTCCAGAGCAACGCACCGGAAGAGAGTTTTCCGGCCTCCGGAGTGATCCACGAGCCGCGCAGCTGAAGCAGCGGCAGACTCAATTTTAAATTCTGTATTTCCAGCCGGGACGCAGCGGTCTGGCAAGTCAGTTTGCCGGATGAAAGTTCTCCGTTGAGCATCCCCGCTTCGGACCGCTTCAGCTGCAGCCGGACCGCACTGGCGGAAACACGACCGTTCCTGAACGGCAGTTCCGCAGAACCGAACTCCAAAGTCACCTCTTCCTCTTTGACACCAGTTTCGAAACGGAAATGATTTTTCCCCTCAAAACGGGCCTGATTTCCCACCGCAGTCCCCCGAGAGGAATGCCATGTCACAGCCGGACTCTCTCCCTGGAAATACCAGCATCCGCCAAGCCTGTCCCCCTCCCCCGAGATCCGAACGTCCGTCAGGGGAATCAAAAAGTCCCGTATCTGCAGGAACCCGGCAGTCCGCAGTCCCGCAGAAATCCGCCAACGGCAATTCTCCTGCAGGAAACAGACCCCCTCTCCTTCGGCGAACGCAGTACTCTGGAAAGGGGCCGCCGGACGGATGCCGGCATGAAATGTCAGCCGGTCGCGATCCAATACCATCCGGGTAAAATTCAGCCGCATACCGCCCATGCATGCGGCTGTGTCATCCATCTCAAATTCCGTTTTTCCGCCAAAAATCTCCCGCCGGATCAGCCGCCCTCCGCTCAGCCGCAGCGGCCCGGCGGACAGCACCCCGCCGGATACGGGAACAATGGTCATCTGCGGGAAACTGATTCCATTCTTTTCCTGATCGCTGATGAGAATGCTGCCCCTGAGATCCGCCAAACCGGACTGCAGAAGGGGAAAAATGTGGAACAGGTTGTATTCCGAAGGGGAGACCCGTCCTTGAAAATCCAGTGCGGCATTGCGGTTCACGAGGTCCATTTCTCCCCGAAGCACCCACGGCATCCGGTGGACCAGCGCCTGCAGAGACACCGTATAGCGGTTGAGCTCCAGCCGGGAGATCCGGCATTGAAATTCCACCGGAGACGCGCCGGGCGTCAGAACGAGATTTCCGGAAATCAATCCTTCGCGGCACCCGGAAAACCGCCCCCAATCGGACCACGACGGCATTTTTTCCCAAAGGACATTCTGCACCGTCACCCTGTCTCCGGAACGGGAGAATTCCCCCTGCCACAAAGCCGGCTGACGTTCTTCTCCGCCGCAACCGCTCAGGAGGAGGATGCCGATGCAGACAATGCAGATCCCCGCCGCTGCACCGCCGTACCCGTGTTGCCGGACAAAATTGACTAACGCCATACCACCGGCTCCCTGTCCACAGAAAATTCCACCGTCTTCACCGGGAAAAAAACACCGTTCTCACGAAAAAAAAGCTGTCTGCCGCAATACCCGTAGCATCCGGAGGCAAACGCCCGTACTGTCTGCGGAAGGACCACATGATCCCCTTCCGTTTTCAGCTTCTCAATATGGTCCAGCGCAAGTTCCAGCAATTCATCCCGCACCGGCAGCCCCGGCTGCCGCTTTGCCAGGATCTCCGCCCAGTCTCCGGCGGACCGGCCGCGGCGGTCAATCTTTATTGCCGGAGAAATTCCCGGCACCAATCCGGTATCCATATCCGCCGCCCCGTCTCCGGCAAAGGGACACACCAGAATCACACTGCTGCGCAGTTCCGTTTCACCGGGATCCGCAATCGCCCGCTCCACCGGAAAAACATGCAATCCGGCAAATTTCCGGCGCCCGGACTCTTCCTGTACCAGCAGATTCCCCGGATGAACATTGAGACACGGAAAGTCTTCCGCAATATTGCAGAGGGTCATGAACCCGGCAAAAATCCCGAAATTCACCGGATATGCCGCAAGTTTCTCCCGCAGCTCTCCGGTCCAGAGCGCTCTCAGGTGCCTGCCGTTCCCGGTCTTGAGGGAAATGGAATTCTCTCCGTGTGCCGCATAAAAAGCCCGGATGTCATGTCCGATCAGCGGGAGCTGAAACTTCTCCGCCAGTTCGGCCGCACGACTGCTCTGCGGGGCATCCGTCACCAGCACGGAAACCGTGCAGTTCGCCGGCCTCGCCGCAAGATCATGCAGCAGAACCTCAGCATTGCTGCCCTGCCCGCTCAGAAAAAGCGCCGCATGCAGTTTTCCTGCAAGTTCTTCCGCACTCCAGAAAAGATTCGGCTCCATATCCATAAACAGTCCGTTCAGTATTCTCCCGCCGGAATTCTGTTTTATTTCCTTCCGGCTTTCAGCGCCAGCAGCATCCGAAGATAGTCGGAAATCACTTTCATGGAAAGTTTGCTTTTGCCATGAATGCGTTTCCCGAAGGTGATCCCGTATTCCCGGATATCAAATCCTCCCCTGCGACTCAGGAGGAAAAGCAGTTCCAGCATGACCTTGAAACCCCGGGGACTCATCTCATCCCTCACCGCTTCAAAGGCTGAACGGCGGACGGCAAAGAAGCCGGACATGGGATCTGTGGATTTCACCCCGAGAATCACATGGGCCATACAGGTTGCGGTCCGGCTGATCAATACCCGGACGGGGTTCCACTTTCCGGCGAAACCGCCGCCGGAGGTATAACGGGAGCCGATCACAAAATCAGCCTGATCCGCCGTTTCAAGAAGTCCTTTCAGATCCTTCACATCGTGCTGGAGGTCACCGTCCATGCAGCAGAGGATCTCGCCGGTCGCCTGACCGAAACCGTAAACGATACTGGGACTCAATCCACGGCCGTTTTCATTGAAAATCCCCCGGATATCCCGGCGATCGCCGGCATAGGTTCTGACCGCTTCCAATGTTCCGTCGGGAGAATGCTCGTCAACCACCACAACTTCATAGTCAGTCAAACCGCAGCTGTCGATCTTTTCAAGCAGCGGCGCCATGTTGTCCCGTTCGTTCAATGTCGGAATCACAATCGAATAATGTGCCATCGCGTTACACTCCCGGTTTAAGACTTGAGGGTACCTCTAAAAATTCATTCCGGCAGCTTGCGGCCACTGGGGAAA
>DCGO01000039.1:4001-6771 GCA_002314605.1 Lentisphaeria bacterium UBA1776 | reverse complement strand
CTCAAAATCCCATTTTGCATCTTTTTCCCCATTGTCCCGCAAATCCATCCGTTTGAATTTTTAGAGGTACCCTTGTAATGAAAAAGGCGGTTTCAGGATCCCCCGGTCTGTAATGAACCCGGTGATCAGTTCCGCCGGAGTAACATCAAACGCCGGATTGTAAAACCGGATCCCATCCGGTGCGGTCATCCGGCCGAACCCGCGCCGGATCTCCTCCGGGTCCCGTTCTTCAATGGGAATCCCGCCGCCATCGGCAAGAGACAGATCAAAAGTCGTGTACGGCGCCGCCACATAAAAGGGGATACGGTGGTATCTGGCCAGCACCGCCACAGAGTAAGTGCCGATCTTATTGGCGGTATCCCCGTTGGCCGCGATCCGGTCCGCCCCGACGATCACAATATTGATGCGCCCCTCCCGCATGACCAGACCGGCCATATTGTCGCAGATGGTCCAGACTTCGATGCCTTCCCGGTGCAGTTCCCACGCCGTCAGCCGGGACCCCTGCAGCAGGGGCCGGGTCTCATCCGAATACACCCGGATCCGCCGCCCCGACGCAGCAGCAGCATATACGGGGGCCAGCGCGGTCCCGGTCCCCGCCGTGGCCAGAGCCCCGGCATTGCAGTGGGTCAACACCCCGGCTCCGTCCGGCAGCAGGTCCGCCCCGTAACGGCCGATGGCACTGCAGAGCTGAATGTCTTCCCGGAGCATATCCAGAGCACCTTTCAGGATGCATGCCAGAGCGGTCTTTTTATCCGCTGTTTTTTCCTGTCGGAAAATTGCAAGGATCCGCTCCACGGCATACCGGAGATTGACTGCCGTGGGCCGGGCCGACGCCAGAATCTCCGCATCGCGGACAAGCGCGGCCCCGAAAGCCGCCGGATCTTCCGGGTAATGCTGAGCCACGGCTGCCATACCCAGCGCGGCGGCACAGCCGATGGCCGGAGCCCCGCGCACCGCCAGCCGGCGGATGGCATCCACCAGTTCCGGCAGATCGTCCACACAAAAATAAACTTCCCGTTCCGGCAGCAGCGTCTGGTCCAGCAGCCGGAGTTTCCCCGGCATGGCAAGAGTTTCCGGCTCCGGAAGCGATACAATGACCCCGTCGCACCGGAGCCAGCGGACAGCCTCCATCATGGTTTCGCCTGCGTCTTTTTTGCCGCTCCAGGCACGGCATAGTCCACCCCCGGCATGGCGGCGACCCCGCCCACCCGGGTGACTTCGCCGGTATCCTTGTTCCGCACCAGCCGGGGAACGACCTTGTTCTCCTGCATGTACATCTCCTGCTGTTCCACTTTTCCGTCCAGATTGACCACCATATAGCGGAAAAGACGGGGGGCCGCAGGGACGATGAGATGCAGACGGTTGAGCATATCCACATTCAAAGAATACGGCACCATGGCAATCTCACGGCCGACCCGGATGACCGCATAGATCCGCTTCGGGTCCTCCACGAGAAGGTAGTAGTACCTTGACGCCCGTTCCGTCATGACCCGGAGGACAAATGCCCGGCTGTCAATTTCCTGCGGCATTTCCGAAAGTTTGCGGCGGCCGGTCAGCACCTTCGGGATCCCCACGGTCCGCCGCCAGATCTCCACCCCCTTGGTGATCTCCAGGACGCACTCATGGGAACGGAAGGTATCCTTCATCATCTGGTGCCGCACATACGCATACACTCTGTACTCCCCGACAAAATTCATGCAGTAATACCGGTCAATGGGAAAAATGAACTCCTGAGTCTGCCCCGGCATCAAAACCGTGCCCACCAGAGAAAACTCCTTCTGTCCAATGGGTTTGACCAGTCTTCCCCGATGGGTGATATGCAGCAGAAGATCCCCCTTGAGTTTTTCATTTTTACCGAATACCAGCGGCTGGCCGCTGAAATTGCGGATGCGGATCCGGGCATAAACGGGTTCGTACTGCATGTAGTTGTACTGATTCAACGCCAGCTCCACCGACACCTGCGCCGCGGCAGGAAAAGCAAGGGCCAGCATCAGAAAGCACAATCCCCTTGTCATCAATGACTTCATAATTCAATCTCCCATGCTGATCTCCGTGCGCGGCGGTAACGCTGCTTCCGCAGAAAGCTCTATTGGGATAAGATACTGCATTTCAACGTATTTGTCAAGCGGGAAATACCATAACGGGAGAGTTTTTCCAATCGCCGGCCCCGTCCCCGGTCCGCCGGATGGAACGGTGAACCGGATTCAAAGCTCAATTGACTCCCCAGGAAGAGGCGTCCGAATGCGAAAGTCCGGTCGCTTTTCACGGAGAAACGCCACGGCCTCTGCACCGGTACAGTGAAGCAGCACCAGATCCCGGATCTCCTGCTCACGCAAATACGCCGCAGTTTCATTCAGGCGCAACACATTTGCATGCCGCAGATGCAGACCGCCGGCAATAGTCCGGATTTTGATTTCCGGCCGGCATTTCCGGCAGTATTCCACCGTATTGATGATCCCGGCGTGGCAGCATCCGGTCAGGAGAATTCCCTCACTGGAAAGCAACGCGATCTCTTCCGGAATCCTGTCAGGAACAAGACATGCTTCATCGTGATAAAAATCACCGCCGCAGTCTTCCCCCGATTGCCGGGGAATTGGACCGGTAAGCCAGACTCCCGGGGTCATTTCCGTAAAGGAGGTCACCGTATGAATGCATGTATTCTGCAGGAGCATACGCATCGTTTCCTGCATGGAAATATTATGGGTACCTCTAAAAATTCAAACGGATGGATTTGCGAGACAATGGGGAAAAAGATGCAAAATGGGATTTT
>DCGO01000039.1:0-3961 GCA_002314605.1 Lentisphaeria bacterium UBA1776 | reverse complement strand
AAGTGGTAACAGCCGAAAAGTCACGCCTTGCAGACTTTCCCCAGTGGCCGCAAGCTGCCGGAATGAATTTTTAGAGGTTCCCTTATGGATGCCCCCGTCCTCATGACGGCTGAAATGACCCTCTGCGATCCCCGGACCGCACCATACCTCCCGGGGAGACGGCACACCGCCGGTGTGATCGGCATGACCGTGACTCAAAACAAGCGTCTGCAGACTTTCCGGCGGGATCCCCAGTTTTTTCAGATTCTGTAACATTGCCGCTCCCGCCCCGGTGTCCATCAGGATTTTCCCGGAAGGCATTTCCAGCAGAAGAGACAATCCGAATTCCGTATGAAAACTGCAGTTTTCCCCCTGATCCGCCAAAACAGTGATCTTCATTTTGCATCTTCCGTCAGCTTCGGTTCAGGATCCAGACAATGGACTCCCATGGATAGAACCATCAGGAGCATCAGGGTAATGGCAAAATAGATCCGGTACCCTCCCAATGTCCCGCTTCCCCCGATCCAGCCCGCCAAATTCAGGAGAATGCTGCTTGAAATCATCCCGATTGCGCCAGCCACAGCTCCGGTCCCCACGGAAAGCAGCATGCTGGCCACCACCTGTTCCTTCCTGGGCACGGTCCGCAGAAAATACTGGGAAAGAGCCGTATCCGTTACCACCGCGCCGCAGGGAGACAGGACAAAGGGAATCATCATCAGCTGCCAGTGAAAATTTTCCGGGGCCATGGTCCAGAAGAGAGCGATCAGGAAAAATCCGTAAAATCCGGCCAGGGTCATTTTTCGCCCGCCGAACCGGTCGGCAAATTTCGACATAAACCAGCTGCCGACAACAGAAGATGCAAACTGCACCAGAGAGTACAGGAGGGCCTGAGCATCCGTCACATGGTATCCCCGCTTCAGTGTCAGCATGGAAATGGGAACGATCAAAATCACGCCGAGATTGCACACCATCCCGGCAAGCAGCTGCCGCCGCACCGCCCGGCGCAGCCAGACCATCCGCAGCATGTTCCCGATCGGCAGCCGGGCTGCATCCCGGATCTGGCCGGTCTCCCGGATCCGGCGGACAAAGCGGGAACTGAAGAAGCCCATGACGGCACCGGCCACAATAATGAAAAAAATCATCCAAAGCCCGGAATTGAGATAAAAGATACCGGAAATGGTCAGCAGTGCCAGAAGTCCGCTGGCAAAAAAAAGTTCCCACGACCGGGAAATGAATCGCCCCTGCCCGGACGGATCACAGATCTCCCCCACCAGCGGTCTGCTCATGACCACGCCGGCGGCCCGGAATCCGTAAAACAGAAAGGATCCGGCAAGAAGCATCCACTGGGCGCACCGGAGACTGCCGAAATACGCAACAGGGGCGGCAGCGGCCACCAGCAGGGCCGCAACATTGCGGCAGACCCAGAAATCCGCCTGACTCCGGGCTGCGCCCACCCTGCCGGTCATCCACTTGCCCAAAGGAAGCAGCAGAAATCCGAAGTAGATCATGGCGCCAAGCGCGGCAATCAGCGCATCGGAACAATGGAGCCGCACGGCAAAAAGGATCAGAACGGTTTCCCCGAGACACATGTAGGAAAAGCCGTTGACGGCAGAATAAAGAAAGTAACAGCGTCCGGACTCTTTTTTTTCTTCCGGAGTCAAAGGGCGGCCGCAGATCATACTACACTCAAAAATCCTTGTTTCTGCCCAGCACTGACGGTTCGTTCAGCAAAAGTGCTTGAGGCACTATGTTAATATACCTCTTTTTCCGTTTTTTTCAATGGATCAGTTCCCGCATATGATCAGAACCACCGACTCCGCACGGGCCCTGAACCGTCCGCCAGACGCGAGTTCTTCACAGCTGCTGCTGATATTTCGGCGCAAATACAATGCGGTATTTGCATTTCAGGCTGATGCTGATAAATGGTCGGCAGACATCGGGAAACGCCTTTCTGTTCGGCAATGCGGTTGAGGAACCGGCATGACTGCAGGACGGGGTTCCCTTTTTGCTGAACTGAAGTTATTCGGCAGCATAGCGGCGGAAGCAATATAAAACACGCCGACTTCCAAGACAACTCCGGAGGCCGGCGTATTGCGTCTGCAAGAAACAGACTTGTACAGTTCTGTCCGTTATACCCAGGTTATTTCTTCTGGTAAAATTCGGCGGCGATATAACCGTTATCAGCATTCCCTTTTTCTTTCAGAATCAGCACGGCGTCTGCTTTTTCCTTGCGGGCCTCCTGTAAAACCTCTTCCCTCAGAGTCATTTTCTTCTCGCCAGGCTCCGCCGATTTCTTTCCGATCGAAAAGGAGAAATTCTTCTGCGTACGGTTGATCTCCGTGGAGCCGGTTTTCCTGCAGCCTGCCGGGATATCCCTGGCATCGGTATAGATCTTCGGCTCTTTCGCCGGAGCCTTCAGTTCCTCCAATGCCTCTTCGGCTTCTTTATGGCCGTCTTTCGCGGCTTTTCTATACCATTCTTCCGCCAGGGTCAGATTCTTGTCCGTACCGACTCCATCCCGGTAGCAATAGCCAAGATTGTGTTCGGCGCGGGCATCTCCTTTTTCAGCGGCTTTCCTGGTATATTCAAAGCCCTTGAAAACATCTTTTTCAACGCCGTCACCGACAAGATAACAGGCTCCAAGCATGGAGTCTGCGCTGACAGAACCGGCAGCGGAGGCTTTTTTGAACTGCAGGATCGCCCTGGATATGTTTTTCTCTGTCCCAGTACCATTGAACCAGCAGACGGCGGAATTGTAAATACCGCTGGAGCAGCCTTTTTCAGCAGATTTCAGGAACAGCTCAAATGCCTTTTTTTCGTCCTTTTTCACACCGTTGCCATTGCAATAACAAAGACCGAGTTCATTCAGTGCCTGTCCGTCTCCGGCATCCGCTTTCCGTTTGATTTCAGCCATGTTTCCCTGGGGGGGCTCCCCGTCATCTTCCTGGGCCCCTTTGGCATGGGTACTGTCCTCCGTTTTTTTTGCGGGGGCCTTCAGTTCCTTCAATGCCTCTTCGGCGTCTTTCTCGCCGTCTTTCGCGGCTTTTCTGTACCACTTTTCGGCCAGCTGCAAATCTTTACCCACACCGATTCCGTCTCTGTAGCATGTACCAAGATTCAATTCAGCCCGGGCATCCCCTTTCCCGGCGGCTCTTTTGGTCAATTCAAGCCCCTTGACAACATCTTTTTCAACGCCGTAACCGAAAAGGTAACAGGCTCCAAGCTGGGAGTCTGCAAGGACAGAACCGGCAGCGGAGGCTTTCTTGAACAGCGGAATCGCCTTGGATATGTTTTTCTCTGTTCCAATACCTTCCAAATAGCAGGTGGCATAATTGTGAATACCATCCGGACAGCCTTTTTCGGCAGATTTCCGGAAGAACTCAAATGCCTTTTTTTCATCCTTTTCCACACCGTCGCCATAGTAGTAACGCTGTCCGAGTTCATTCAGAGCTTCCCTGTCTCCGGCATCCGCTTCCCGTTTGACTTCAGCCAGTTTTTCCGGGGTGATCCCGTCTTCCGCGAAAACAATGTTTCCGCACAATACCAGGAGAATCCCGGCAAAGAATCCCAGCAGCAATTTTTTCATAAACGTTTCTTCCTTTCTTTTTTCACCGCCACATCAAGAAGAATTGATGAAAACTGCTGTAATATACACCATGCAAACATTTTTTCAATGCATTTCCACGAAGGAAAGCTTGATGAAGAGGCTCATATCTTTCTTCGCGGAGCAAGCACTTCATAACGGAGCGTCAGCGGGCAATGCTTCAGCCGTCTTCGCCCGGGACGAAGCCTTTTCCCTTCGCCAGGGCTTCCGCCTTCCCTCTATGCGCTGCAGCAGGAGAAGCCGGAGTACCCCGGGGCGTTTTCACGGGTTAACGGCCCGGCTGCTTGGGGCTTTGCCGGGTACCGTCACACAATTTTGTTCCTGTTCCGCCATTCCTCTTTTCATCGGGAGGTAATTTCCTGAAAGCGTGAAGAAAAT
>DCGO01000084.1:590-19128 GCA_002314605.1 Lentisphaeria bacterium UBA1776 | reverse complement strand
AAGGCTCCTGCCAAGGTTGAAGCAAAACCAGTTGCGACTCCAGCGGCCAAGGTTGAAGTGAGGGCTCCTGCCAAGGTTGAAGTGAAGGCCCCTGCCAAGGTTGAAGTGAAGGCCCCTGCCAAGGTTGAAGTGAAGGCCCCTGCCAAGGTTGAAGTGAAGGCTCCTGCCAAGGTTGAAGCAAAACCAGTTGCGACTCCAGCGGCCAAGGCCCCTGCCAAGGCTGAAGTGAAAGCTCCAGCGGCCAAGGCCCCTGCCAAGGCTGCGGCCAAGCCAACTGCGAAGTCCGCTGTGGAAAAAGCCGTTATTCCGCTTGTCAATATCCCGAAGGAAGCGGAAAATTACAAGCCGTCCGTTCTGCCGGGACCCCATCCCCGTCTCTGGATTACTCCGGCCACGCTGCCCCAGGTCAAGGCCAATCTCGGCAAAGGTGAAAACCTCGCGGTCTGGAAAGCACTGAAGAAACAAGCCGGCATTCCCTTCAAAATCCCAGCAGACAGGAAATACAATGACAAATTGCTGAAAGCCGCCATCGACAAGGCATTTGTGTACCTGATGACCGGCGATCGTCAGCTTGGCGGCGAAGCGGTCGCTCTGACTTGCAATGCCCTGACCCGACAGGCTGTTCAGGATGTCGAGGTCCGCAAGACCCTTTACACTGCCAGTCTGGTTTACGACTGGTGCTACGGTCTGCTTTCTCCTGCCGAAAAGGTGAACTGGAGAAACCGTATGCTCAAACAGGCCGCCGGTATGGATGCCTCCTGGCCGCCCTTTGCATCCCAGCTCAGGTCTTTGATGCCGCAGGAAGCTCTGTCCATGGCCATCGCGCTGTACGGGGATTACAACAGACCTTATCATTACTGCGCCTACCGCATTTTCGAAGAGTTCGTCCCCCTGCGAAACGAGGAGTTCAAAAGCGGCCGGAGCGTGCAGACCTCCGGCAAGGCTTCCACGCTGGATATCCGGATCGCCTGGATTCTCCGGCGCATGGCAAACCGGGAAGTGCTGGATGCCTCGCTCCGGAACCTCGGGTATTACTGGGTGTATGCCGCGATTCCCGGCGGGCGGGTTCTGGAGGATGCCCAGATCAGCGACGACTGGATCATTCCGGAAACGCTGTTCCTCTGCTACACTTACAGTCATGATCCTGTCATCAAGGGCGAATTTGAACAGCTGAACACCAAGGCCATTCCATCGGTGCTTTTCCTGCTTCTGAACGATCCTGCGCTTCTGCCCGCCCGGGAGGTGAAGCTGCTGCCCTATACCCGCAGCGCTCAAGGGGCGCTTCCCATGGTCATCGCCCGTACCGGTTGGGATATGACGGCCAAAAGCAGTGATGTCATTGCCATGATGCGCGGCGGCGGCAAGCACTTCGGCAGGCGCCAGCACATGGATGCCGGGGCCTTCCAGATCTACTGCCGCGGCAATCTTGCAACGGATCTGGGTGCCCGCATGAAGCCCGGGAAAAATGCGGAGACCGATGTGTCCCGGCGCTCGGTAGTGCACAATGTCATGCTGGCTTATGATCCGGAAGAGGTTTTTATCCGTAAGGAATACGGCAACTACGGCGGTCAGCGGCTGATTCTGACGCAGCCGAAGGATGCGGCAAGTCTGGACGGGACCTATTTCAGCATCGGCAGAACTTTGTCCACCTATTCCGGTCCGGGACGGATCCGACCGTATTTCAGCTATATCTGGAGCGATCTTACTCCGGCGTACAGCCGCAAAGTTTCCGCCTACACCCGCGCCATGTGCTTCCTCAACCTGGGGCTCAAGGATGTCCCGGCTGCAATGATCGTTGTGGACAGCATGACCTCCGCCAATTCCATCCGGAAATACTGGAGCATCAACACGGAATATCAGCCGAAGGAAACGCCCCGCGGGATCGAAGTTGTGACCCCGAACAAGGGAAAACTCACCCTTCAGATGTTTCTGCCGAAGAATTTCAACCGGGAAATCACTCCCGCCAATATGCTCTTCGGCCAGAAACTTGCCGGGATCGACAAGGGGTACCGTACACTCTTTTCCCGCCGGGCAAACCGGGACCGGGAGCTTTTTGCCGCCATCATGATTGTCGGCAAAGACGGCGTGAAATTCCCCAAGGTCACCTGTCGCCAGAATTGGAACAACATCGAATTCACCATTTGTGACCGAATGGTGATCCTGCCCAGCATCAACAAGCCTCAAGATGTGGGGTTCCGTTTCACCGTTCCCGCCGGTCAGAAGCGCTACATTTTGCTGGCGGGGCTGCAGCTCGGTCTCTGGAACATTCAGGGAGGCAAGGCCGGAAAAGTCAACATCGAAGCGACTGTCACTCCGGAAGAGGGCGTGGTGTTTCTGATTTTGGATGAAGGCACCTATGTGGCGACACCGGGGGCTTCGGCCAATGAGACACGTTATACGGCCCCCGCACCGGAAGTACCGCCGGCACAGTGAGATCGGAGCGGATTTTGCGCGGACGTTTCATCACGCTTGAGGGACCGGAAGGCTCAGGGAAAAGCACCCAGGCAAAACTTCTGGCGGAAGCACTGGCGGCCCGGGGGATCCGGACGGAGCTTACCCGGGAACCCGGAGGTACTGATCTGGCGGAAGAACTGCGGAAACTTTTGAAGCACTGGCGGAATCCGGCGGAACAGATGACTCCCGCGGCGGAGCTCATGCTGATGAATGCGGCCCGTGCCCAGCACGTGGCGTACCGGATCCAGCCGGCCCTTGATGCCGGCAAATGGGTGATCTGCGATCGCTTCCGCGACTCGACCATGGCTTATCAGGGATACGGCAGGGGCATGGATAAAACATTCATTTCCGCCACCAGTGCCGCCGCCTGTCAGGGCTGCACCATTGACAGAACGCTTTTCTTTGATCTTGCTCTCGATGAAGGATTTGCCCGGGCGGACAGACGGGCGTCCACCGCCGGAAATTTCGACCGGTTTGAAATCGAGGACCGGGATTTTCACGAACGGGTGCTGGCCGGATTCCGGGCCATGACGGAAGCGGAGCCGGAGCGGTTCCGCAGAATTGACGCCTCCGGAACACCGGAAGAGATCCACTGCCGGGTCATGGAGGCCATCTGTGACCTCCTCCCGTGACATTGTTTCCCGTTATCCGGAACTGTGGAATTGTCTCAGGCGCGCCCGGCAGCGGGATCGTCTGGCCCATGCCTTTCTTGTCTGTTCCGACCGGGAGGAGACCCGTGAGAGTTTCGCGGTGGCTCTTGCACGTCTGGCCGCTTGCCGGGAAGCGGGACTGACCGGAGATCCCTGCGGGAAGTGTTTCGAGTGCCGCCATCTGGAAAACGGCTCCTATCCGGAACTCCATCACCTGAGTCCCGTGGGAAAAATGTATCAGATTCAGGTCGGAGAGCGGCTTAACCCGGAACCCAATACGGTTCGTCATTTTGCCGGCAGTTTTTTCCTGACGGATGCCTCCGGCGCCGCCCGCAAAATCGGTATTATCCACGATGCCGACCGGATGAATGACGAAGCGCAGAATGCATTGCTTAAAACCCTGGAAGAACCTCCCCCCCGGACGCTGCTGATCCTTACAACGGGGAATCCCTCGGCGCTTCTGCCCACCACCCGGTCCCGCTGTCAGATCCTGCGTCTCCCGGAGCTGCAGATCGACTATGTTTTTCCCGGCAGTGAAACGCTTTTTCAAGCCCTCCGCGCACTGTTTTACGAAGCGGGAAACGATATCGAAAAGGCGGAGGCATGTGCTGTCAGGATCATCGGGGTCTCCTCGCTCATCCGTGAAAATGCCGAAGAAAGTGTTGCGAATGAGTGGTCCCCGAAACTCAGGGAAGCGGCGGATTTTGATCCTGCCATGGCCAAACGCCTGGAAAAACAGCGGGACGCCGCAGCCTCCGGGGCCTATATGCGGATGCGGGGGATGTTTCTTTCCGCCATCCATGCATTTGCCGCAGAGACTGCGTTTCTGGCGGACGGCGTTTTACCGGAACATCTGCCGAATCCGGAACTCGCGGTTCTTCCTGAGAATGGGGAAAGCATCGATGCAGAACGGGCGCACAGAATGCTGAAGAATGCGGAGGAACTGCTGTTCAATCTGCGGTTCAATGTCAATGAAGAACTGGCGATCCGGGATTTTGCTTTCCGGACCGCGTTGGACCAGGAAAAGGAGGGGTAGCGGATGAATATCGCGGGAAATGTTTTGGAATGCATCGGGAGGACGCCTCTGGTCCGGCTGAACCGGATGAATCCAGCAGGCGTGCGGATCCTGCTGAAACTCGAATCCCGGAATCCCGGCGGCAGTGCCAAGGACCGGGTGGGACTTGCCATGATTGAAGATGCCGAAAAACGCGGCGTTCTGAAACCGGGGGCGCTGATCATTGAGCCCACCAGCGGCAATACGGGGATCGGTCTGGCGCTGGCCGCGGCGGTCAAAGGGTATCCCATCGTCCTGACCATGCCGGAGACCATGAGCGTGGAGCGGCGGAAACTTCTGGCGGCCTACGGAGCAAAACTGGAACTCACTCCAGGCGCCCTGGGGATGAAGGGGGCCATCGACCGGGCCAATGCCATCCATGAAGCCACTCCCGGTTCTTTTATTCCCCAGCAGTTCGAGAATCCGGCCAATCCGGATATCCACTACCGGACCACGGCCCGGGAGATCTGGGAGGATTGCGGAGGAACGGCGGATGCTTTTGTAGCCGGCGTGGGAACCGGCGGCACTCTGAGCGGAGTCGGGAGATTTTTGAAAGAACAGCGTTCCGGCATCTATATTGCGGCGGTGGAGCCGGATGCTTCGCCGCTTCTTTCCGGCGGGAAGGCCGGACCTCATCCCCTGCAGGGGATCGGTGCCAATTTTGTGCCGAAAACGCTGGACCGCAGTCTGATCGATGAAGTGATCCGCGTTACCGGAGATGAAGCTTACGACTGTGCCCGCCGGGCCCCCCGTGAAGAAGGGATCCTGATCGGCATTTCGGGCGGTGCGGCACTGTTTGCCGCCCTGAAACTGGCAGTCCGTGCGGAGTTTGCCGGCAAGACCATTGTGGCCCTGATGCCCGATTCCGGCGACCGCTATCTCTCAAGCCCCCTCTTCAGTTGAGGGGTCCCGTTTTTCCGGGGATAACTGATCTCGCTTATTCTGAGCACCGGCGGCGGCAGGGATTCGCCCATGAGAAACATTCCGCACAATTTTTCCGCTTCGGCAGGATCCCCTTCCGGGAGCCAGTGGATCACCACTCCCTCCCGCTCCATCTTCCGGAAAAAAATATCCTGCCGTTTGGCGAACTGCCGGATATTGTTCAGGAGAAGTGAGCGCATTTCCTCAAAATCGATCATCCCCTGCAGGTGCCGGGCGATCCAGCGGTATTCCAGACCGAAGGAATCCAGCCGTTCCCAGCTGACCCCCTGATCATGGAGTTTCTGGACTTCTCCGACCATTCCCGCGTCCAGCCGGGCATCCAGCCGTTGGGCGATCCGGCGCCGGACCGTTTCCCGGGGAAAATAGACGCCCAATGTCAGGGCGTTCAGCCGGAAAGGCAGCGCGAAGGTTTCCAGGTGATAATCCTGCAGAAGGGAAGCCAGATACAACGCACTTCCGCCGCACAGAACCGGGAGTCTTCCCCGTTTCAGGATCCCGGAGATGGCATTGGCGGCATCCTGCATGAAACGGTAGAGATTGTATTCGTCCCGGGGATTCGCCACATCGATCAGATGATACGGGAGATCTCCGTAATCCGCCAGATCCTTGCCGGTGCCAAGGTCCATTCCCCGGTAAACCTGCCGGGAATCCACGCTGACGATCTCCCCTTCAAAACAGCGGGCCAGATGGACGGCCAGGCGGGTTTTCCCGGTGGCGGTGGGACCGGTAACGGCCAGGACTTTTGAGGATTGTTGCATTTGCGACTTTCATTTTTAAAAAGAGTGTAGTATATTATGCCGCAAGTATTGTAAAATTCAACCCGAAGGGGAAAAAAATCCATGGAAATGCAGAATACTGTTGCAGGCAGCGCCTGTGTCTCGGGAATATCGCTCCATACCGGGGCCAGGGCCACGTTGCGCATTCAGCCGGCGGAAGTGAATACCGGGATCCTGTTCCGGCGGGTGGATCTTCCCGGCAAAGACGAGGTTCGGGCACTGGCGGCCAATGTGGTGGATGTTCGCCGGGGGACCACCATTGCCAAAGGTCAGGCGGTGGTGGCCACCATTGAGCATATCATGTCGGCGCTTCACGGTTGCAGGATCGACAATGCGGTCATCGAGATGGACGGCATGGAGCCTCCCATTGCCGACGGCAGTTCCATGCCGTATGTCAATATGATCCGCGAAGCGGGGATCCGTCAGCAGGAGGCCGAGGCGAAGTATTTTACGCCGGACCGGACTGTTTTCATTGACGGGGGACATACGAAAATTTTCATGGCTCCCGCCGACAAGCTGGAGATCGGCTGCACGACGTCCTTTGAGGGGTGTCCCTTTAACCCCCAGTTTTTCGAGCTGGAAGTGACGCCGGAAAGCTACGGGAAGGAGGTTTCTTCGGCCCGGACTTTTGTTCAGTTCAACGACCTGAAGCAGCTTCTGGCCATGGGGCTGGTGAAGGGGGGAAGCCTGGATGCCGCCGCCATTCTCCATGAGGGCGCCATCATCTGCAAAGAAGAACTGCGCTATACCAATGAGATCGTCCGCCACAAGATCATGGACCTGGTGGGGGACCTTTACCTCTGCGGCCGCCGGGTCCGTGGAAAAATCGTCGCCGTCAAGCCGGGGCATCCCAAAAATGTGGAACTGGCCGGAGCCTTGTTGAAAATGATCATGCAGCAGGAGAAAGCACAATGAGTACGTTCTACAGCCTTGAAGCCATCCGCCAGCACCTTCCCCAGCGCGCTCCCATGCTGATGCTGGATCGTGCGGAGATCCTTGACGACAAACATGCCGTCGGATACAAGTCTCTTACCATGAATGAACTGTTTTTTCAGGGACATTTCCCGGGACACCCCATTTTGCCGGGGGTGCTGCAGGTGGAAGCCATGAAGCAGATCACCGAACTTCTGGCCCGGCCGAAACTGGACCCGGAGAACAGAAATGATGTCTATATGCGTGTGGTGGAGCGGGTCAAGTTCCGCAAACCAAACAATCCCGGGGACCGGATCAAAGTTTCGGCGGAGATTGTGGATGAGACTCCGGGAGAAGTCGTTGCCGCCTGCAAGGTGGAGAACCATTCCGGGATGAGCTGCGAGGCGAAGATCACGCTGGCGGTCCGTCCGTGGTCGGAGGCTGCCGGTGTGCCGGATGATTTTGACAAGTATGACCTGACGGATGCCGCTCCCATGGATACGGTGAAGCTGATGAGTCTCATGCCCCACCGGTATCCCTTTCTCCTCATCGACTATATTGCGGAAGTGGAGGGAGACCGCATTGCCGCTGTCAAGAATGTTTCCGGCAACGAGCCCATTTTTGAAGGAGTCCGGACAATGCCCGAATCGCTGATGTGCGAGATCGTGGCCCAGTCCGGCTGCGCCAGTGTGCTTGCCCGTCCGGAGAACGAGGGAAAGATCGGATATTTCATGAGCATTGAGCGGGCCGAATGTTTCTCGCCCATTTATCCCGGCGACCGGCTGGTTTGTGACATTGTCCTTCCGGCGGCCAAGGGCCGTTTCGGCAAGGGCACCGGTCACATCCGGGTCGGGGGCCGCAAAGTCTTTGAGATCACTCTCATGTTCGCCATTGTTGAACCCTAATTTCTAAAAAACCAAGGAGTTTTGCTGTTGTTATGAAAGCCGCTGATATCCGCCGGAAGTACATTGACTTTTTTGTCAGCAAGGGGCACCGCGAGATCAAGAGCGCCTCGCTGATCCCGGAAAATGATCCAACGTGTCTTTTTACCACCGCCGGGATGCACCCGCTGGTCCCCTATCTTCAGGGGGCGCCTCATCCTGCCGGGAAACGGCTTACCGATTTCCAGAAGTGTGTCCGTACCGGGGATATCGATGAGGTCGGGGATCCCGTGCATCTCACCTTCTTTGAGATGCTGGGCAACTGGTCCCTGGGGGATTACTTCAAGGAAGACGCCATCCGGTTCAGTTTCGAGTTTCTGACCGGCAAAGATTATCTCAACATCCCGCTGGAAAAACTGGCGGTTACGGTGTTTGCCGGAGATGAAAACGCCCCCTTTGACGACTTTGCCTTCAATCTGTGGCACCAGCTGGGACTTCCCGAAGAAAGGATCGCCAGACTGGGCAAAAAAGACAACTGGTGGGGTCCCGCCGGCCAGACAGGCCCCTGCGGTCCGGATACGGAAATGTTCTACTGGACGGGTCCGGACCCGATTCCGGAAGTCTTTGACCCGAAGGATAAACGCTGGGTCGAGATTTGGAACGATGTGTTCATGCAGTACAACAAGACTGCCGAGGGCAGATTTGAGCCTCTGGCCCAGAAAAACGTGGATACCGGCATGGGATTGGAACGGGTCACCGCCATTCTGCAGGGCAAGGGCAGCTGTTATGAGACGGAGATCTTTGCGCCCCTCTTTGCGGCGCTGGATGCCGTCCGCGGCATTGCCGCCCCGGAAAAACGCACTGCCAGCGAGCGGATCATTGCCGATCATCTGCGGGCGGCGACCTTTATTCTGGCGGACGGGATCACTCCCGGCAAGGTGGATCAGCCCTATGTGCTGCGCCGGCTGATCCGCCGGGCCATCCGGGAGGGCCGCAAGCTGGGGATCGAGGGGGCCTTTATCGGCAAGGTCGCCGGGGCGGTCATCGGCCAGCTTGGAGATGTGTATCCGGAACTCGTGCAGAACCAGGATAAGATCCTTGCGGAAATGGCCAAGGAAGAACACCAGTTTGCCCAGACCGTCGAAAAGGGTACCAAAGAGTTCGAGAAACTCATCGAGCGGGTCCCGGCTCACATCACCCGCAAGATCATCAGCGGCAAAAACGCCTTTAACCTCTACGAGACCTACGGCTTCCCCATTGAGCTTACGGTGGAGATGGCCAGGGAAAAGGGCTTTGAGGTGGATATGGAGGGCTTTGACGCGGCGTTCAGGAAACATCAGGAGATGTCCCGGGCCGGAGCCGAGCAGAAGTTCAAGGGCGGCCTGGCGGATGCCTCCGAGGCTACGGCCAAGCTGCACAGCGCCACTCACCTGCTGCAGGCGGCTCTCCGCAAAGTGCTGGGGGATCATGTGGAACAGCGGGGCAGCAACATCACCGCCGAGCGGCTGCGTTTCGATTTCTGCCACGGGGCCAAAATGACGCCGGAGGAGCTCAAGAAGACCGAGGATCTGGTGAATGAAGCCATTGGCCGGAAACTTCCCATTGTCTGTACGGAGACCACTGTGGAAGAGGCCAAAAAGGCCGGTGCCATGCATGTTTTCGAAAATAAATACGGCGATGTGGTGAAGATGTACACCATGGGGGATGTTTCCTGCGAGATCTGCGGAGGGCCCCACGCATCCAACACCGGTGACCTGGGCCATTTCCGGATCGTCAAGGAAGAAAGTTCCTCCAGCGGTGTCCGCCGGATCAAAGCGGTTCTGGAGTAAGGGTCATGAGTAGCGGAAAACTCACCATCACCCCGCTGGAAGGCGGAGCCTTTTTTGAGGTTGCCGGACGGGCAAATTTCGAAACGGCCATGCCCCTCCGGGATTATTGCGAGAAGTTGACCGGCCGTGAAACGGTTTATTTTTCCATGGCCGAATGCGCCGGGGTTGACAGTACCTTTATGGGGGTCATGGCCATGCTGGCGCTGAAGGCCAAGCGGCAGAACTGCAGTATTCATCTGGCCGGTGCCGACAGCAAGATCAAAAGTCTTCTTTCCGGGATCGGGATCCTGAAACTTTTTGTTCAGCACGAGCGGATCCCGGACGAGCTGAAGGGGGGACCGGCATCTCCTCTGCAGGATGCCGGCCGCAGCGAGGCGGACCGGGCGAAAACCGTACTGGACGCCCACGAAACACTGGTGGAAGCGGACGGAAAAAATGCCGAAGTCTTCCGGCAGGTCATCGACTTTGCCCGGGAGGATGTGGAACGGTTGAAAAAGAAATAGAGGTTGATTTTATGGTACTTCGTTCGGACGGACGGGCAGCGGATGAACTGCGGCCCATCACGATACAGAAGGGATTTCTTTCCCATCCGCTGGGGTCGGTGCTGATCTCCTGCGGCAATACCCGGGTGGTTTGCGCGGCCAGCGTGGAGGACCGGGTGCCTCCGTGGATGAAGGCCCAGCACGTTTCCGGCGGCTGGGTCACCAGCGAATACGGAATGCTTCCTGCCTCTACCGGGGACCGGATGAAGCGGGAGAGTTCCGCCGGCAAGCAGGGGGGAAGAACCATGGAGATCCAGCGCCTGATCGGCCGCTCCATGCGGGCCGCAGTGGATCTGAACACCCTGGGGGAACACACGATCTATCTGGATTGCGATGTCATTGATGCCGACGGCGGCACCCGCTGCGCCAGTATTTCCGGTGCTGCTGCGGCCCTGGCACTGGCTATTCAAAGTCCTTACGGTCAGCAGAATTTCATGCCCTTTGCCCTCCGGGACATGGTGGCGGCGGTCAGTGTCGGGATCATTGACGGGGAACCCCGGCTGGACCTGTGTTACGAGGAAGATTCACGGGCGGACGTGGATATGAATGTGGTGATGACCCGTTCCGGTAAATTCATCGAGGTGCAGGGCACGGCGGAACACCATCCTTTTGACCGCAGGCAGCTCAATGAGCTTCTGGATCTGGCGGAGAGCGGTCTCAAGCGGATCTTTGCACTGCAGCAGGAGATCCTGGACGGCGCGGAAATTGCGAAACTGGAGAAATAGAGGTTCACTGTGGCGGAATATCAGGTCATAGCCCGGAAATGGCGCCCCCAGCGCTTCGGCGATGTGGTGGGGCAGGAACATGTGGTGCGGACGCTGAAAAACGCCATCCGGCAGGACCGGACCGCCCACGCGTATCTTTTTGTGGGGCCCCGGGGCGTGGGTAAAACGACCCTGGCCCGGATCTTTGCAAAGGCCATGAACTGCGAGCATCCCCGGGACGGGGAGCCGTGCTGTGAGTGTGAATCCTGCCGGGCCATTGCCGCCGACAACAGCATGGATGTGATCGAGATCGACGCCGCCAGCCACAACTCCGCTCAGGAGATGCGGGATCTCTCCGAAGAGGTCATGCATGCTCCGGTGGCCAGCCGCTACAAGGTTTACATCATCGACGAGGTCCACATGCTGACCAAGCAGGCCTGGAACGCCCTGCTGAAGACGATCGAGGAACCTCCGGCGCATGCCAAATTCATTTTTGCCACCACCGAGGTCCATCAGGTGCTGCCCACCATCATCTCCCGGTGTCAGAGATTTGATCTCCTGCCCATTCCCACCCGGCTGATCGCCGGCCGTCTGAAGCTGATTGCCGAGACGGAAAAGGTGAAGATCGAGCCCGGTGCCCTGAATGCCATTGCACGGGCCGCCGAGGGGGGGATGCGGGACGCCCAGTCTCTCCTGGACCAGATGATCGCCTTTTTTGCCATGGATGACAGCCACCCCATTACGGGGGAGCAGGTGCTGTCTCTCTTCGGCCTCACCGACCGGGGGGATCTGGAGAAGCTGCTGCTGGCCATGCTGGAAAACCGTCCCGGGGAAGTGGCCGTTTTGCTGCACCAGCTTTCCGGCAAAGGGAAAAATCTGGAAACTCTTTATGATGATTTGCTTGCGGCCATTCGAGGGGTGCGCATCACCCGGATGCTGAAAAATCCGGAGGAAATTCTGGACGAGGACCCTGAAATCCTGAGTTTTTATGCCCAGGCCGCAGGGCGGGCTACGGAAAACGCTCCCTCCGTCATGCTGGAGATTCTGGCTCCGGTCGGAAGAGTGCTCCATGACGCGTTGAATAAACAGGTTTATCTTGAAACCATTCTCCTGAAAGCCGTGCGGGAGGCCCACGCTGTCCGGCTGAGCGACATTCTGAACAGGCTGAACCAGCTCCGGCAGGCCGGGGAGTTGCAGTTTCTGGATCAGCTGCCCAATGCGGTTCCGGCCATGCCGGCGGTCATGGCGGCTCCGGAAAAAAAAACGTCTGATTCCGGACTGATTCTTCCGGCGGAACAGCCCGTTGTTTCCCCGGAAGCGGCAGTCCCGCCGCCTGTCCCCGAAAGAACCCTGGAAACGACTCATGGGGGGCAGGAGACTCTTCCGGTGGTGCCGGCACCTGTTCCGGCGGCTCCCCCTCTTCCTGAAGTTGCAATCGATACGGGTCACCCCCTGCAGGTGGTGGATGCATGCAGTGTCTCCCATCCGGAGCCGGATCCCGTTTCTGAAAAAGTGACGGAACAGGGGACGGAAGTCCTCCCTCCGGCTTCGGCTGATGAGGAAGAAGAAGCTGTGCCGGTGGCGGCGGAGCCGGCGATCCCGGCGGAAGAGCCCCCGCTTCCGGCAGAAGAGCCGGCTCCGGAACCGGAGACCATGGTTCCGAAACCCCAGAAAGGGACCCGTCACAGCATTGCCAATGACGATCCTGCCGCGCTGGACCGTGCGGCCCGCCAGCCCATTGTCCGGGATGTTTTGGAGCTTTTTGGCGGCGAAGTGGTGGATGTCCACGTAAAAGACTGAACCGGAGTGCTACCCGTCCCGGTGACGGCGGACGCTGGTGCCGGGGATGCCCAGAAGGTCGCGGTACTTGGCCACGGTGCGGCGGGCGACATGGAGACCGTCTTTTTTGAGGAGGTCGGCAATGGCCTCATCGGAGAGGGGATGCCGCGGGTCTTCGTCATCAATGATGTGCCGGAGACGCTCCTGGACGGAACGGCTGGAGACCGCTTCGCCGCCGCTGGTCTGGTATCCGGTGGAAAAGAAATACCGGAACTCGAAGATTCCCCGGGGAGTCCGCACATATTTTCCGGCCACCGCCCGGCTGACGGTGGTTTCGTGAAGTTCAAGGATTTCTGCGGCGCGGCGCATGGTCAGGGGTTTCAGATGTTCCGGGCCGGAATCAAAAAATTCCCGCTGTTCATCGGCGATCATGCCGGCGATACGGCGGATGGTCGTATCCCGCAATTCCAGAGACTTGATCAATTCCTTTGCGGCGCTGATTTTGTTCTGAATGTATTCCCGGTCCGCCGGCGTGAGGGACGGGTCTTCGAGCATGGAGAAATAGCGGGCCGGGATCCGGAGGCGGATATAGCGTTCTCCGGGTACCACATGATACGTTCCGTCTTCGCCCCGGACGATTTCCGCTTCAGGAGCCACAAAGGGGGCGTGGGCCGGGGAGAGGGCCGCACCGGGGTAAGGGTCAAGTTTTCTGAGTTCTTCCGTAAGGCGGGAGATTTCCTGCAGGGGAAGGTCCATGGCCCGGGCGATCCGGGGAAGCTGGTTCCGGGCTACATCGGGCAGATGGTCCCGGACCAGTTCTTTGAGTCTGGGATCCGCATCGGGACGGCGGTCCAGCTGCAGAAGAAGACACTCCTGAGGAGTGAAGGCCCCCACACCGGCGGGGTCAAAGGAGCGGACCAGTTTCAGGGCCTCCTGAATTTCCGCCATGGAAGCTCCTGAGGCCATGGCCAGGTCTTCCGGCGGGGTGCGCAAGTACCCGGAATCGTCAATGCCGCTGATGACCCATTCCGCAAGCTGACGGAGTTTGCCGGAGGCTCCGGACAGGGCCAGTTCGTCCAGCAGGTGCTGTTCCAGGGTTTTCTCGCTGGAAATGGTGCGGAAACAGTCGGTGGCGGCCTCCGGAACGGAAGGGACCGCAGATCCGGCATCCCAGTCATTTTCACTTCCGGCGTCAGATCCGGGGGGAGATTCGGCGAAATGGTCGTCCCCGTCGCCTTCCGGGTCCGCCGGTTCAGGGGTGCTCAAGGGGTCGCCGGAAGGGATTTCCATGGAGGAAATGTCCGCTTCCAGCACCGGGTTCCGTTCCAGCTGGGTATGCAGTTCCTCAAGCAGGGCCGGCAGGGGTTTCTGCAGCAGTTCGAGGGACTGCAGCTGCCGTGCGGAAAGCTGCTGTTCCTGACGCTGAATCTGCTGATTGCTTAAAGATGTTTCCGGCATAAAACCCTGCATTTCCCATGGTTTGATATTCAGTCTAACGGAGAGTCAGAGTGTCCTCCGGTCCCACGGGAACGTAGGGGCCGGGTTTGACTTCCAGCATGACGGCGGGTTCCAGCACCTGATCTCCGTGGAAAGTCCCGGCGGGGATCTCCATGGCGCGGCAGGGGGTCTCCGGACCCAGGATCTCTTCGGTGAGGACAGTGCCGTCATCGGCATAAAGGGTGACTTTGACCCGGCCCCGCAGGACGGTCAGAAGTTCAAACTTGTCCCGGTGGCGGTGGATGGGAAAAACCGTATCCGGCATGGCGCCGATCAGCAGGCGGTGAATGGGGTCTTCCAGAGAATCGTGAAAATTCCGATGTGCCCGGCGGCGCGGACTCTGCTCCGCTTCTGCGAGCATTTCGTTCAGCAGGGCCTGATTGACGATTTTTGCCACAATAAACTTCCTTTCGGTTCTTGAAAAAAAATGTTCACAAGTTATTTTAACACCGATCAACAATTTTTTCAAGGGAACCTCCGATTTTTTCCGGGTGTCCCCAGCAAGGCTGACAAAGAAAATGACGATTTCAAAAAGAGAAAATTCCGAATCTTCCGGTTCCCGTTTCCGGGTCCGGTCCCTGTTTTATTTTGCACTGGCGGTGCTTTTCATTCTGGCCATTGCCACCTACACACCCGGTGACAATGATATTCTGAGCGGCGGGGTGGAGGGCATGCCCGTCAATTATGTGGGGCGGCTCGGGGCATGGCTGGCCCAGAGTCTTTTTCTGGGATTCGGGCTGGGGGCCTATGTGGTTGTGGCGCTGGTCTGTTTCGGTGCTGTGCGGGCGCTGCTTCCCGGACCGGCCAACCGCAAGCGTTTTCTGGCCGGAGCGGGGATGATGCTTTTTGGCTCTATTTTGCTTTTCGGCATTTCGCCGGAGTCTTTTGCGGAGATCACCGCGTCTCTCGGGCTGGGGCGGCAGGATGCCGCCGGCAGCGGCATTTCCGGCGGAGTCCTCGGGCAGATCCTGGCGGGTCCCAGGGTGGGCAAGCTGTATGAGGGATATCTGCGCCAGCTGATCGGTTCGGTGGGCACCATGATCACCGGCTGGACTTTTCTGACGGCCGGTTTTATCATGATTTATCTGGCGGACTTCCACCAGTTTCTGGTTCACGCGGCGGAAAAAATGCCGCCTCTGCCATCGGTTCAGGGACTTCTGGCCCAGCGTGCTGCCGCCGCCATGGAGAAGCAGGCCGCCGGCGGGGAGAGGGCCCTTGAGCCGGAACCGGTCCCGGAAGTTCCCGCTCCCGTTCCTGCTCCGAAAGCGGCTCCGGCTCCTGAACCGGTTCCCGCTCCTGAACCGGTTCCCGCTCCTCTTCCGAAAGCTGCTTCAGTCCCCGAATCGGCTCCTGCTCCTGAACCGGCTCCCGAACCGGTGAAACCCATGAGCCGTCTTGAACTTCTGCGTGCTGCCATGGCCGGAAAGGCTGAGCTGCCGGCTTCTGAACTGACTGAAAAGAATGCCGGTGAGCTTTTTCAGGAGCCTTCCGTTCCGGCGCAGCCTGAAATGGTATCCGCAAAGCCGGAACCGGCTTTGCCGCCCGAGCCCGCTCCCGGGGCATTGGAACCGGAGAAAAAAACGGTTCCGGCTTCTCCGGTGCCGGAAAAACCGGCCGCTCCCGCCGCGTCGCCGGCACCGGTCCCGAATACCCGGATCACGGTGAATGCGGAGGCGGCTGCTTCGGTCCCGCTGGAAAAATACACCCTTCCTCAGATTTTCCAGCTGAGCAAGGGGGCCGATTCTTCCGGCGAAGACCTGGAGGAGATCCGGAGCACCAAGGAGAAACTTCAGCAGACCCTGGACAGTTTCAATGTGGCCGGTTCCGTGCAGGGGCATATTTCCGGACCCCGGGTAACGCGCTACGAAGTGAAGCTTGATCAGGGGGTTCCGGTCAACAAAGTTACCCGCATCGAAGACAATATCAAAATGGACCTTGCCGCCACCAGCGTGCGTATTCTGGCACCCATTCCCGGCCGTTCGGCGGTGGGGGTGGAGATCCCGAACAGGAAACCGGAAGCGGTTTTCATGCGTCAGGTCATGGAGATGCCGGAGTGGAGCCAGAGCCGGGCGGAGATCCCCATTGTGCTGGGAAAAGACGTGGCCGGCAAAGCCGCCATCCTTGATCTGGCTAAAGCTCCCCACCTCCTGATCGCCGGGTCCACCGGCAGCGGCAAGAGCGTGTGCATGAATACCCTCATCATGAGTCTTCTTTTCCGTTTTTCGCCGGAAGAACTGAAGCTGATCCTGGTGGACCCGAAAGTGGTGGAAATGGCCGATTATCAGACTCTGCCCCACCTCATCACCCCGGTGATCAACGATTCCAGGAAAGTTCCCATCGCCCTCCGCTGGGCGGTGAACGAAATGGAAAAGCGCTACCGGATCCTGGCCAAGGCGGGCGTCAAGAAGCTCCACGACTACAATGCCCGTCCGGTGACCAATACGGCGCCTCCTCTGGACGATGACGGGCTGCCCCTTCCGGACAAGTTGCCTTTGCTCATTGTCATTGTGGACGAGCTTGCCGACCTTATGATGACCGATGCCAAGAGCGATGTGGAAACCTCCATCGCCCGGATCGCCCAGAAGGGCCGTGCCGCCGGCATCCACATTGTCATTGCCACTCAAAGGCCCAGCACCAATATCATCACCGGTGTCATCAAGGCCAATCTTCCCACCAAGATCGCCTTCAAAGTTTCCAGCGGCATTGATTCCCGGGTCATTCTGGACAAAATGGGGGCCGAAATGCTTCTGGGCCGGGGCGACATGCTTTTCATCCCCCCCGGGTGCAGCGACCTCGAGCGTATCCAGGGGGCCATGGTGGACGACAAGGATATCAAGGAAATTGTGGCCTTTGTCTCCAAACAGCGGCCCCAGTTCTTTGACAAGCAGGTTATTGCCGAAGAGGAAGCTGCCGAGCATGACGAAAGTGCCGACATTCCGGATTATGCTCCCCAGCCGGAGTATTCCGGCGAACCGGATCCGGAGGATGATCTGGAGGATCTGCCGCCGAATCTGGCGCCCCTTATCGCCAAATACCTGCGGCCCGGGGACAGTCCTCTTATGACCCGTGCGCTGGAAATCATCCTGACGGAGCGGAAGGTGAGCACGAGTTACCTTCAGCGCCGGCTGACCATCGGGTACAACACCGCCGCCAAGCTGATCGACGACCTTGAACAGCGGGGCGTGGTAAGCGGTCCGCTTCCCGGCGGCAGCAAGCGGGAAATTCTTATTACCGACGGGATGGAAGTGCAGGAATAATGCCCCCTGCGTGACGCACGGCGCTTTGCGTAAGGCGCCGGTACTGCGGTCCGGGGAAAGCTGCTCCTGCTGAACCTGCCGTGCGCACAAAAATACGGAGGCTGTTCCGTTTCCGGAACAGCCTCCGCTGCATTTCATACGGATCCGTCTGCGGGTCACCCCGCAGACGGGTCACCTGCCGCAGGATCAGGCGAGTTTGATCTGATCGGCGTACTTGGACCACTTCTCCCTGGCGGCGTCCACCTGAGTATCAATGCTGAGGTAGAGTACCGAATCCTTGCTCATGGAGAGCGTTTCGAGACTGTTCACGTTCAGATCGGCCACCGTCAGAGTGGCCCCCTTGCCGATGGACAGTTTGTCCTTGGTGCCGTTGCCGAAATCGAGGCTTTCATCAATGACGACCTTGGAACCGGTACCGAGCTTCAGCGTGTCGTTGCCGTCGCCGAAGTCGAGACTTGTCAGCACAGCAGCGTTGTAACTGCCGAAATTGAAGGTGTCGCTGGCAGTCGTTCCCTTGACGTCTGCGGCGGCAAGAGCCGCACCGCCATTCTTGGCAGAACCATTGCCGATGGTGAGTTTCTTCGTCCCTTCGATGTCTCCGAACCGCGTCGTGCTGTAAGACCCGAGGCTGATCGTTTCGGCGCTGCTGACGTCGCCTGCGGCGAAGATGGACTCCTTGCCGGTAGTGAGCTTGTCATTGCCGTCACCGAATGCAATGTCGGCAAACTGGAGGTCGGTCGGATCCTCCCAGCTTCCGGTCTTGCTTTTCAGGGTGCCAAAGGTCGTACCCTTGCCGGTAGAGAGCGTATCGTTGCCGTTACCGAAGTTGATCTCGCCGGCAACGAACCGTTCGCCTTCCGCCTTCAGCGTATCGTTGCCTGCACCGAAGTCCATGGCTGCACCGTAGAACACCTCATCGGAGACGCCGCTGCCGATATAGACCTCGGAGCCCTTGCCGGCGGTAATCTTGTCGTTCTTTTCTCCCAGCACGATGTTGCCGGATTCAAAAACGGTTTCTTTGCCGACGGTGACCGTGGTGCTCCTGTTGGAGGTCCCGGAGATGAAACCCGCTTCAAAGGATGCGCCTTCGGCCTTCAGCGTGGCATTGCGCCCATTCTGGAAGCTGATGTCGCCCGTCGTGACGGTCGAACCTTTGGCGCTCGTAACCTTGCTGACGTTGTCGAGATTGGAGAGGATCTCCACGTCGGCATCCTTGTCGATCTGGATCTTGTTGCTGCCTTCTTCAAGGTTGATCTCCCGG
>DCGO01000084.1:0-483 GCA_002314605.1 Lentisphaeria bacterium UBA1776 | reverse complement strand
GTCGTTTCCTTGGTGCTCTTGAAATTCAGCTTGCTGATGTCGATCAGATCCTGTCCGAACTCGACATTCGCGATATTGGCCTTGTTCATCAGCGCATCAATGTCCTGCGGACGCAGCGCATTGCCGATGGAGTAAGAGACGATGAATTTGCCGTCGGCCGTCGTGAAGTCGGCACCGTCCATGAAGCTGTCGTACTGATCCTTGTCGATGTTGAGTTCCGCATTTTCGGCAAGGGCGATGGCGTCAGCTCTGACGATATTGCCGGAAATGAAGTTCTCCTGACCGGTAACACTCAACGTTTCCGCCGACACCGTACCGTTGTTGACTATGGCAGTCTCACCGCTCATTACAATCGTTCCGGCATCCACAACAGCATCTTCCTCGACACCCATTTTGCTTCCTTCAGTCAGTTTGACTGTTTCAGCTGTCAGCGGCAGATCCGGCGTAACGGTCTTCTCGCCAATGACCACGAAGGACTCTTCC
>DCGO01000102.1:16171-19207 GCA_002314605.1 Lentisphaeria bacterium UBA1776 | reverse complement strand
GGGGTCGCCCTCATCGGCATTGCAGATCAGAATTTTTTCGGGAGACTCTTTGGCAGCGAGGAAACTCCATTTGCGGCCGGTGGGGAAACCGCCGCCGCCCCGTCCCCGGAGGCCGGAGACGAGCATTTCCTGCACGATCGCTTCAGGCGCCATGGCAAGGGCCCGCTCCAATCCCTGATAGCCGCCGTTGTCAACATAGTCTGCATAGGACACCGGATTCACATGGCCGGCCAGCTTCAGAACTTTTACGAACTCCCGTTTGCGACGACCTTCGGGAATCACGAAACGGCCCGCCTCCCCCATGGCAAGGATGTTCGGCACATCTTCCGGCCTGACATGGGAGTAATAAATGCTCTCCCCCGCATCCGTCAGCACTTCCACCAGCGGTTCTGCATAGCAGTGGCCGATACAGCCGGTGCCTTCCACCGGAATATCCCTGACGGCAGTCTGCAGGGCCTCCAGCACCACACCGGCATTGGCGGCGATCCCGCAGGAAGCGGTCCCCACCCGAATCTTTGCAATCTTACTCATTTGGCAGCATACTCCTTCAAAATCCGGGAGACCCCTTTGCGGTCCAGTTTACCGTAAACCCGGCCGTTGATGCTCATGACGGGGGCCAGCGAGCAGCACCCGAGGCAAGCCACAACTTCCAAAGAAAACCGCCCCTCGGCATCCGTTTCTCCGGGCCGGATTCCAAGTTCCGCGGAAACCCATTGCCGGATCTGGGGAGCGCCTTTGATATGGCAGGCGGTACCGTCGCAGATGGCGATCCTGAAGCGGCCGGGCTTGACCCGCTTGAACTGGGCATAGAAACTCAGCACGCCCTCGATTTCCGCCTCCGGCACACCGAAATACGCAGACACAGCCAGGACGGCATCGTCGGAAACGAATCCGTACAACCCCTGGACCGCCTGCAATGCCTTGATCAGATTGCCGGGATCCCGTTCGATCTTGTTCAGAAACTCAAAGTCTTCCATGTCAACCTCATGATTTCGAGTTTGATTGCCAGATAACACGAAAAGATACTATACCACATTTGCAGCCGATTACAAGACCGGTCCCGGTGCAGCAGCTTATTTGCACGTTGAAAAATCCGGGACCGGGCCGTGAAAAAAAAATGGAAAAAAACTTGATTGTTTCCTTTAGATGCACTATATTATGCCCGTGCTGTTGTGGAGGAGAAAGCGTACGGCGTCGTTCTTCCCCTGCTTTGTCACGACAATTCGAGGTAAAAAAGTGGGAGAAACTGCGTTTTGTCCCGCTTTTTATTTTTACGGAAAGGAGAGAATCGGAAATGTTGAATGAACTGCTGACGATTGTGGAGTCCATTGAGCGCGAGCGCGGTATCAGCCGCGATCTTCTCATCAAAGCGCTGGAAACGGCCATTCTGACCGCTTCCCGCAAGAGCATCCATCCGGCAAGCGAGCTCTCGATTAAAATTGATCCGGCGACCTGCAGGATCCAGGTATGGGCCAAACTGGAAATCGTGGATGCCACCCCCAACAACGACCAGCTGCTGCTGGCCCGCGCCCGGGAGGTCCTGCCGGATGCCAAAGTCGGGGACGTCGTGGACTGGGAAGTGACCCCCCGCAATTTCGGACGGATCGCCGCCCAGACTGCCAAGCAGGCCATCATGCAGCAGCTCCGTCAGGCGGAAAAGCTTACCGTCCAGGGCGAATTTGCCGATCAGGTCGGACAGATCATTTCCGGAACAGTGCGCCGGTTTGACAACGGCAGTCTCATCATTGATTTCGGCCGGGCGGAAGGCATTATGGGACCGAAAGACAAGGTCCACGGCGAGCAGTACATGCCGGGAGACCACATCCGCTGTGTTCTGATGAAAATTGACGTCACCTCCCCGGGGCCCTGCCTCATCGTTTCCCGCTCCTGCCCGGAACTGGTCAAGCACCTCTTTGAGATCGAGGTAGCGGAAATTCACGAGGGCGTGGTCCAGATTGCCGCCATCGCCCGCGAGGCGGGCAGCCGGACGAAGCTTGCCGTCACCAGCAGCGACCCGCGTGTGGATGCCGTCGGGGCCTGCGTCGGCATCCGCGGAGCCAGGGTGAAAGGCATCACCAACGAACTGAACGGAGAGCGTATCGATGTCATTCCCTACGATGAAGATATCCGGAAATTTGCCGCCAACGCCCTTCAGCCGGCCAAGGTCCAGTCCGTGGATGTGAATGAAGAGCGTCACGAACTCATCGTCCATGTGACGGAGGACCAGTCCAAGCTGGCATTCGGGAAAAAGGCACAGAATGTCCGTCTGAGCAGCCGGCTCATCGGCTGGAACATCAGCATTCTGATCGAGGGCGGCATTGAGGAAAAGATCAACCGGGCGGCGCTGGATCTGGCCGGCGTGCTCCGGATCTCCACGGGAACGGCGGATAAACTCGTCCGGGCCGGATTCGTCACTGCAGACGGAGTCCGGGCTGCAGAAGAGGATACCCTTTTCGCCATTGAAAATATTGACACACAGGAAATGGAACAGGCGCTGGCCCGGCTGAAAGGCTGAGCGGGGCACATCAGAGAAACGTCGGGAGGACAAATTGAACGAAAATGAATTGAAAAAAGAGCTGGAGCCCGGCAAGAGTGTCAAAGCCGCCAAGGCGGCAAAATCAACTCAGACCGCTGCAAAGAAAACGGCGAAAAAAACCGATTCGAACGCCGTCAAAGAAACCAAGGCAAAGAAAACGCCCGCAAAAAGTACGGAAGAGAAGGAGACCAGGCCGAAAAAGACTGCCGCGGCCAAGACCGCATCCACGGGGGAGAAAACAGCCAAAACGGTCAGGAAAACTGCCACGAAGAAAACGGCGTCCGCAGAAGAAAAGACCGCAAAACCAACCTCCCGTACCGCAAAAAAAACGGTCGCAGCGGCGGAGAAGCCGGCTGCGAAGCAGGCGGTAAAAGAAACCGCCAAAACGGTGGAGAAAACTGCCGGAAAAACAGCGCCAAAGCCGGCGGCGAAACCGGTGGAAAAGCCCGCGCCCGCTCCGGCGGCAAAGCCCGCACCCGTGCCCGCTCCGGCGGCAAAGC
>DCGO01000102.1:2567-16054 GCA_002314605.1 Lentisphaeria bacterium UBA1776 | reverse complement strand
AAAGCCCGTGCCCGCTCCGGCGGCAGCGTTCCAAAAAGTCCGGCTGGAATTTCCGATCATTGTGCGGACTCTTGCGGAGGCCCTCGGAAAGAAACCCAACGAAGTCATTACCGCATTGATGCAGTTCGGAGAACTTGCCGGCATCAATCAGCAGGTCAGCGAGCCCAATGCCAGGAAAATCTGTGCAAAGTTCGGTTTTGAGATCGAAACCGGTCCCGCGCCGGCCAAGCCGCCGGTTCCTGTTCCGGCAACACCGGTCCAGATGAAACCCAAGGAGACTCCTGCGCCGGAAGTTCTGGTGGAGCGTCCCCCCGTGGTGACCTTTATGGGCCATGTGGACCACGGCAAAACCTCGCTGCAGGACGCGGTCCGGCATACCCATGTGGTGGACAAGGAAGCCGGACGCATTACCCAGCACATCGGCGCATCCACCATCCGTTATCAGGGCAAGATGATCACCTTCATCGACACCCCAGGACATGCCGCTTTCACCAGCATGCGGGCCCGCGGCGCCAACGTGACGGATATTGCCGTGCTGGTGGTGGCCGCCAGCGAAGGATTCAAGGAGCAGACCATCGAGGCCCTCAACCACGCACTGGCCGCCAAAGTCACCGTAATTGTGGCCATGAACAAGATCGACCTGCCCGATGCGGATCCGGATAAGATCCTGCGTCAGATGCAGCAGAACAATATTCCAAGCGAAGACTGGGGCGGCACCGTTGCCGCAGTCCGGGTCTCCGCCAAGACCGGTCAGGGGCTGAATGATCTCCTGGACCGGATCCTCCTGGAAGCGGAAATGATGGAACTCAAGGCCAATCCCAGAAAATCCCCCGAAGCGGTGGTTCTGGAGGCCCAGATGGAACAGGGTCTCGGCCCCACAGCCAGCGTTCTGGTCCGGGACGGGACACTCCGGGTGGGCGACATCGCTCTCTGCGGCGACTGCTACGGCAAGGTCCGTTCCCTGTTGAGCGACAAGGGCGAGCGCCTCAAGTCCGCCGGCCCCAGCGTTCCGGTGAAAGTCGTGGGCCTTTCCGGCGTACCGGAAGCCGGTGACCAGCTGGTGGTGATGCCTTCGGAAAAGCAGGCACGGCAGGAAGCAGAACAGCGCATTGCCGAAAAACGCACAGCCATGGCTTCCAAGGCTCCGGCGATGCTGACGGCGGATGATCTCTTCAGCAAGCTCTCCAGCGACGAGCTGGAGACGCTGAATCTGGTCATCAAATCCGATGTCCGCGGTTCCGGCGAAGCCATTGAACAGTCCCTGGCCAAACTGCCCCGGGACCGTGTCAAATCCGAAGTTCTCATGAATGCCGTCGGAGCCATTACGGAAAACGACGTCATGCTGGCTGCGGCTTCCAAAGCCATCATCGTGGGCTTCCACGTCCGGGTCAACCCCGGAGTGAACGATCTGGCCAAACGGGAAGGCGTGGAGATCCGGCTGTACAGTGTCATTTACGAACTCCTCGAGGACATCACCGATGCTCTGGCCGGCAAACTGGAACCGGAAAAACGGGAAACCAACCTCGGGAAAGCGAGAATCCTCCAGATCTTCGAGCTTTCCAAGGGCTTCAAGGTCATCGGCTGCCGGGTGGAATCCGGCGTGGCGAAGAACAATGCCAAGGCACGGGTCCTGCGGAACGGGGAACTCATTTACACAGGAGCGGTGGTGAGCCTCAAACACTTCAAAGATGATGTCAAGGAAGTCAAAGCAGGTCTGGAATGCGGGATCCGGCTGGACAATTTCGCCGATTTCGAACCCGGAGATGAAGTCGAATTCTTTGAAATCGAACTCAAAAAGGCAACTCTCTGATGCGGCGGGATTCAACACTTCCGGAGCGGAGCGGCAAAATTGACCGGATGCCTCGGGTCAATGAGCTGGTCAAGCGTGAGCTGGCGGGCTTGCTGGAGCGGGATCCGGTGCCGGAGCTCTCCGGTGTCCTGGTGTCCGTGACCGAGGTCCGGTGCAGCATTGATCTGCGCAATGCAGCCGTCAGTGTAAGCGTTTTCGGAGGCGGAGTTCCCGCCCGGGAAACAGCCATGCACCACCTCAATAAAATGCGGCCGGACTGGCAGCACAAGCTGGCAAAAAACCTCGGGTTCAAACATACGCCGGTACTGGTATTCGACCTGGATGACCGTCAGGCGGCAGGCGACCGGGTGCTGGAACTTCTGCGGGAACAGGAAGCACACCGGGAGCCCTCCGGCGAAAACCGGGAGTAAGTCTCATGCTTAACCGAAAAATGGATACCGTTTATGCGTCCGACGTACTGCGGCAGCTGGACAATGTCCTTATTGTGACCCATGTCCGGCCAGACGGTGATGCGCTGGGGGCCGCGCTGGGACTGGGAGCTCTGATGCGCGGCAATCTCCGCCGGGCGCAGGTGCTTCTCCCGGACCCGCTGCCGGAAAAATATCTGCCCCTTGTCCGCAATGCGGATTTTCTGACAGAATTTCCTGCCGGCGGTCTGACGCAATATGATGCGCTGATCGTGCTGGACTGCGCCCGGAATGACCGGGTGGCCATGGGATCAGGGACCGACTATCCTCCACAGGACATCAGCATTCTCAATATCGACCATCACGGCGACAACAATGTTCAGGCGGAGTGGAGCTGCGTGGTTCCGGATGCGGCGGCGACCTCCGCCATTCTGGTCCGGATCGCGGCGCTCATCGGATGGAAAATGACGCCTCAGGCGGCTACCTTTTTCTACCTCGGGATCATGACGGACACAGGAGCCTTCCGCTTCAGCAATACCTCGCCGGACACCCACCGGCTCGTGGCATCGCTTCTGGAAAACAATGCGGATCACGATCAGGTCATTCAGGCGGTTTATTTCAGCAAATCCCGGAACCAGCAGCTCTTTGAAGCGGACATGGTGCAGAATTACAGCAAAGTGGATTTCGACGGTCGTTATGCCTGGGCGGCACTGCCGGACGAATTTTTCCGCAAATACGGATTCAGCATGCGGGACGGAGAAATGCTGATCGAACTTCTGCGGGAATTGAGCGGTGTGAAAATCGCGGTTCTGCTGTACCTCGCGGGGGGACAGGTCAAAGTCTCTCTCCGGAGCAAGGATCCGGCCTGTCCGGTAGGACCGCTGGCCCGTAAACTGGGGGGCGGCGGCCACGAAATGGCGGCCGGAGTCACCCTGAAAACCAGCGATCTGAACAGTGCGGCGGCAATGCTCCGCGAGGAAGTGGGGAAGCTCCTGTGAGATACAATCCGAAAAAACATCATCTGCCGGTCTTTTCCTCCAATGGGGTCCTGCTGGTGGACAAACCGGCGGACTGGACCAGTTTTGACGTGGTGAATTTCGTCCGTTCCAGATTCAATGTGCCGAAAGTCGGTCACTGCGGCACCCTGGACCCGGCAGCCACCGGACTTCTGGTGCTGGTACTGGGGAAATTCACCGCCATGAGCCAGAAATTCAGCGGCGAGGACAAAATCTACGAGGCAACACTTCTCCTCGGCAAAGAAACCGATTCGGGAGACCTGACGGGAAATGTGACGGAGACGCGAGATTGGCACCTTGTCACGGAAACCATGCTCCGGGATAAATTCACAGAATTCACCGGCACCCGGATGCAGCTTCCCCCCATGGTGTCCGCCGTGAAAGTGGGCGGCAAAAAACTTTACGAACTGGCAAGAAAAGGGATCGAAGTGGAGCGGGAGGCAAAGGAGATCACGATCCACAAACTCGACATCACCCGGCTGGAACTTCCGGAATGTGACTTTGTGATGCACTGTTCCAAGGGCACTTATGTCCGGACATTCTGTTCCGATCTGGGACGGGAACTGGGGTGCCTCGGGACACTGAAAGCTCTGCGCCGGCTGAAAAGCGGCATGTTCCGCATCGAAGACGCCGTGACCGTGGACCAGCTGAAAACGATGGAGCAGGCGGATCTGGATGTCCTGCTGCGGAAATTCCTTTTTGAAAAACTTTCCCAAATTGCCGGGGTGAACTTATGAGCAGAAAAAAACCGGATGTTTCCGGGACCTCGTCCGTCACGGCTGCACAGATTGAGGAAGCTGCGGCCGCAGCAAGGATGTGCGGCGGGGGGCACTTTACGGTTTCCGATGTTTTGACCCGCCTCGGCGCCAAAGCGACTGACGAAGATATGATCAACCGGGTCCTGCGGACGCTGGATGCCGATGAAAGTCTCTTCTGCGCCGACGAGGACCATATCTGCGGCCGGGCGGAATTCTTCACCGGTAAAAATTTTCTTATCACTCCGGATGAATTTGAGCTCCAGCAGGGAATTCTCATCCCCGGACACCGGACGGCGGGCTGGGTCTCCAGCGCAATCTTCCCGTCCGAAGCCGTCCTCTTTGACGAAGAGACCGGCAAGCCCTTCCCCCTGCAGGATTTCACCGCCCGGGTGGATATGATCTACAACTACTTTCTCCTCCTGGGGAGCGAGCAGCTCTTCGATTTTCTGGCCGCAGACAATCCGGCAAATATGGCACTTCAGCAATCCCCTTCCCCGGCGGGCAAAGCCGTCATCACCGTTTTTGACATGCGGGATTTTTATGAGCGCAACGGATTCCGGGCCGGAGATGCCCTCCTGTGCACGGTCAGGGATTACGCCTCCGGCGAGATCGCGGTCCGTCATCTTCCTGCGGAGAAGCGGGACACGGAGGCCGGCCGGGCATGGACGGACGCCATGGCCGATGTGCTGGAGGAAGTCATCGGCCGTTTTGAACACTATTTCGACATTCCAGAACAGCTGGCATGGGGCTTTCTCTTCGGCGGGGAGAAACTCTTCCTGCGACCGGAAGCCATGCGTTCCGTGGATGAATTCATCCGGGAAACGGACCGCATCGAGATCCGTTATCAGGAAGACCATACGGTTCTCGCCTGTTGTGCCGATGATGCATTCGACCCCGAAATGGAAGAGGCCGAAGCAGATGAGGACGAGGATCATGACGAATGCGGCTGCGGCGGCCATCACCATGACCGGCTGCCGGAAGAGGTGCGTATTTCCCGGGGCGAAACGGAAGATTTTGCCAAGATTCTCCGGGAACTCGGACTCCTCCTGACCCCGGTGGAAATCGACAGCTACATCCTTGACAGCGCCAGTTTCCGGGCGCCGGATTACGATGAATTTTTCCGCCGCTGTTTCGGCGGCAGGAAACTCGAGTTTGCCGATGATGCCCAGGAGGCGGTGTTCCACAATATGGTGGAGGACCGCTGGGAAACCTATACGGCCAACTACGACCGTGAAAACGATTCGGAAAAAGCGGAACTCCGGGGACAGATCCTGGAACTTCTGGACACCAAAATTGAATTTCTCAATTCGGTGGAACACCCGGAGACCCTTCCTGCTCCGGAAATGCGGAAACTTGCGGAAATTTCCATTTACCTGGATGAACTCCTCCGGCTCCTCAATTCCCCCAGGCACGAGCTGGAAGCCGGCGAAGCGGACAATATGTCGGAAAAAATCGCAGACCTCGGGGAAACCCAGGACGCGCTGATCGCGAAAATGCAGTCATAATTTCAGAAAGGAAAGGGTATAGAAATGGAAAAAATCTTTGCCAGCGGCAACGAGGCCATTGCCCGTGCCGCGCACGATTGCGGAGTCACCCGCGGCGTGGGATATCCCGGGACCCCGTCCTCGGAAATCCTGGAAAACTTTTCACTTCTGGGCGGCAGCGCCGAATGGGCGCCCAATGAAAAAGTGGCGCTGGAAGTCGGTATCGGCGTGGCTCTTGCCCGCGGCCGCGCCATGGTCACCATGAAACATGTGGGATTGAATGTGGCGGCGGACCCGCTGTTCACCATCGCTTATTCCGGGCCCCCGGGAGGACTGGTGATCATAAGCTGCGATGATCCGGGCATGGCCTCCAGCCAGAATGAACAGGATAACCGGCGCTACGCCGCCGCCGCCGGAGTTCCCATGCTGGAACCGGCGGATTCCCAGGACGCCTACGATTTCACCCGGCGGGCCTTTGAGCTCTCCGAAGAATACCGTACCCCGGTGCTCCTCCGGATGACCACCCGGGTCTGCCACTCCAAGTGCGTCATGCTTCCGGCGGAGCCCGAAGCGGCCCCGGTTGTCAGCTATACCAAAGATGTCAAAAGCAATGTCATGGTCCCGGCCTTCGCCCGGATCGCCCACAGGAAACTCCGGGCGAGACTGGCGGACATCGCCCGGGTCAATGATGAAAAAGGCGAATTCATCCGGGAACTCCGCAAGAGTCCGGAACTGGGTATCATTGTCAACGGCATTTCCGCCATGCATGCCCGGGATGCCGCGCCGGAAGCCTCCATTCTCCAGATCGGCCTCACCTATCCCCTCCCCATGGAGCGCATCCGGAAGTTTGCCGCTTCGGTCAAACGCTGCGTGGTGGTGGAAGAAGGGGACCCCATCGTCTATGAAGCGTGCCGCGCCGCCGGGATCCCGGTGGAGGGCAAGGCGGAACTCTTCCGTTTCGGCGAACTCAATGTCAGCCGGATCCGTAAGCTTCTGGCCAACGATCTTGCGCCGGAACCGGCGACGCCCGCCGGAAAGCCGCCGGCACTCTGCATCGGGTGCCCCCACCGCAAGACATACGAAACGCTGCGGGACCTCAACTGCATTGTTTCCGGAGATATCGGCTGTTACACCTTGGGCGTCATGCCTCCCTTCAGCGCGGTGGACTGCTGCGTCTGCATGGGCGCCTCCGTAACGGTGGGTCTGGGACTGCGTCACGCGCTGCCCGAGGGGGAAGCCAGGCGGGTGGTAAGCGTCATCGGCGACAGCACGTTCCTCCACACCGGCATCAACGGCATCGTGGAAATGGTCTATAACCGGCCCGCCACAGGGCACCTGGTGCTGATCCTGGACAATTCCATCACCGCCATGACCGGGCTGCAGGAAAACCCGGGAACCGGCCGGAAACTGGATCACACCCCGGCGCCGAAAGTCGTGATCGAGGATGTCGTAAAGGCCATCGGCGTGGATCATGTGGATATCATTGACACCACCGCCGAGCAGGAGAAATTTGCGGCCCTGGTAAAGACCCGTCTGGCAAGCAATGACCTCTCCGTCATCATCTGCCGCCGCCCCTGCATCCTCGGGATGGTGAAGGCAAAACAGTACGATCTGGCCAATGCGGCAAAACAGGAGGTAAAGTAAAATGAGCGTCACCAATATCACGGTTGCCGGACTGGGCGGTCAGGGGGTTCTGAAAGTCACGGATATCCTTGCGGAAGTGCTGTTCCATGCCGGATACGATGTCAAAAAAAGCGAAGTCCACGGCATGAGTCAGCGGGGAGGTTCCGTCTCCAGCGAAGTGCGCTTCGGCGACAAGGTTTACAGCCCCATGGTCCCGGAAGGGGAGTCTGACGTGCTGGCAGTACTGGATGCCGGCGAGGTGGAAGTGAACGTGCACAAGCTCAAAAAGGGCGGGGTTCTCATCACCCCGGAGGATCTGGCGCTGGACAAACTCACCAACCCCAAGGCGGCCAACATGGCTTTTCTGGGGGCCATTGCGAAAGTCTTCGATCTGCCGGAAGCGCTATGGCTTGAGCACATGCACGCCAATCTTCCGGCCAAGCTCCACGAAGTCAACGACACGGCATTCCGCCTGGGCTTCGGCAAATAACCGGTCTCAGGGAGGAAAATCCGCCACGAAAAATACCGCCCCCTCCCCCATGGTCTCGGTCGGGATTCCGTATTATAATGCGGAACCTTACATTGAACGGAGTGTGCGATCGCTTTTCTCGCAAAATCTGGAAAACATGGAATTTGTTTTCGTGGATGATGCTTCCACGGACCGGAGTACGGAAATCATCCGCCGGGTTCTTGAAGAGTATCCGCACCGGAAAGATCAGGTGCACTTCATCACCCATGAGCGGAATCGCGGTCCCATGGCGGCACGACTGGGGGCGATGCGGATATTCTCCGGGCGTTATTTTATTTTCTGCGATGCGGATGATTATGTGGAACCGGATATGTACAAAGACATGTCATCCGAAGCGGAAGTATCCGGTGCGGATGTCGTTCATTGTGCCTTGACCGTACATCATACAAACAATACCGTCCGGGAAAAACAGGAATCCGTGCGAACGGAAGATTTTCAGACTTACTGCCGGATGGTCGCCTCGCTGCAGGTCACTCCATTTGTCTGGTCCCACCTGTTCCGCAGAGACAGGATCTCTCTTGAGGGGCTTTATCTGCCGGAAAACATCACTTATGCCGAGGATCTGCTTCTTGTGGCACAGCTGCTCCGGCAGTGCCAAAGTATCGGGTTCCTTACGCAGAAGGGATACTATCATTATCTCCGGAGACCGGGATCCATTTCCCATACCAACCGGCGGAGAAACATGCGTCAATGCAGTCTTGTGCTTCACTATCTCGACCGTACCGAAAAAGATCCCCTGACCCTTGAAGCAAGAAAGACCCACTGGCGGAATTTTGCCTGTACGGCGATCCGTTACAACTGTCTGACCGCAAGAGAGAAAAAAGTTCTGCTCCGGTATTGTGTTCCCCGCATTTTCCGGGACAGACATCTGAAATTCAGAAAAAAGGTCAGACTGCTGTACTGGACGGCAATGGGATTTCTTTCGAAATAACGCTCTGTTCCAATGCAAAAAGGGGTGCTGCTCCGATGGAGACAGTACCCCTTTTTTCCAGGCATGGGGAGATTTCAGCGGATCAGCATGGACATCAGCGCCTTCTGGGTGTGAAGCCGGTTCTCCGCCTCATCAAAGACAATGGAGATGGGAGAATCCATCACGCTGGCGGAAACCTCCTGCCCCCGGTGTGCCGGAAGACAGTGCATGAATTTGACCGTGGGCTTGCAGACCTTGACCACCGCATCATTGACCTGATACGGCTGGAAGACCTTGAGCCGCTCCGCAGACTCCTTCTCAAACCCCATGCTGACCCACACATCCGTGTAAAGAAAATCGGCATCCCTGCCTGCCCGGATCGGATCCGGATCCCAGCTGATATTGCTGTACCCCCGGATAAAGTCTTCCCGCGGACGGAACTCCTCCGGCGCCGCGATCACCAGTTCAAAGGGGATCCGTTTGGCAGCATTGACAAAAGAGTTGGCAATATTGCTCCGACCGTCGCCGTAAAAAACCAGTTTCAGCCCCTCCACCTTGCCGCAGTATTCCCGCATGGTAAAAAGGTCCGTCAGGATCTGGCAGGGGTGATATTCGTCCGTAAGGGCGTTGATGACCGGGATGGACGCATTGGCGGCCAGCTCTTCCACGTCCTTGTGGGCAAAGGTCCGAATCACGATCCCATGGAGGAACCGGCTCAGCACTTTGGCGGTATCCGGCACCGTCTCGCCGCGCCCCACCTGCATCTTGCTCTGGTCAAGATACAGGGGATTCCCCCCCAGCTCCGTAACGCCGACCTCAAAAGACACCCGGGTACGGGTGGAGGATTTGGCAAAAATAAGACCGATACTCTTCCCGGAAAGAGGTTTGAAATCCGACTTGCCCCGCTCGCGTTTGATCTTCTCGGTAAGTTCAAAAAGTTCTCCGATCTCATCACCGGTCATGTCGGTAATCGTCAGCAAATCTTTCTTCATATCATGCTCCCTTCTTCGTTTCGGCATACTGTTTCAGCCCGGCGGCAATGATTGTCAGACCTTCATCCGCCTGCTCCCGGGTCAGAATAATGGGCGGCAGAAGACGCAGCACCGTCTCCCCAGCCGTCAGCGTGACCAGATTCTTCTCCAGGAGGACCTTGGAAAGCGCTCCCGCCGGGTGATCCAGCACCACGCCGATCATGAGCCCCTTGCCCCGGACACACTTCACGAAATCATATCCCGCCGTGATCCTGCGGAGGTTCTCCATCAGATACGCCCCCTGTTCGCGGCAGTTCTCCAGCAGATGCTCGTCGCGGATGGTCTCCTGCACCGCCAGCGCCGCAGCACTGGCCAGCGGCGTGCCGCCGAAGGTGGATGCGTGGGTCCCCGCCGTCAGGACATCGGTGAATTTGCGTTTGACAATGAATCCTCCCATGGGGATCCCGTTGGCCAGGGCCTTGGCCATGGAGAACACATCCGGCTCTATGCTGGTCCCCTGCCAGGCAAAAAGCGTACCGGTACGGCCCATGCCGCACTGGACTTCATCGCACATCATCAGGATGTCTTTTTCGTCGCAGAGGGCCCGGACTTTCCGGAGATACTCATGGTCGGCGGGCAGGATCCCCCCCTCGCCCTGCACGATCTCCAGCATAATGCCGCAGGTCTTGTCCGTCACGGCGGCCTTCAAAGCCTCGAAATCATTGTACGGGACCTGTTTGAAACCCTGCACATCCGGCTCAAACCCCTTGCGGTACTTGGCCCGCCCGGTGGCCGCCAGCGTGGCCAGTGTACGGCCGTGGAAAGAATTTTCCATGGTGATGATCTCGTTCCGTCCGGTACGGTTGCCGTACTTGCGGGCAAGTTTGATGATCCCCTCGTTGGCCTCTGCGCCGCTGTTGGCGAAAAAGACCGCGCCGTCAAAGCACTGTTTGATCAAAGTCTCCGCCAGACGGGGCGTTACCGGGTTGTAATAGAGGTTGGAAATATGCACCAGCTCGGCGGCCTGCTTCTGAATGGCGGCCGTGACCCGGGGATGGCAGTGCCCGAGGTTGCAGACGCTGATGCCGGAGGCGAAATCCAGATAACGTCGGCCGTCCGCGTCAAAAAGATAGACCCCCTGCCCCTTCACAAACATGGTCTGCGGAGCATAGGTCGGCAGAATGTATTTGGCATAACGGTCCACAGTTTCAGCAAAAAACGCGTTTCCCATGACATCTCCTTCCATAAGTTTTCTCGGGAAAGAATAGTATAATCCTTTTTTTAAAAAATACAAGTTGCATTTTGCGGTACAGAAGGTATATTTTCTCAAAAAGGAGATCAAGATGAAGACACTCTTGTCCACTGAAGCAATTTCAGCCAGGATCCGTGAATTGGGGGAAAAACTGACCCGGGATTATCAGGGAAAACCACTCACCTGCATTACAGTTCTGAACGGCGCGATTTTCTTTGCCGCCGACCTCATCCGGGAAATCCGGCTCCCGCTGCAGATGGATTCCCTGGCGGCGGCAAGTTACTCCGGGGAACATTCCACCGGGAAACTTACGTTCCGTTCCCGGCTGAAACTGCCGGTCAGGGGAAGACATGTCCTGCTGATCGACGACATTCTGGATACCGGCCTGACACTGAAACAGGTTTCCGGATATCTCCAGGAACAGGGCGCGGCGGATGTCCGCACCTGCGTTCTGCTGGACAAAAAGGCTCCACGGGACCGTGGAGGACTCGAACAGGCGGACTACACCGGATTTACCGTGGAAAATCTCTATATTGTCGGCTACGGTCTGGACCGGGATGAGGAATTCCGGAACCTCCCGGAGATCATGGCTTACGATGATCCCGCATGAATTTCAGAATGAGTTCAAATAACAGCCCGGGCTCCATGCTTTCGGCGACATGAACCACTCTGCCGGACGGCGATTCCGTAAGGTGACCGTACTTGTCCGCCAGAAATTTCCGGTCCCGGACGGTGAATTTCCCGGGATAAAAACAGTACAGCACCGGAAAGGCATCGTGGGGAACGAACCCCACATGGTGATCATATTTCCATTCCGATGAATAACCCCACCGCAACGCGGTGCTGATTTCCGGATAAGTCCCCAGCGCCTCTATGGTCTGAATATTCTTTTTCGTCAGCGGGTACTGCATCGTAAAATCCAGCGGGAAAAGCGTGATATCAAGGCCGCTGGCAAACACCCGCCGGACCGCCGGACCGTCTTTGCAGAAATTGAACTCCGCCTGATGCGGGGAATTGAACACTTTCAGACCGCCGCCCATACAGTAAACGTTGGCAATATGCCCGGCCAGTTTCGGCTCCATTTCCAGCATCTTCGCAAGATTGGTCAGGGGACCGACGGCAACGTAGCTAACATGCTTCGCCGCCATCATCCGGCGGACGACTTCCTGCAGATCTGAAGGCTGATTGAAATCCGCATCCGTCAGTGCGAGTTTTTTTACCATGGCCCCGGACTGTCCGGCAATGCCGTCCAATCCGTGAAAATCAAACTTTTGGACCCCGATACCCGCCAGCGAACATGCGGACCCCTTGAAGACACAGGTACGGCGGTCCCCGAAATACCGCATCCAGGTCACCAGATTCCGGTGGGTATGTTCCAACGAGGTATTCCCGAAAGTGGAAACCGCAATATCCGCCCCGCCACGAACGCTGTGCAGAAGAAAGAGCGCTATTGCATCATCCAATCCGGGGTCCGTATCAAAAACCAGCAGCGTATCCTCCCGCAAAGAAGGTTCGTCATTGCTGCAGCAGCCTGCAGACAGGACCGCCAGAAAACACGCCGCCGCAGTCAGTAAAATATTTCGTACAAAGATCACCATGCACCTCCCGGGTTCAACCACCTTTCAATACCATATCCCTGAATGCCGGAAAGTCAAGCCCCGAATCCCGAAAAAACAGCGCCGTTCATTTGAAAAAGGGAAAAATGGCTGTAGAGTATGCTCCGACAAAGGATTGCACCATGAAAAAAATCTATTTTTCCCTGCTTCTGCCGTTCTTCGGTCTGCTGGCCGCCACGCCGGAAGATCTGACCGCCAAAATGACGGATTTCACACCGGAAATCCGGTCGCACCTCGCCGCGGTCCTGGAGGCGATGAACCGAACCGGTGACGGGAAATTCGTCCTGGCAAACGTGTCGCCGGACATCCGGTTTCAGCTCCGCCCCATGGCGCAGCTGGGTCAGGCCAGCACCCGCAATGTGGTGACATTGGAAGCGCTGCGGCTGGACAATGAGATGTTCCGGGATACCACGGAGCGTCATGTCAGAATCAAGGTCTGTTTTTCCGCAGAGATTCTGACCCATGAGCTGCTCCACAACGCCCAGTTCCGGGCGGGGCTTTTCCCGGACATGGCCAAAGAATCCGGCTACAATGCCGTTCTGATCGAGAAACTGCTGGAAATGCAGGCCAAATACACCGGGGAAAAGATGTTTTACGACCTGCGGGAACTCCCGGAAAACAGGGATCTGATCCAGCCGAAGACCGGACTCTACCTCTATATGCAGCGGACCTCAAAGGAACCGGCAAAGGAATATATGGAGACCCTCTGGAACAACCGCAGCACAACGTCCGCCGGACGTCAGCTCTACCGGGAACAGTTTCTGGAAATCGCCGGCTGGAACGCCGCATACGCAGAACAGGCATTCCGGAATTATCACGCCTCTTTTCTGTTGGAAAACGGAACTTCCCACCGGACGGACCTCACGGCCAGGATGCAGAAGATCATTGCCTTCACCAGCATGCCGGTCTCGGTGGAATATCTCTTGAAAAACGCCCCCGTCCGTCCGGTCCCCAACGGCATTGTCTGCTATGAAAACGGCAAAGCCGTTCTGGAATTCAGAGCCATCCCGGGGGGGTACCTCAAACGGCAGGCCGTCAACGGTTCCGTCCGGGAAACAAAAGTGATTTTCAAGTAAAGGGTACCTCTAAAAATTCAAACGGATGGATTTGC
>DCGO01000102.1:0-2441 GCA_002314605.1 Lentisphaeria bacterium UBA1776 | reverse complement strand
GCCGCCGGAATGAATTTTTAGAGATACCCTAAAAGGGATCAGAAAAGATCCTTGCGCTGCTTGCGGACCTCAATGGTGGCAAGTTCCCCCACATCCAGCAGAAGCGCTTCCTGCTGTTCCGGCGGAATGCTGTCAAAAAGCCCCAGCAGACGGTTCTCATCCCCAGAAAGACTCCGGAGTTCATAGGGGTGAGCCTCTTTGACGGACAGCTTTTCCATTCTGGAAAAAATGGCACTGCGGTCCTCCGCCGACAGAACGTCAAAGGTATCCAGCAGGATCTTCTGATCGCTCAAAAGTTCCACCAGTTCCTGATGACGGCGGGCAGTAGGGCCGATCCGGCGGGGAGCCGACTTCTCCGGTCCGTCTTCCCCAACGAGGTAAGGCTTGAGGTAGGGATAGATCTTATCCCAGGTCTCTTCCCGAATGCTGTTGCTCTGCCGGGTGGCAAATTTCCGGAGGGTGTAGATGCCGATGCCGGTGCGCCTGGAAAGCTCATGGAGCGACAGCCCCCCCAAACAGTGGTCAAAAGCCTTGACAATATCTTCCGTAACCTTCTTCATCTCTCCGCCCCTCTAAAAAAACACGCTCCAAAATCCCGTTCCCAAAAGCAGTCCGGCCAGAATAACCAACAGGACTCTGGCCCATGTTTCGCCGGAACCGCGAAACCGCGATCCGGCGCAGCGGTCCCCGGAGATCCGGCGGAACCCCTGGGAGAACCAATACCGCTTCAGGTTCCTGCGTTCAAGCATCTGACGCGCCCGAAAGCTGGCCCAATCTCCGTTCGTCATCTTCCCCCCTGATAAAATGATCTAGAAATATACTATATTAAAAGCATATTTTCAAGCCTTTTTCTCAAAAAACTGCCGCTTCAGATCCCCATGCATCCCAGCTCCCGAGCCCCACCAGTCAGTAGGTCCGCTGCAGCGCAACGACACGTCCCTGAAAACGCACCTGATCCACCGGATGGATCTGCACATGATAATCCGGGTTGGCAGGACGCAATTCAAGGGTCCCGGCGTCGCGGGGATAGTAACTCTTTACGGTACACTCCCCTCCCGGAACCACCGCCACCACAATATCCCCGGGCCGGGGCGGCGCATCCAGCATCTGCACGATCACCACATCCCCCTCCAGCATCCCCAGATCCCGCATGCTTTCCCCCTGGATCTTCAGAGCAAAGGTCCGCGCCGGATCCGTACAGCCGCCCAGTCCGGCGGGAATGGTCACGGTCCCCTCCGGATGCGCCACACTTTCCGCCGGTTCCCCGGCACAAACCCGCCCCAGAAGCGGAACCGTCCAGATCCCCGCCGGCAGTTTGGAAAGGGCAAGCCGCGGATTGGCCAGCGCAATACTCCGGGCCTTGGAACTCCTTGACAGCTGATTTTTCCGCTGCAGCGCCCGCAGATGGGCGAAAACGGTAGAACTCTTCACCCCCGTGTGATCCGCGATCTCCTGCACCGTAGGCGGCATTCCATTTGCCTCAAAAAAATCCTCGATGAAATTCAGGATATTCTGCTGTTTCTCCGTCAAACCATGCATGACCTCACCCCTTCTCCTGTGTCAGCGGAACAGACTTCCGACGATCTGATATTTGCCATTCTCCTTCATCATGGAGAGCTGGAAAAGCATGTCGATCCGGATCGGGGCCCCTTTGGCATCCTTGCGGGTCACGGCAACCTTCCAGAGATAGGTTGTCATCACCGGATTGGTCAGCTCCGTCAGATATTCCCATTTCTCCAGTTTCCCAATATAGGCATCGAACTGGTCAAAGGCCTTTTTCGGGAACTGCTGTTTGATCTTATCCGGGAAATACCGGGTAAAACCGGCATAATCCTTCGTCTGCACGGCTTTCAGCATGATTTCCCCCCGGGCCCTGGCGGTTTCCCGCATCTGCGTACGGTCCTGCTCCGCCAAAACCTGCGGTGTCATCAGCGTCTTGTCGGCTTTTGCCCCGTCCGGTCCCTTCGCCGCCCCTTTGGTCGCACAGCCGGTCAGCGCCAGAAGCGTCATCAGCGAAGCCCCGGAAAACAACTGTGTTTTTTTTCGCATAATAAAAATCCTCCTAATTTTTATTTCATAATATAACAGCTTTTTTGCACATTGCAATCCTTTTTTTGAAAATTTCTCAGCATGCCAGCGTGACGGCGGAAGAGGGCCCGCGTAACGGCGGAGCGCATGGCGCAATGCACAGGGTGTGGACGGTGAAAGGAAACGAAGGCGACAAAGGGGGACAAAGGCGACGGGGGCACAGGAGTGAGTGACAGCGGAGCGCATGGTGCAGAGCACGTGGAGGGGGCGGAGAATAGGACCGATAGGACTGATAAGACCGATAGGATGGGGGCCTGTGTGCGTGAAGACACGAGATCCGAGAAAAGCGGGGCACAGGGCGCAGACGGGAATATAGGTCCTGTAAGTCCTAAGCATAGTTTCATAAATTATTG
>DCGO01000129.1 GCA_002314605.1 Lentisphaeria bacterium UBA1776 | reverse complement strand
AATAAAAAACAACCCTCCCGCGATTGCAGGAAGGAAGTTAAGAGCTGCTGGGCAGATTTGAACTGGCGACCTCATCCTTACCAAGGATGCGCTCTACCAACTGAGCTATGTAGGCACTTCTGCCAAACTGGTGCTCGGGGGGGGACTTGAACCCCCAAGGATTGCTCCATATGGACCTCAACCATACGCGTCTGCCAGTTCCGCCACTCGAGCCTAGTCACTTTCTCATCTCATTTTCGGATGAGTTGTCGTTTAATATACTCCGCTTGCCGGATTTTACAAGCTGTTTTTTAATTTTTTTTTCGTTTTTTTCACTGTTTTACGTTTTTTTCACACGAAAAAGCCTGAAAATACCTGCTTCAGGACTTGCGTCCCAGGGATTTTTCGATCTGATGCACTCTGCTCCGCAGCGAGTCATCCCGCCGGCAGAGTTCAGGGACCTTGTTCACGGCGTTCAGCACCGTGGCATGGGTCTTGCCGAAAGCATTGCCGATCTCCGGCAGCGAGTGATGCGTATGCTGACGACAAAGATACATGGCCACCATCCGCGGCTCCGCAATGTTCCGCGGCCGGCGGTTCCCCATAAGATCCGCCATGGAGATCCCGAACTGCTCGGCCACCCGCTGCTGGATCACCTCCATGGAAACCATCCTGCCGGCCAGTTCATCGTCGATCTGCGGCGCAAGAAGCTGTTCCGCCTGCTCCAGCGTTACATTGCCGAAAGCCGTAGCCAGCGATGCCAGACGCATGAACGCTCCCTTGAGGCGGCGCACACTGCTGGAAATCTGCTCCGCGATGAATTCCAGGATCGGATCCGACAGTTTGGCCGGCTGCAGCGTCTCCTCCCGCATGCGGCGAAGGATCGTCAGACGCCCCTCCACCTCCGGAACGCAAACCTCCGCAGTCACACCGGATTCAAAACGCGTCACCAGCCGGGGCTCCAGTCCTTCGATTTCGCATGGCTGCTTGTCGCTGGTCAGAATGATCTGCTTCTGCTGATTATAGAAAAAATTGAAGAGGTTGAAAAATTCTTCCTGGATCTGGGGTTTGCGCGCCAGCACATGCACGTCATCCACCAGCAGCATGTCCACATCCCGCAGCGATGCCCGGAACTCCGAAAGGCTGCCGTGATTGGAAATGAGATCGTAGAAATTGTCCAGAAGCTCGCTGCAGGAGGTGTAACGGGTCCGGAGATTGCGGTTGCCTTCTTTGGCGGCAATGGCGGCAGCACACAGAAGATGGGTCTTGCCAACACCGCTGGCCCCGTACAGAAAGAGAGGATTGTACAATCCGGGACTGGTCACCGTGGCCTTTGCCGTCATGACCGCAAAGCGATTGGCATCCCCAATGACAAAATTCTCGAATGTCGCCTGGGCCGGCATCCCTCCGGCGGCAGGCACCGGCGTGGAAGCAGGCTCCGCAGCAGGCTCCGAAACCGGGACCTCCGGTTTTGCAGCCTCCGGCGGCAGGTCAGGGACCACCTCAAGGACCCAGGAATAGTCCGTCCCGTCAAGGCCCTTCAGTGCGTCATCCAGAATGTCGCGGTAGTTGCTTTCCACCCATTCAATATAGAAATCGGACGCGACCCCGAGCACCAGCTGGTTTTTTTTCTCAATGCGAAGCGGTGCAATCTGTGCAAACCAGCGCAGAAAAAGTTCCCGGTGATGCGTCTTCAACCGTCCGGCCGCAGTCTTCCACACGGCGGCAGCCAGACCCTTCTCTGATCCCATTTTTCCTTTCCGCGCGGAAAGTTATTCACAAGCCGCGCATCATCATTGATTTAGTGCTTTTTTTAACAGCCGGAACCTGAAAACCGCTCTCCGGAGCCATTGATACAACTTCTTGAGAATCGCCTATTTCCGGCTTTTTCAGCCTCAAATGCATCGCGATCCCATGCAAAATCGGAAATCATCGGATACAAAATGCGCTATCACGCCTTCCACATGCGACTTACAGCTTTTTAAACCGCTCTCCGGCAAAATTATTTACAGGTTATTAACAGCTTCGCCCGTCTTGCCCCGGGCGCACGATGCATAATTTACTGACATTTTACAGAATTGTCAACCATCGAATCCGACATTTTTTCAAAAATAATTTCTGTTTTTCTGCAAAACAGCCCTTGCATTTCATCAGAACAAATGCTCCGGAGCATCCACGGCATCAAGCCATGCCCGGTGGATCTCTTTGTCATTATACGGATCGGACGCACCCGGCAGAAGCTCCCCGGCGGTATAGTGACTGCGTATCCCAAGCACACGAACCTGCCGGATCGACAAGTCCGCCGTAAAATGGATCCGCCAGGTGCGGAACCCGATCTCCCAGCCGCCGTCCGGCCGGGAATAGAGCCGTTTGCGCCCGGCGTCCAGAGGAGCGCTCCCAAGCTGAATGATGCAGAATTTTTCCAGATCCGGGCCGCCGCAGGCAAGAAGACACCGGGCCTGATCCTGCATCACCGGGGAAAGTTCCACCTGGAAGAGTTCTTCTTCCGCCTCCTCGAGCCAGCCGGTTTTTGCATCCGGGAACGCATCCGCGCGGGGGATGTAAGGCTTGATGTCGATCACCGGCGTATCATCCAGCAAATCAAAATTACGGACCCGAATCTGCCGCCCCGATACCGAAAGAAGTTCCACACAGCTCATCCCGATCCGGTTGGGGCGGTGCGGCGAGCGTGTGGCCAGAACCCCGACTTTCCGCTGGCCCGGCGCCACCGGAGGCCGGACCCGGACATTCCAGGTCTCATTGAGGTGGAAGAGAAAAAGCACCCAGATCCGGCTGAATCCGGCCAGATCTGCTGCCGCCGTTTCCAGATTCATACCGGAAACCAGCTCAATCACCCCTTCGTTGTCGGCAAAAACACCCTGTCTGGGAGTTTCATAACGGTAACGTTCGGGACAATGAAAGACTCCGATAGGGCAAATTTCGTAGGTTTTCATCATGATTCAGATTCAAAACCAGGCTTCCGGCCCGGAGAAACGCCCCCCCGGACACGCTGATCGTGTACCTGAAGCCCGGCACCCCCCTTCCGTCACGGGCGCGAACTTCAATTCACCTGCGGATTCAGGTGCTTGTAGTTCTTCTTGGAAAATTTTTCCATCCCTTTTGCGGTCACTTCGTCAAAGGGATAGCTGATCACCACCCAGGTGGATTCCAGGTCCGCCAGGGGCTGAGGGCAGAAGGAACACTGGTAATAGTCATCGATCAGCATGACCATGGGCTCCTGGGCAAACTGCTGGGCAAGCATGGTCCAGATGCGGACCCCCATATCGCTCAGGTTCAGCGCCAGATCGTAGGCGCCGGGGACATCCGCCCGGGGCATGATCCGAATCTCCTTGACATGCTTGCTGCTCAGAAACTGATTGGTGTTGATCCACATCTTTTTTCCCTCAAAAGTCGTGATCTGCCGCTCCAGTTCCCGCATTCCGCGGGGGTATTTCACCCGGGCATACAGGCCAAAGAGATAGCGGGGCTTGTACTCCTCGCCAAAGAGCCCCAGATCCGAAGCTTTTGAACCCATGGATTCCTCAAACGCCTCTTTGATGGTATCACAGCCGGCAGTCAGCAGAATCCCGGCAAGGGCCGTTGCGGCCAGTATCCAGCATCTTGACATCTCTATCGCCTCCTGAAAAAAAGATTCCCTGCAATGGAGCCGTCCCGTCGGCTCAACGGGTTAAAATATAACATCGGCTCCGGACTTTTGCAAATTCACAGCCTTCCTGAGAACCGTTTCAGCTTCACCGCTGTATGCCGCCAGCGTCACGGTCACGGGATCCAGCGGGTGGGCGTCCAGCCACTTCATCACCGTACCAGCGGCGATCTCCGCCGCCGCATCTGCTGGGTATCCGTAAGCCCCGGTGGAAATCGCCGGAAAAACAATGCTCCGTAAATGGTGTTCCGCTGCCAGATCGAGGCTGTTCCGATAACACGATGCCAGAAGTTCCGGGTCCCGGGGCCGATTGGCATACACCGGCCCGGCGGTATGGATCACAAACCGGGCGGGCAGATGGTATCCCCGGGTAATTTTTGCCTCGCCGGTACGGCATCCGCCAAGGGTCAGGCACTCCGCCAGAAGTTCCGGTCCGGCGGCCCGGTGAATGGCCCCGTCCACCCCTCCCCCGCCAAGGAGTGAGGTATTGGCGGCATTGACGATCACATCACAGACCATCCGGGTGATATCTCCGGATGTCACCCGGAGCCTGGGATCCATACCGAGATATTTTTTAAGGTAAGGCGCCAGCGCGGCGGTCCAGATCTCGTATCCGGGACGGGCCAGATGACAGCCGTCAGGCTGGTAACACTCCGGCCGGATCTCATGCCGCAGATCCCCCAGTTTGTCAGACAAATCGATCCAGCTGAGCCAGCCGGCCTCTTCTGCGGGAAGGGCAAGTGCATTGGTCCGGTCGATCAGCTCCTGCTTGCCCCGGCGGGGAAACAAGGCCATCTGGACAATGTGCGCACGGGGAAATCTCTCATGCAGTTTCCGGATCACCAGCCGGATGCCTTCCGCTGCCGCTTCCGGAGAATCCCCGTCGTAATTGGGAGAAACAGAAAACTGGTTGGTGCCGATATTGACCACAAAAAGTTTCGGCTCCTGTTTTTCAAACTCTCCATGCTCCATGCGCCACAGGACATTCTGGGTCCGGTCGTAGCCGTAACCGGAATTCAGCACGGGCCTTCCGGCAAAAAGTTCATTCCACAACCCTCCGCCGCAATCCGGCCCGGATTCGCCGCTCCAGAAATGCGTGATGGAGTCACCTATAAAAACGGCTTCCGCCCGATGAATTTGCGCCCAGCGGACTTTCTCCTCGTGGCGGGCATACCAGTCATAGCAGTCGTTCTCGATCTTCGGAACCGGAATACAGGAACGGGGAATCGCACTCATTTCTTCCCTCCGTTCAGCCGTTCGCCCACGGCGCCGCCGGGGTGGATCACGGCAAACTGTTCGGCCCGGTAACCGGTCTCCTCGACAACCGCAGCCTGCAATGCATGAAAGATCATGCAGAGACTGGTCGTGCTGGTGGTACCTTGAGCATTCCACTTGTCAGTCTCCCGGTTGACATGCTGCTTCAGCACCACATCCGACTGAAGAGCCAGGGGGGAATCGGGGTTTTCCGTCACGGTGATGATGAAAACGCCCTTGGTTTTGCAGATCTTCACAATGGGCAGGAGTTCGGCACTTTTTCCTCCGCGGGAAGCAAAGACCATCACATCTCCTTTCTGCAGAAATCCGGTGGCTCCGTGGATGGCTTCCGCCGGGGAAATGAACCGGGCCGGCCGCTCCACACAGCACATCAGGTGGGCAAAATGCTGACAGATGATCCCGGAGTGCCCGCAGCCGCTGGCCCCGATCCTGGGAGCGCGGCACAAAAGTTCCACCGCCCGGGAAAAAGCGTTTTCGTCAAAATAACCCAGCATCTCCCGGATGCACTCCGCTTCAATGCGGTAGGCATCACGGGCACTCTGCAGCGCAGCAGACCCGATCATAATGTTCTCCTTCTGTTCCATCCGTACCGGAAAAGGCATGGCCCCGCCAGTCCCCGGTCCACTGGGATCCATGTAATAAAATACAGTTCCAAAACTGTTTTTCAAGCAATTCCGCTGGAAAATATGCCGGGATGGCAAACACGGGTCCGGAAAATTGATTTGCTTTTTTGAAAAACAGGTCTATATTATGCAATCTGTCTGATTTTTTTACAGGCCAAAATATAGAAGGAAGTTGCATCATGAAGAGAACATTTCAACCGTCCAACATCCGCCGCAAACGCAGACTCGGTTTCCGCGCCCGCATGGCTACCGCCGGCGGCCGTCTGGTCCTGAAACGCCGTCGCCAGAAGGGCCGCGCCCGGCTGACCGCCTGCTGAAGTGAAATCCCTTGTCAAAAGCGATAAACTTCGCAACAAGACAGAGTTCGACCAAGTCCGGCGGGACGGAAAAAAATTCGTCAGTAGCAAGATGCTGGTTGTGGTGGCTCCCGCACCGGACAAATTCCTCCGGTGCGGTGTCATATGCGGAAAAAAGTACAGTCTGCTGTCGGTGGAGCGCAATCGCGCCCGGCGGCTGCTGTGGGAAAGTTTCCGGTTGCTGAAGAGCGAAATCGCGGTGTGCCGGATCGTGCTGATCCCGCGTCGGAACATGCTCAAAAGCAAGCGGGGACCGGTGACGGCGGAACTTGCCGCCATGCTGGTCCGGGCGGGGATGCTGCCGCAGAGCGTTGCGGACGCGCCGCCCGAGTGCTGATTGTTTGTATTTATATCTACCGGGCGGCGGCACCGTCCTTCATCCGGAACAGTTGCCGTTTTATGCCGACGTGTTCTCATTACGCCGAGGAGGCGCTTCGCACTCACGGATTCTGGAAAGGGACTTTGCTGACCTGCCTGCGGCTGCTGCGCTGTCAGCCTTTCTGCCGCGGCGGGTGGGATCCCGTGCCCCCTCCCGGGAAACAGGCGATCACGGAAGATGAATTCCGGCGTGATCGCAAAACAGGACTGGACAAGTGAAATTTGATAAAGAGATGGTCATCGCCTTTATTCTGTGCGGTGCATTGCTGATTTTCTGGCAGCCTTTGTGCGTATGGATGGGCTGGATGCCCGACCCTGCGGCACCCGTTCAGGGCGCGGTTCAGACTGCCGCAGTTCCCGCCACAGTTCCCGCGGTTCAGAAAGAAGCTCCCGCCGCAGCCGGAACTTCCAGGCTCCCGGTTCCGGCACAGATAAAACCCGCCGTCCGGACCCTTCCAGCCGTTTTACTTGGCAACGACGATATAGCCTGCGAAATTCTGCCGGAGGCCGGTGCCATCCGCAGTATCACGCTGAAAAATTTCCGTACCGCCGACCGGGAAAAACAAATATCCATTGACCAGCTGCCCTCTGCGGGGACCCCGGCCGGAGCCCTGCAGCCCGGTGCAACGGGCGTTTTCTTTCCCGGCATGTCCATGACGCTTGACAACATTGTCAGGAGTGAGCAGAAAGGGAGCCTTTACACGCTGGTTCGGGATGTGACTCTCGGCAAAGATGCCAGGCTTCGGATCACCCAGGAATGGACCCTCGGCAGGAGCAATACCCTTGCCATGAATCTCAAAGTTGCCAATACCGGGCGCACCACGGCGGAAATCCCGGTGCTGGCCGTGAGCGGCGGCGAACTGCAGGCGTGGAGCAATGTTTCCGGCGACACCCTACGCATGGACAGTTTCCGGCTGGATTATTACACTGCCGACGGCAGTTACAACGATGTCAATGCCGATGCCAAAGACAAGAAATTCTTCCGCAATGCCGGCAATGTCCGCTGGGAAGCCCTGAGCAATAAATTCTTCATTTCGGTCCTGCAGGCGAAACAGCCCTTCAACCTCTATCAGGCGCGTGTGCCGGAGCCGGGCAAGAGTGACCGCTATTTCGCCGCCGCCGGAGCAGCGTATTCCGGTCTCAAACTGGCCCCGGAAAGCACCTCGGAATGGCAGTTTGAACTGTATGCCGGCCCCAAAAACACCGCGAAGCTGAAAGCCTTCGCCCCCGACGCCGACCGCACCATGCACATGGCCTGGGGGCCGCTGGATTATCTTGCCCGGCTCCTGCTCTGGGTACTGATCCAGCTGAAAGGCGTTTGCGGCTCCTACGGCTGGAGCATCATCATTCTGACGATCATTGTCCGCCTTCTCTTCTGGCCGGCCACGGCCAAGGCCAACGCCTCCATGAAGAAGATGTCCAGAGTTCAGCCGAAGATCCAGGAGCTCCGAGCCAAATACAAAGACAATCCTCAGATGCTCAATACGAAGATGATGGAGCTCTATCGCACCGAGGGGGTGAACCCCATGGGAGGGTGTCTTCCCATTCTGCTTCAGATCCCCGTATTCTTTGCGCTGTACGCCACGCTGGACGGAGCGGTGGAGCTGCGCCAGGTTTCCTTCTGGTGGGCGCAGGATCTGGCGGCGCCGGATACGGTGTGCCATATTTTCGGGCTTCCCGTCAATCCGCTGGTGCTTGCCATGACGCTTCTCATGGTGCTGCAGCAGCGCCTGACGCCCACGGCCATGGAGCCCATGCAGCAGAAAATGATGATGATTATGCCCATTGTCATGCTGTTTTTCCTGTACAACCTCCCGTCCGGTCTGACGCTCTACTGGACGGTCAGTCAGATTTTCAGTATTCTGCAGATGCTGCTGCAGAAGCATTATAACACCGCAACTCCGGCGCCGAAAGCCGGGAGTGCACAAAAAGCGTAGCGCAAAACAGTCATTCAAACGCACGCAGGAGACAAAAAATGGCGGAAAACGAAACTGCAAAAGTCGAAGAACAGAAGGAAAAATCGACCAAGACCCTGATGACCATGCTGGATTTCCTGGGCCTGGAAGCCTCGCTCCGGGTGGAGGAAAAAGGTGCCCGGCTGGGAATCAAAATCAGTTCTCCCGAGGCCGGCCGGATCATTGGCCGCAAAGGACAGACGCTGGACAGCCTTCAGACCCTGCTGGACCGGATCCTTTTCCGGGGCGAAGAAAGCGGCCCCCGGGTCATGCTGGATATTGACGGCTATGCCCAGGGAAACAACCGCAGCGGCGAGACACGCAAAAGCGAAGAAGGGGAAGCACCCCGCCGTTTCAACCGGGATCGCGAAGACCGCTGCGAGCGCAGCGAGCGCGGCAGCCGCCGCCGTGAGGGCAGATGCGGCGAGGGCCGTTCGGATATGAGCGAGGACGATCTCCGCGCCCTGGCTTTGGACAAAGCCAAGGAAGTCAAAAAGTGGGGGGAACCGGTGACACTCCCCGAAATGAACGCCCATGACCGCCGGATCATCCATGTCACGCTTCAGGAGGACCCTGAGCTGACCACCCAGAGTGAAGGTGAAGGAGCGCTGAAAAAAGTCGTGATTTCTTTGAAAAAAGACTGACCTCTGACCTTGTAATTCCCGGGAGGCGTGATATATTATAGCCGCGTCACCCGGGATATACATATCGGTTGGTGATTGTCGGGGTGTGGCTCAGTCTGGCTAGAGCGCTGCGTTCGGGACGCAGAGGCCGAAGGTTCAAATCCTTTCACCCCGACCATTTAAGTCTTTACGC
>DCGO01000069.1 GCA_002314605.1 Lentisphaeria bacterium UBA1776 | reverse complement strand
TTTTGACACACAAAAAACAAGTTAACAATGATCAAGAGCCAAAACTTTTGAAATCGGCTCCATTTATTATCCATTTTGCCGCGAACAGTCGGAAATGGACACAAAGGATCGGGAAAGGAGGGAAAGGGCAAAAAAGATGCAAAAAGGCTGTCGTCAAACGAGATTTGAGCTCAAGAATTGATTTTCAGGGGCTGGAAAAAAGGCAAAAAAACTGGAGCCAGTTGCCGGACTTGAACCGGCGACCTGATGATTACAAATCAACTGCTCTACCAACTGAGCTAAACTGGCATCCACCTTAATATATCGCTATATCACGGCTTTTTCAAGTTGAATATCACGGTCCGAAGCAATGGAACACCTAAAATCGATTGCATTCGCTCCAGCCTGTCATAGTTCACGGCGGAAATCCGCCCCGCTTTCAATTCCATGGACGCAGAGATGTACAGAACATTCCCTTTCTGGCGGCGTGTCACCGAAACGTCTTCGAGCTTTCCGGACTCCACATAGTTCGGCACCGACCGGACTTTCCAGTTCTGCGGCAGCGTGATCCGGTACTCCAGATTGATCCGGCAGGGGGTCGATCTTTCATAGGCCGTAAAACGGTCACGATCTCCCGTGCTGATCTCTGATCCCAGCACCCTGAACTCCGGGAGTTCAAACTGACCAAGCCCGTTCCGGATCTGTGCAAAGTGCGGAATCTTAAACTCAAGATACAGTTTCCCCGGATAAGATTTGAAGTGCTTGGACGCCATTTTTGTCAGAACTGCATTCTGTGAAATGCCGGCCAGCAATCCCTGCAGATACCGGGAATCCTCCTCCGGGGTGAACTCCGCAAACATTCTCGCGTTTTTGCCGAAATTGGAACCAAAAAATCCCTCCTGCCGGAATAACTCCGCAGATCCGTCCGAATGGAGCGTGATGTTGTAATTGAGCGACAACTGCCGCGTGGGGCAGCGGACTTCCAGCATGTGCAGATATCCTTTATCCAGATTCAGCGCAATATGTCCTTCCAGGGGAGAACTCCCCAATTCATCAAACCGGGTTTCCTCTCCCAGATAATAGACATTCGGCTCTATCCCTGCCTTCACCAGGATATGGCTCATTTCCCGCGGGTTCGGCAGTTTTTCCAATCGGCTAAGCCGTTCATGGGAAAAATAACTGTCGCTGACCGGGACAAATTCCGACTGGATTCCCACTGCATTCAGCATGGTTTTCAGCAGGATCGCACGATCCGCGCTGTTGCCGTACTCGTCAGCCAGGACCCGGTCCGCATCCGAGAGGTTCTCCAGCGGCAATTCCGTATAGACCGGTCCAGCCAGCCGGATCTCCCGCAGGATAAAATTCCGCAGCGCCAGAATCTTTTCCTTTTCTGTTTTGGCAGAAGCACACAGAGCCTTTGCTTTCGCTTCTGCATTCGTCTGTCGGACGGTATGAGACTCCAGCGCCTTCTTCAGGGTCACCCCCAGCGTTTTCCAGTTCCCGCAGGAAAATCCCCAGCTTGGAACAATTTCCGCCAGATCCGGCTGGTCCGGCTCAAACGGGATCGCCGAAACATTGCTTCGGGTGAATTTCCACGGGCCCGGTTTCTGCAATACATCCGGCACCGGCAGAATATGAGCAGGCGTGAGCCCTTTGGCGAACTGTACACTTACCGTATCGGATTCCAGAGGATCATATGCGGCAAAGGAATGGCTGAAGTCTATAAAAATACGTTTTCTGAAGCGCCGTTCCACCGTGTATTCGATCACTGTTCCGGCCGAGAGTCGGGGGAAACTTACAGTCAGGATTTTTCCGCCGGGGTAGCGGGGAGCCTCCGTATTCCACGGCTGGTCCATGATATTGATCTCTTCCTGAGAAAGGGTCCGCACACGTTTTTTGCTTTTTGAAATGATTTTGGCGGTGACAGCCGGCGTGTCATCCCAAACCGGATTATAGGGAATTTTCAGCACTGAATAACGCTTGATACCGGCATAGTTGGCCAGAAGAATACGTTTCTTTTCCACGATCTTGCCGCTGTCCGGAGTGAACATGGATAGATCCAGACTCCGGGTGAGCACTGCATCGGCATCAGCAAAAGTTTTCAGGGGATCGGCAAGTTTTTCCTCATTGCTCATAAGATAACTGATCTTGGACACCGGTTCCCACTCCCGCAGCAGCCGCTTGAGTCCCTGATAATCCGACGGATTGAGCCTGGTTTTCAGAAGCTGCATACGGAATTCCGAAGTGAGTTTCTGGCCGGAAAAACTGTTGTCATGGGTAATATGCAGCGCCGGTGAATGGAAAACCTTTCTGCCTTCCGGCATATTGACAGGCCGGTACCCGGAAGGGAACTGCAGTTCAAAACTGGATTCAAAAGCATAGGTCGCGTAAACCTTCAACGGGTATTTCCGCTGTTCCAGACCGGCCAGAGACTTCTGTATTTCCTCCATATATCCGAAAATCGTCAGCATGTTGGGGGGGTTGATGACCGCATCTGCTCCGTGAGACAACTCCAGCCATACGGCATCATACTCCAGCTCAATGAAAAGAGGGGTCCGGATATCCCGGATATTCTCCGGCTGAATGACGATTTTTTTCAGTTCGATTCCTGGAAATATCTTTTTCAGCCGCGAAGCGAAAAAGTGACGGCGGTATGACACCGGCCACCGAGCCAGTGCACTGCGGAAAATATGGTCGCTGAATCCCTCCATATTCAGCGTGGTCCGCAGTTTCATGATGCCGTCCGACTGCGCTTCCCCCGTTGTTTTGATCTTAATCAGATTTTTGCGGGGATTTTCCGCTGGAGAAAGCCGCAGCGTATCACCGGTCTTGGTGGCTGCCAGATAACTCATTTCCGCATCTCCCGACGGCAGAAATTCCATGGTGTTTTCATACGTCGGGTCCATCAGGATCCGGGTGCCGTTCTCCAGCACCGCTTCCGTAATGGCATGGTTGAAATAATTGTCGGGGACCTCCGAATCTTTGAGGTGCCCTGCCATGAACAGTACCGGATGAGCCTGAATCCCGGCAAGCTCCAGCATGGAGGCCAGAAGGGCCGCCTTGTCCCGGCAAACGCCGTAACGCTTTTCAAAGGTGATCGATACATCGTGCGGCTCATATCCGGGAGCGGTTTTTTCCATGGTGATTCCCAGATAGCGGACTTCCTGCGAGACAAAGCGGAAGATCTGCTGGAGCTTCTCCCTGGAACTTTGGGCCCCGGCAGTCAGTTCCTTCACCTTTTCACGCATGGCCGGGGTGACCGCGTCCATATGTTTCCGGCACAACTGATAGTACCAGCGTGAAATGGTCTGCCAGTCCGGCACAGTGCTGGCCAGCAGCCGCTGACCGCAGAGAAAAATCGGCGGCATGCCCGGCTCCGGTATGATCTGCGGAATGTCCCGGGTGACCCAGCGATACAGGATACGGTCCTTTTCGTTCCGTTTGGAAAATTCCGTGGAATGCGGGACCCCGTCTTTCATCCAGTGCGACTTGAGCGGCAGCTTCTCCGGGGCATCAATGATCACTTCATACTTCAGAATCGGATCTGTCAGCTGCAACTGGAAAATACCGCACCAGACCCCGGGAATGCGGGGTTTGAATGTGGTCCGTCTTGTAATGACATGCACCACATCTCCCACTTCCAGCCCCGAAAAATTAAAGCGGAGGATTTTCAAACTGGGATCGTAGATATTGGCTCCCATCTGATCCGGATCAATCGCCAGCGAACTTGATTTGGCAATGTCCAGCTGTTTTGCTTCACCGTTGGGACGGAGAACTTCCACTTTCAGAAAGGAGGCTTTTTCATGGGAATCGCAGAAATGGAGCGACTCCTCCAGCATAGCGCGTTTTCCCCTTTCCGTCAGAATAAGGTAATAGTAGTCATCGTCGCTCACGGCAGTTCCATCCGCCTGATAGCTGACGGTTTCCCGGTCGCTCAGATAGACGCCGTCGGCATTGGGATACTTCTCCCGGGTACAGCTCCGGGCGGTCGTCCTCCAGTCGAATTTTTCTTCCGCAAGCTGGATTTTGTCCGCACCGCACACAAGTCCTGCCATCAGCAGGACCAGACTGCACAAAAACAGTTTTTTCATAAAATATTCCCTCCTCCGTTACAGGGCCAGGCTTGGTTGTTTCATCAGTTTCTGTTTTCTTCTTACAAGTTCCAGATTTTTTCTGAAACCGGAATTTCGCGGACAAAGTTCAAGCGCACGCTCGAAACAATCCTCCGCCTTGTCCAGATCATGCTGGTAAAAAGCAAGCCGCCCCAAGGTGTTCCAGCCTTGCGGGTGGCGGGGTTCCAGTTTCAGAAGACGCTCAAGTATCTCGCTTTCCCGTCTGAAATGACGGCGTTTTTCCAGCATCAGCGCGTAATTGAAAAGCACGTCCGTATGATCCCGGTCTCGCTTGAGCGCAGCAGAAAAGCAGGCCTCGGACATGCTGTACTGCCGGCGGTCGGAATAGAGGATCGCAAGATCCATCAGTGCTTCGGCTTCCTGCGGCGATGCATCCGCCGCCGCACGGAAATACCGGATGGCCCGTGAATCATTTCCCTGTTGCCGGCATGCCAGTCCGGCGATGCACAAATCCCTGGCCGGGTCCGCGGCCTCCTTCATTTTCCCTTCCAGAAGTTCCAAAACCTTTTCGGGCTTTTTTTTCTGCAGCAGCGCTTCGGCGAAAAGCGTCCGGCACTCAGGTTCCGCATTCAGCCGGGGGCTTATCAGCCCTCCCGCCGCAATGACCAGCGCGGCGGCGGCCGCCGCCGGTATCGCCTGACGGCGATGCGCCGGCATCCACTGCAGAAAACATCCCCCGAAGACCAGCAGAGCCGGCAGCATGGGCAGCCGGTAACGGCCGCTGGTGACAAAAAGGATCTGTGCAAGGTAAAAGCCTGCAAACAATACCAGCAGAGCCCGGTATTCCTCCCGGGATTCCCATTCGCGTAGAACCGGCCACAACCCGGCCAATCCCAGCAGCAGGATGACTGCTCCGGTAAACGGTCCCCCGAACCGCATCAGCAAAGTCCAGCCGAAGATTGGGGAAGCGTCCGCTCCGGCCGGAAGGTTCTGCGGCGCCCATACCTGCAGAATTTTACGGCCCATCCGCTGCAGCATCTGCAGCGGATGGGCTGCTGCAAACTGAAGAACTTTCCGGAAAAAAACAGCGTCTTTGGTCGTGCCGCTGCACCGTGCTTCCTCTTCCGCATTCCGATGCAGTTCCTTCCAGGCGATGCCCGGGCGTATGCAGCAGGTCCCGTCCGCCTGCTCATGGTTTCCGATATACAGGTTCAAAGCACTGTTGTTCTGAACCAGCACAAAGCGTCCCGCCCGGGCGGAGCGGATCCATGAAACCGGGAGGATCACCAGCAGCGCGAGCGCGCAGTAGATAAAGAACCTCGGCCCCTTGCTTCTCCGCAGAAAGTCGAACGCCTGAAAACAGAAATACAGCAGCGTTATCGGATGGGTGATGACGGCCAGCCCGGTGAGCAGCCCGGCACTTCCTGCCAGGCTCCGGGATTTCCGGTCCTCGTTTTCCCGGTCATCCAGCGCCATAACACAGGAGACTGCGCCAAGCAGCAGGGGGAGCAGCAGCGATTCACTCAAAAGTTCCGCCTGAAAAAAGACTGCCGGCAGGAACACCATCGCTCCGGCGAACATCCATTCCGGAGTCCAGTCGCTGTAACGGCAGCGCTTTCGCAGAAAAAAATAGAAACCGCTCCACGCCAGAAGATTGATCAGAAGCTGGATCCCCCGCACCAGCGGAATGGCGTGTCCGGTGATCCAGTACGCCAGCGCCAGAAACCAGGAATACAGCGGGGCGTGGATCTCGTAAACCGGCGCTAGAAAACCGCGCATCAGAATATCCGATGCCCGGGCATGGTATTCCGAAACATCGGCACCAAGCGCCAGATCAAAGAGGGGCGATGAAGCAAATTCCCGCAAATATTCTCCCCGCAGCAGAATGCCTGCCAAGAGGAGCCCGGCGAAGATCAGCGGCCGGTTCCGGAGCAGATTTTCACGATCTTTCATGAACGGGGGGGAAAGTCAAAATTGTACTCAAAGAGATCCCCGATCCGCTGCAGGGCCTTTTCTTCTTCCGGACCTTCTACGGACAGCTCCGCTTCATCGCCCTGACACAATCCCAGAGAGATCAGCGCCAGAATGCTGTCCAGTTCCGCCTTTTCTCCGCTGCTGCCGGTCACCGTAAAGGTGTGATACGGAAATTCCTGCTGAATGGTATGCAGAATGACTCCGGATGGACGGCAGTGAATTCCCGCCGCATTGCGGATGCAGATTTTTCTTGTTTTCATAGTTTTTCCCGCTTTCTCCGAGGATTTCCTTTCCGATCCCCCATAGAATATACATGCTTATAAAATATACATGTATTCCCGCCAAAAGCAAATCCCGCAGGAAAAAAGTGCTGCACAGGGATTTGCCGCTCCGCTGTTTTCCGGCAAAAAACATTGCCATATTTTTTTTTTGTGCTATATTTTCGTGCGTTTTTATTTTTGGAAATTTGCCTTATGATCCTTTTGGCCTTCGGAATCTGCAAAATCGCTTACTTCTGGTTCAGAGTTATCCGGCGCCTTTCGCTGACTCTGACGCAAAAACTGCTGCTGCTCCCGATCCCTGTTTTGATCTCCGCAAAATTTGTGCTGATCCGTTTCATGGGAGGAGGGCATGTTTTCGCCCCAAAACTGCCGTGCTGGATCCTGCTGACAGTGGGGTTTCTCTTCGGGTGGGAATTACTGGCATTTATGATAATGCTGTTGGCGGAACCGATACGGTGCGGTGCGGCCTGTTTCCGGAAGTGGAAACATTGGCCGCCGGCATCGCGTCAGAGAGAGTTCCGGATAAATATGGTGCTGATTGCCGTTGGCGGCCTTTTGGCTTTGTGGGCCCTGTACGGGGGGATATGCAGTCCCGAAATCCATCAGATTCAGCTGCATTTCCCGGATCTTCCGCCGTCAGCGGACGGGTTGCGCATGGCCGTATTGGCCGATATTCACGCAGGTCCGACGATTTCCGCAAACCGGGTTCGGGAATTTGTCCGGATGACCAATGCCCAGAAGCCGGATGTTGTGCTGATTGTCGGGGATTTTGTGGACGGGACCCTTGTAAATGCGGGGCCGAAGATCGCTCCCTTGAGGGAACTTGCAGCCCCGCTTGGGGTCTTCGGAGTGCCCGGAAACCACGAATACTATTCCGGATACCAGATGTGGAAAAGATATTTTCAGAGACTGGGGGTCCGGATGCTGCAAAATGAAGCGGTGCCTCTGGGCGATACCGGGATCCGTCTGGCCGGTGTCCCCGATTTGGCCTCCCGGAGCTTCCGGGAGGATCAGCCGAGACTGGAGGATACGCTGAAGAATGCTTCGAAATCTTTCACCATTCTTCTGGCCCATCAGCCGAGAAAAGCACGGGATGCCGCCCGCCTGGGAGCAAAACTGCAGATCTCCGGTCACACCCACGGGGGGATGCTTCCGATCATGAAAACCGTGGTCGGCTTGTGCAACCTGGGATTCGTGTCCGGGGTATACCAGGTGGGCAGCATGAAGCTGGTGGTCAGCAACGGGGTGGGGATCTGGAACGGTTTTCCCCTCCGGTTCGGATCGCCGTCCGAAATCATTCTTGTGACGCTTTGTGCGGATAAAAAGAAATGAGTCATGAGGGAAGAAACATTCTCTTCTCCCTCTTCTCTCCTCATTTCCCATCTTTTCAACTCCGTCCGGCGGAGTGATTATTTCAGAACTTTGTCCAGATCGCCGCTTTCCGGGCGGCTGGAGGAGTCGATGGCGGCCTCCACCGTGTCGTGAATGGCGAAAAAGCGGGCCAGACCGCTGGTTTTCAGCACCTGCAGAATGGGGGCCGGGACTGCCGCCAGTTTCAGCATGGCGTAGCTTTTGTTCAGTTCCCGGGCCGTGGAGAGCAGCATCCGCAGGCCGTAACTGCTTAAATACACCAGTTCGGAAAGGTCAAAGATAACCTCTTTTTTCCCCGGCAGTCTGGGGTTGATCTGCGCCGCCGCCGGTTCGCTGGAATCCATGTCCAGCCGACCGGTCACTTTGACGATCAGGCGATCGCCGTCTTCGTTGAAAAAAATTTCATTCATTTCTCATTTCTCCTATGGTTGATTCTGACGATAAATTCTCCTCTGACCGGCTCCCCGTTCAAACGGCTCCGGTTGTATTGTCGCTGGCAGTCCAGCGGTACCGCACATCCCTGAGTTGCCTCCCGGATGCGCAGGACCACGGGGCCGGTTTTATGCACCCGGGCCGCAGAAACCACATTCAGCCCCGGTTTCTCCAGCAGAAAAGGGGTGTCTTCCACAGTCCCTGCCAGGCTCCCTCCCTCCGGCACGAATACCGTCCAGCGGACTTGGCCCCCTGCATTTTCCGGCAGCCGGGCAAAAGCCTTCTGAATTTCCATACCGGGAGAGACTTCCAGAAGTTCCCAACCGCCGAAACTGAAGGGCCCGTGATCCAGCTGCAGAATCTCTCCATCCCATTTCCGGTAGAGGATGCCGTCTGGACGGACCAGACGCTGCACCGCAGCTTCTCCATGTTGACGGTAAAGGTCGTATGCTCCGTTGACGGTAAAGATCCCGAAGACCAGCGGCAGAACGGTGTTTTTCAGCAGCGGGGCCTTTTTTCGGATCAGCAGGCAGGTCCGGTCCATAAAGCATCCGGCAAAAATCAGCGCCGCCGGAAGAATCGGTGCCCGGAACCGGGAGAGATTGTAGAAGAGCGCCGTTCCGAACCAGTAAAGGACGACCATTCCGTACAGCCACAGCCAGCGGTCCTGCCGGAGCCGGGGCAGCATGACCAGCATTCCGGCCAGAACAAGACTCAGGAGAACCGCACTCCTTCCGATAAGGTCCCAGCGGAGAATCCGGGAGAACCCGCCCTCGCCGTACAGAGAAACATTATTGGGGATCTCTCCTCCGGTCCAGAAAAGCAGCACTTTGCGAAACTGAAGTTCAAAAAAGGCTCCCGGCTCCCGGCACATCCATTCCAGCATCTGACAGGATACCGGTTTTGTCCGGCTCCGCTCCATGAAATCCTGATAGGTTTCCGGGTACTCCATGGGGCCTGCCGGCAGCCCGACATTCCGTCCTCCTGCCGGAGCTTCCGGCGTATTGCCCAGCGCCAATACCGCATCCGCCGCCGTGGAAGGTCCGCTGAAACGCTTCAGATGCCGGCTGTTGGCAAAGATAAAGGGAAGCTGGACGGCAACGGACACCGCCAAAACGATCCATCCCGTTTTCCACGCCCGTCTCCGGACCGCCAACACCAGCAGGATTGCGGCGAACAGGAGGGCATTGCCTCTGGTCAGGATGGCGACCCCCCATACGGCTCCGGCGACGGCGGCAGAAAAACACGATTCTTCCCTGAGAAGTTTCAACACCAGACAGAGCAGCAATATGAGGTTGAAACTCTGAAGCGTTTCATTCATGGCAAAAGGCGTGTACAGGAGAAGTGGCACGCAAACCGCGCAGAGGAGTGCCGTCCAGTATCCCGCCCTGCGGCTCCGCATGCGGGCCGCAGCCAGTCCTGCAAGAAAACATGCCCCCGCCCCCAGCAGACTCTGAACCGCGATCAGAAGCCACGGAGAGGTTGAAAACCACCGGATCACCGGCAGAAACACTGCATAGTAAAAAGGCTGATAATAGAACGGCAGCTGAAAAGTCCCTTCCCGGATCTGATCGGCCAGTTTGAGGTAAGTAGCCAAATCCGTTGCGGAAGAAGGCATGAAGATACTGTTCCGGCCGCCGTTGACCGCAGCCAGCTCGGCCGCCGTCAGAAAACGCAGAAGGAACGCCCCGCCGGCAATCAGAAGAATCCGGAGGAAAAAAAACCGCCGTTCCAAACCGGAACCGGCGGCAGATGGATCTTTTCGCTGTCCCATAAGCAGGGAAAATCCGTCAGACGGTCATCAGTTCCTTGTCTTTATCCGCCAGCATTTTATCGATGGATGCAATGTAGCGGTCCAGAAGTTTCTGAATGTCTTCGGTCATCTTCTTGGACTCGTCCTCAGTGATCTCGCTGGCTTTCTGCGCTTTTTTGACGACATCATTGCCATCCCGGCGGACATTCCGCAGGGCAACTTTGGATTCTTCCGCCGCCTGCTTGGCCTGCTTGGCCAGCTGGGCACGGCGCTCGGTACTCAGTGCAGGGATGGGCAGTTTGAGCGTTTTGCCGTCGTTCAGCGGGGTGATCCCTACATTGGAAGCCAGAATGGCCTTTTCGATATTCTTGATTGCGCTGGCATCCCAGGGCTGAATGACCAGCAGCCGCGGCTCCGGCGTGGAGATTCCCGCCGCATCCCGGATCCGGGTCTGGGCTCCGTAATACTCAAAAGTGATGTTTTCGACCAGTGACGGAGAAGCTTTGCCGGTGCGGATGCCGGTCAGCGTTGCGGCCAGCGCGTCCTCGGTTTTCATCATGCGTTCTTCCAGTTCATCCATCAGGAGCCCGATGTCGCTCATTTCATACCTCCCTAAAAAAGTGTTTGCCCTTGAATGTATCACCTCAACGGTAAATTGCAAGCCGCCGCAGTGAAAAAAATCACATCCAGTGGGCGAGAAGTTCTTCCTGATCCAGGGGCGAGAGATACGCCGGCGGGATGCTGAGGATCGTGAACGCCCCGTTCCTGCCTTCTCCGGACAGCCGTGCCGCCGCGCGGGCGTGGGCGACCAGCACATTGGCAGTGGCTTCTGGGTTGCTGCCCCAGCGGCAGTGATACTCGATATCTGCCGGATGTCCGGCATCCCCGGTTTTTCCCGATGCAATGACCAGTCCGTCATGAGGGAAACCTGCATACTTGCTGTTCAGCTCGTCCTGAGTTATGAAGTGAATGGTGGTTTTGTAGGGAGCAAAATATCCGGGCATGGAAACGACCGTCTCACGGATCTTATCCAGATCGGCACCCGGCTTGGGGACGATGAAACACTCTCTGGTGTGCATGTCTCCCGGCTGAAAATCCGGATTTTCGCCCCGGCGCACCCGTTCCACCGCTTCCGGGATGGCGTGGGTGTACTGCCGGGCGTCCTGAACGCCTTCAATGGTCCGCAGTGCATCCGAGTGCCCCATGCTGAGACCGCCATTGGCGGTCATGCCGTAAAAACCGTAGGCCCGGACCCCAAGAAAGGCGTTGGCCAGCGTCCGCTCGAGGGAGAAAATACCGGGGTCCCAGCCGGTGGAAATGACCGCCACGTGACCGGAAGTTTTGGCCGCATCGTCCATGGCGTGAAAATGTTCCGGCAGACGGCTGTGATTGTCAAAACTGTCCACGGTGGAGACAAATTTCACCAGTTCCGGTCCCTGTTTCGGCAGATCCTGCTTGGAGCCGCCGCAGAGAATGGCCACATCCGGCCGGAGCGCCGCGACCCAGGCGGGGATATCGGCGATGGGCATGACGGGGACGGCGTCGTCAAGTTCCTTTTTTACCCGGTCGGGGGTACGGCTGACAATGCCGGCAAGTTCCAGATCCCGGGACCGCGCCAGCGCCTGACGGACGCCCCGTCCCACATTGCCGTACCCGGCAATCACAGCACGGATTTTATTCATTTTCGCAAGTTTCTCCTGACTTTTTATGACGTTTTTCCAGTTCATAGACGCAGATCGGTGCCAGAAGGTTCGGAAAAAATCCCCATTTCCGGTGCTGCCGGCTCCCGACCGGGATCTCCCGGACAATGGTGATCCCCAGCTTGCGGCAGAGGGCCTTGAAATCGTCCAGAGTTCCCAGGTGAATATTCGGTGTATCGTACCAGTGGTACGGAATGGTCTCGTTTTCCGGCATCCGGCCGAAGAAAAACAGTGTGGCCCGGCAGGGGAAATATCCGAGATTGATCACGCTGACAATGGCCCGCTTGCCCACCCGCACGATTTCCCGGAGAAGTTTGTCCGGATGACGGACCTGCTGCATGGTGTGACTCAAAAGCACCACATCAAAGGTGTCATCGCCGGCAAAACTCAGAGGATCGTCCAAGTTGCCCTGAATCACCGCGACGCCGTTGCAGATGCACGATGAAACAAGTTCCTGATCAATTTCCACGCCCAGTCCCCGGACACCCTTGCGTTCCGTGAGCCCCTGCAGAAAAGAGCCGTCACCGCAGCCCAGGTCCAGCACCCGTGCATGGACCGGGATCATTTCTTCGATAATAGGCAGATCCAGCCGTTGAGCTTTGGGTTCTCCGGTCATTTTGCGCCCTCTTTGGATTGATTGTCCAGAAATCCCCGGATCATGGTCCCAAGAGCATCCACTTCCAGCAGAAATGCGTCGTGTCCGTAACTTGATTCGATCTCGCAGAAACTCACATTGCGCTGATTTTTCAGAAGTGCATTGGCGATGTCTTTGGACTGGGACGTTGGGAAGAGCCAGTCGCTGGAGAAGGAGACGATAAGAAAATCCGCCGTGGCGGGCGCCAGTGCGGCGGCCAGATCGCCTCCGGCCCGGTCAGCCATGTCAAAATAATCCATGGCCCGGGTGATGAAACAGTAGCTGTTGGCGTCAAATCTTTCCACAAAACGGCGGCCCTGATGCTCGAGGTAACTCTCGACGGCGAAATCCCTGGAGAAGTTGAACCCGTATTCCTCGCTGTCCTGAAGATTGCGGCCGAATTTCTGAGCCATGGACTCATCACTCAAGTAAGTGATATGAGCCAGCATCCGGGCAGTTGATAATCCCCGGTCGGGGATTTTGTCCTCATAGTCGCCGTTCTGCCAGTTGACATCGTATTGAATGGCTTCCCTCCCCACCCAGTCAAAAGCGATGCTCTGGCTGGAGAGCTGGGCGGTTGTGGCAATGGGTACGGCGCCCCGGACCTCATTCGGATACATGACGGACCACTCGAGGACCTGCATGCCGCCCATGGAGCCGCCGACAACGGCGAGCCAGCAGTCGATGCCGAGAAATTCCATGAGCCGGTGCTGAGCGCGGACCATGTCGGCGATGGTGATGACGGGGAAATCCATATTGTACCGTCTGCCGGTGGCGGGATTGATGGAACGGGGGCCGGTGGAACCGGAACAGCCGCCGATGACATTGCTGCAGACGACGAAATAGCAATTGGTGTCGATGTATTTTCCGGGGCCGATCATTTCGTCCCACCATCCGGGTTTGGGATCGCCGGCGGAATGTCTGCCGCAGCAGTGGGCATCGCCGGAGAGGGCGTGGGTGATGAGAATGGCGTTGGAGCGGTCGGCATTGAGGGTGCCGGCGCATTCGTAGCGCAAAGAAACGTCATGAAGGGTCTGACCGCAATCGAGCAGAAGGGAGTCATCGCCGTCCTGACTGAAGGCGTAATCTCTGGATTCGGTCAATAATTGTGGTTCAGTTTTTTCCATAACCGATAATATACAGCCGGGGGGCGGAATTTTCAACGGATGAGCAAATAAATTTTTGAAAAAGCTTGACAAATGAAAAAGGAGGAGTATATTAGATCCGTTCGAAAATCGGAGAGATGGCCGAGTGGTCGAAGGCGCAACATTGGAAATGTTGTGTGGGGGTAACTTCACCGTGGGTTCGAATCCCACTCT
>DCGO01000141.1:11753-24406 GCA_002314605.1 Lentisphaeria bacterium UBA1776 | reverse complement strand
GGTTTTGACACACAAAAAACAAGTTGACAATGATCAAGAGCCAAAACTTTTGAAATCGGCTCTCCTATGATAAATTTCCACTCCGATTCGGATTTTTTTGTTTTTCTTTGTTTTTAAGCCGCTTTCAGCTTAAATTGCGTCAGACTTGATACTTTCGCATACAGTTCGTCTTTCATTCTCCCCTCCGTAAGCATGTTTTTTCAAAAAATTCCGCCAGCACTTTCGCATCGTTTTTGTCTGTTTTCTTCACCGAATGGCTGATCACCTTGAACTGATTCGGATTCACAACTACCAGCCGTCCAACTCGTTCTTTCAGGGTCTGACAGAACATCCAGCTGTTCCCCGTCGCCTCAACCGCTACGGAAGCATGCTTGCCCGGTCGTTTTGCAAATCCCCTGGGATTCCCAATCTTTTCCTTCCCGATCACTTCCAATCGAAGAATTCCGTGGCTGGCATCTGCCAGGCGTGGTATTCCACCGCCTTGCCTTCATGGTTACAGCGTTCATGAAACTTCTCCCGCACAAGACGAACCACTTGCGCAACCATTATAATCCGTTTCCTGAAAAAAGCAAGACCTGCGTTGAAAAAAGGAAAAAATATCTTATCCGAGCAGCTCCAGTGCATTCTGCGTTTCGATCTTTTCGCGCTGTTCCTGCGAAAGGTGCAATGTATCGGAAAATTTTTCGTAGAATGCAAAGAGGTCCCCCTGCAGATACCGGTCCGGTTCAAGGAAGGGGGTATCGTCGGTTCCGAAACAAAGGCGCTCCACGGCGTTTTTATCCAGCTTGCCGTTGGGGGCGAAGATCCACTCCCACATGCGCATGTCGCGTCTGCATGCGGTGCCGCCGGAAAAATCGGCACGGATGTTTCTGTGGACCGAGAGGATCTTCCACGCTTCCTCCCACCACGGGTTGCCGAAATGGCTCATCAGAATCCGCAGATCCGGAAACGCCCGGCAGATGCGGTCAAGGGCGGCGGGACGCATCAGCGTAAGGTCGGTGTAATGGTCCCGCCCGATCAGGCCCCCCGGCTCAAAAAATTCGTCGATGAGATAGCCGGTATGAAACACCGCAAAGCCGTTGTTGTCCAGGATCGCTCTGTAAAGCGGGAAGTACACATCATCCCCGTAGGAGTGTCCCGGGGCAATGAATTTGATCCCTCTGGCCCCGCGTTTGAAGAGATCGTCGATGGATTCCGGCGTTTCCCGGTCGGGGTCGATCCGCGGGACCGGAATGACGAAATCCCCGAACGTGCGGAAGGTCTCGAAGGCCACTTCCGCTTCATCCAGCAGAAATACTTTGGATACTCCGCCTTTGCGGCAGGTGTCCGCAATTTCCGGCGGTGTGAGTTTGGCAAATTTCCAGACCGGATACAGCGGGGGGACAAGTTTTCCGTCCGCTCCCCGCTCTGCATGGATCCCGTGGGTATGCACATCGATTTTCATGGTCCACCTTCTTTTTGTTTTACAGACTTCTGTGCCGGAAGTAATATACTTTGCGGACAGTTTTTTTTCAAGGAAGTTCCCTTTTTTTTATCCGTCCGGCGGCGCTTTCCTGCCAGACTTGAAAAAAGGGGGGGGTGGTTTATATTAAGGAAGCGTTTGCCGTCCGGGAACCGCTTGAAAACCCTGACAGAAAACGCACGCGTGATATGTTACGAAAATTATATGGACAATTCTGAACAAAGCCGGAGGTATGCAAATGGACTGGAATGACCCTCTCTTTTCCCCTGTGGTTATCAGGGAAGACCGCTGGAAACGGCCGCTGTGCCCGTATCTCATGACCGGGAACCACCGTTTTCTGATCCATTTGGATGCGTTTCTGGTTCCCCAGTCGCTGCAGTGGCCGGCACCGGGGGCCCCGGAACGGATCGGCAAACGCAATCTCTGCGACGAGTGGCCGTACTGGAAAGAGATCCCGCAGGACGAGATCGCGTTGCAGATGCCCCTTTTTCAGTACGCCGACGGGCACCGGGAATCCCTGAACACCGCCGTTTCGGCAGCCGCCGGATACGTTGAAAACACCAATGTCCTGACGGGACAATGGACGCTTCCAGGCGGAGCGGTCATCCGCGAGATCCTGTTCACGGTCCCCGGGCGGGATTGCTGGCTCCGGCGGTATCAGGTCACCGGGAATGGGAAATGGGTCCTGCGGGGGGAATTCTTCGATCAGGCGGTCATCGGACACGCGCAGACGGAGCTGGGAAGCGCCGGGATGCGCGGATTTCTGCCCGCAGATCCGGCCGGGGTCTTCGTGCTGCATTTCGACCGGGAAATGACGCGCACCGGCCGCGAGTATGCCTTTGAGGTCCATGGAAATGCGGAGATCACCGTCTATTTTGCGGCGGGGAAGGACCTGGTTGCGGCGCTTGCGCATCAAAAAGAAATCCTGGAAAAAGATTTTGACACCGTTCTGCAGGAGACCATTCAGGCGGACCGGGCGTGGGTCGAGGCGGGGAGAAAGCCCCGGGGCGTCCATCCTTTTCTGGCAAAGAACTGCAGCCGCTGGTTGTTGTCGAATTATTTGCTGATCGGCGAAAACGGATTTTCCATCAGCGGCGTCCGGCCCTTCTGGAGCTTTGCCTGGGGACGCGACTGCTGTCAGCAGGCGATCGGACTTTATGCTGCCGGGCATGAAGCGGAAGCAAAAAAGATCGTGGAACTTCTGCTTGACATTGCCCCGGAAAACGGCCTTTATGCCGCGCGCTACTGGTACACCGGCAAACCTATGCTGCTGGACAACCGGCCGGGGCAGTGCGACCACACGGGGTTCATCTGCTTCACGGCGGCCCGGTTTGCAAAAAAAGACGAAATCTGGCGGAAGAAAGTTGAGAACAGGATCCATTTCCTGGCCGACTGTCTCTGCGGCAATCTGCATGATCCCGAAACCGGGCTGATGAAACCGGCGGCGGATCACCGGGAGACGCAGGTTTCCCAGAACCTGAGCAACGTGCTTGCCGCCGCCGCCGGACTCCGGGAGGCCGCCGATCTGCTGCCTGCGCCGGATGGGCGCGCCGCGAAGTACCGCAAAATTTCTGCGCGGCTGCTTGCCGCAGCCGATGAGTATCTGTGGGTTCCGGAGAAGAAATACTACAAGGTATCCGTCAACCCGGACCGTCCCATGGCGGATATTTCCCTCTGCTGGGGTGTTTTCCCCTTCCGTCACCCGGTCACGGAGCGCGTGGTGGAGGGGGTGCGTTATATCTTCAAAGACCGCTGGGATCAGGAGCACGGAGGGGTGATGACCAGCCGGGGAACGCCGTATGCCTCTTACTGGATGTACTACGCTTCGATCCTGCTGCTCGGCATGTACGGGATCGGAGATCGGGAAACGGCGGATCAGATCGTGGATGCGCTGGCGGAAAACGCCACCCCCCAGGGATTGATCCCGGAACAGACGTCGTTCTACGACGGCGAGATGATCGGCTGTGCGCCGCTGCCGCCGCCGCAGGCGAATCTGACGACCTATGCTTTTGCTGTTTCAGCATCTCAGCCGGAAACAATCATTTGAACAGGGGAGTCCGGAAATGGTTCAAACGTTCTCAAAACTGACATGGTTTCCGGGAGGGGTGCCGCCGGCTCTGGCGGCGGCATTGCGTACGCTTTCCGGCGAATATCCCCTGACGGAAAATCCGGATGGGATCCCGGTTCATTTCCGTTCCGGAAATGAGCTTGTCGTGGAACACGATTCTGCCGGGTGGACCATCACCTTCGATACGCAGTCCGCAGCGCTGAAAGGTGTCGGGCTGGTGCTGGCCGGGATCGAAACCCGCGGGGAGAAATGTCCCTTCGACCTTTTCGGCATAATGCTTGACTGCTCCCGAAATGCCGTTATGACCGTTCCGTATGCCAAACAGGTGCTCCGCCGGCTGGCTTTGGCCGGATACAATACGGTCATGCTTTACACGGAAGACACTTACCATCTGCCGGATGAACCTCATTTCGGTTTTTTGCGGGGCGCCTACTCCCTGGAAGAGATCCGGGAACTGGATGATTACGCATTCACCCTCGGGATTGAGATCATCGGCTGCATTCAGACGCTTGGCCACCTGGCCACTTTTCTGAAATATGCCGGTTCGGCTTCCGTAAAGGACACCGCCAGCGTCCTGCTGGCGGAGGAAGAGAAGACCTATGCTCTGATCCGGAAAATGCTTTCTTTCTGGGGCCGGGCATGCCGTTCCCGCCGCATCCATATCGGCATGGACGAGACACATGACCTGGGCCGGGGAAAGTATATGGACCGGCACGGCTGGAAGAAAAACAGCGGGATCTTCACCACTCATCTGCAGCGTGTTTCCGCCCTTTGCAAAGAGGCCGGACTCACCCCGATGATCTGGTCTGACATGTTTTTCTGCATGGGAAGTCAAAAAAACGATTACTACGATCTGGAAGTTGAGATCCCTGCTGCTGTCCGGGAGGGATTGCCCGGTGCTGTCGATCTCGTCTATTGGGATTATTACCACAAAGAGGAATCTTTCTACAACCGTATGATTGAGATCCATCGTTCTTTTCACAGGGACCCGCTCGTGGCATCCGGGATCTGGACATGGTACCGGCTGATATACGATCACCTGCAGACCGTGGAACGGGTGGCTCCCTGTATTGATTCGTGCAGAAAAAACAGGATCCGGAAATTCATTTTCACGATGTGGGGCGACGATGGCGCCTACTGCGATTTTGACACCGCTTTCGCCGGAATTCTCTGGAGTTCCGATTACGCCTACGGTACAGGGTGCGTGGACGGGAAACGTCTGAACTGTATTGCGAAGGCGCTTCACTGCAGATCGTTTGAACAGGCGCTGGAGGCTTCCAAAATGAATTGGCAGTGTCCGCACCGGGACAACGGGGTCGGAACTCTTTCGCTGCTGCTTTGGGATGATCCGCTGCTGGGATTCGGCTGGCGGATCATGAGACTGGACGATCCGGAAATGCAGCGGGCGTTCCGTCTCTCTCTGCAGTCCGGGCTTGCGCCGCTGGATGACTATCCTTATGCTGCGGCGATCAGAAGACTGCTCCGGTGCAAGCTGGAATTTCAGATCAGACTGAAAGAGGCGTTCCGGTGCAGAGATGCCCGCCTGCTTGCCGAAATCCGGGAGCGGGACATCCCGGAGATCCTGCGGCATTACGAGGATTTTTCCGCAGAGTTCCGGAAACAGTGGATTGCCCGCTGCAAATATTCCGGAATGGAGACTGTACAGGTCCGGATCGGCGGTCTGCAGGCCCGGTATCAGGAGCTGGGCCGGCGGATCGAAGAATATCTCTCCGGCAAGGAGGATGTCCTGTCGGAATTGGAGGTTTTACCCGATATCCGCTGCAATCCCGGCCGCGAGAGGTATATTGACCTTGCCGCTTCCGGTGTTTTTTAACTTTTCCGGACGGGAACTCGGCCATGATGGTGGTCGGAGCCAGGTTCAGACACATTTTGGGCAAAATAACTGATTCAAAAACGCTCACCCGGTTTACACATTTGGGAAATCTTGTGCAAACCGGGTATTTTTTTGTCCGGAAAAATTTGTGCTAACAATTTTTCAGAACATGAGCAAACCGCCTGGGACAATATACCGATGGTACCAAAATGATGATTTTGAACTTAAACATGGTGGGCAATGAGGGACTCGAACCCCCGACATTTTGCGTGTAAAGCAAACGCTCTAACCAACTGAGCTAATTGCCCCGGAATGCAATTTCCTTACAATACTCCCCTTTGCTGAATTTTCAAGGCATCTTTCTTGAATCGCACGCAAAAAGGTGTATATTATCCGACATATGCCGTCATTACGGCATGCCGGAAATCAGCCGGCGGTCGGCTGACCCGTTTCACTCGCAGAAAGGAACTATACGAAAATGCGAAAAGTATTGATCCCCACCAAACTCGACAAGTCCGCCGCGGAGATGCTTACAGCCAAGGGCTTTAATGTCATCCTTGCCCCTGGTACTCCGATTCCGGAACTCGCGACCCAGCACCCCGATACCGAGGTGCTCATCGTCCGCAGCGAAAACGTCACCCCGGAAATCATCGACGCTCTGCCGTCCCTGAAACTGGTGGTCCGCGCCGGAGCCGGATTCAACACCATCGACATCAAATACGCCCGCAAAAAGAATATCGACGTCATGAACACCCCCGGCGCCAACTCCAACGGTGTGGCCGAGGAAGTGGTCGCCATGATGCTGGCCGTTTACCGTCACCTGGTCCCCGGCGATATTTCCACCCGGGCAGGGGAGTGGGAAAAGAGTAAATTCATGGGCCGCGAACTTACCGGCAAGACCGTCGGCATTCTCGGCCTCGGACATATCGGTCAGCTGCTGGTGAAGCGTCTTGCAGGATTCGATGTCCAGATCCTTGGCTACGACCCCATGATCGCCCCCGCCACTGCTGAAAAACTGAAGGTCAAACTCTGCACGGTGGAGGAGATCTTCGCTCAGGCGGATCTGGTCTCTCTGCATATCCCTGAAAACAACGAGACCCGCGGGATGATCAACCGCAATCTCTTCAAACTGATGAAGCCCGGTGCAGTCCTCCTCAACTGCGCCCGCGCCGGCATCATCAATGAAGACGACCTCCGTGCCGCCAAGGCCGAAAAGAAGCTTTTCTTCTGCAACGACGTCTATCCCAAAGACTCCGCCGGACCCAAGTCCGTGGCGGACATCGCCGACATCATGCTGCCTCATCTGGGGGCCAATACTTTCGAAGCCAATCTCCTGGCCGCCTGCCGTGCCGCCGAGCAGACCATCGCTTATTTCGAGCAGGGCATTACCAGCTGCGTGGTCAACAAGGCTCTGCCCGACGGACTGGACGCCCAGTATCAGAAGCTGGCTTTCGTCCTGACGAGTCTGGCTCAGAAATACCTGAACGGTCTCAATCCGAACCGGATCGAGACGAGCTTCTACGGCAAGCTGTCCGGTTTCGCCAAGTGGATGACGCCTCCCATCGCAGCCGGCATTGCCGCGGAATTTGCCGAGGACAATACTCCCGCCGATGCGGAGAAGTATTTCAGTCAGAGCGGCGTGGAACTGGTCAACCGGGAAGTGGACAACAACAAGAAATACGGCGAATCCATGACCATTGACCTCTTTGCCGGCAAGGAGACCGTCGAAAAGGTCAGCGTCCGCGGCACCATTACCGAACATCACCTGATGATCTCCCGGATCGCCCGTTTCGACGGACTGTATCTGGAGCCCACCGGCAACCACCTCTTTGTGGAATATACCGACAGCCCCGGAGTCATCGGCAAGATCGCCGGTCTGCTGGGAGAAAAGAACATCAACATTATGGATATCCGTGCGCCCCAGGACGTGGAGAGCGGCAAGTCCCTCTCGGTCATCAAGACCAATGTTGAGGTTCCAGAAATGCTGGTCGAAAAGATCCGGGAAGCCGTGAAGGCCACCAGGGCTTTCCAGTTTTCCTGCTGAACAATACGCATATTCCGGGAGCAAGATCATGAGTATTCCTGTCACTGTCGTGGGAGCCGCCGGCCGCATGGGCCGGAGGCTGGTCGCCAATATCATGGAGTCCGCCGAACTTTCTTTGGCCGGGGCCCTGGAGGTCCCGGGGAGTCCGCTCCTGGGGAGGGATGCCGGTTCCGTGGCCGGATGCAGTCCTGCGGATGTGGTCATTACCGATGATGTGGATCTGGCGCTGGCCAAGGCCAAGGCCGTCATCATCTTTGCTACCGGAAGCGTGATCGCCATTGCCCGTGCCGCTGCCGCCAAAGGCTGCAGCATGGTCATCGGCACCACCATGCTCTCCGCCGAAGAGCGGTCCGGCCTGGCGGACCTGACGAAAAAAGGCGCCCGCATCGTGCTGGCCAGCAATATGAGTGTGGGAGTCAATCTCCTCTTCAAGCTGGCGGGGGAAGCCGCCCGGCTGCTGGGAGAGGATTATGATGTGGAGATTGTGGAAATGCACCACAATCAGAAGAAAGACGCCCCGTCCGGTACGGCGGTGAGTCTGGCCGAAGCCGTCTGCAAGGCCACCGGCCGGGATTATGAACGGGATGTGGTCCACGGCCGCAACGGTCTGGTGGGGGCCCGTACCCGCCGGGAGATCGGGATGCACTCGCTCCGGGGAGGGGACGTGGTGGGGGATCACACGGTGATCTTCGCCGCCGGCGGTGAGCGGATCGAGCTTACGCACAAAGCCTCCAGCCGGGATACTTTTGTAAAAGGCGCCCTCCGGGCAGTCTGTTATCTGGAAAACGCATCTGCCGGCATGTACGACATGCAGGATGTTCTGGGGCTCAAGTAATGGAAGACAAAAATCTCTGGATCATTGCCGGCGAAGCATCCGGCGACATGTACGGTGCCCGTCTGGCCCGGGAAATGCAGAACCTTGCGGCGGAAAAGGGCCGTACCATCCGGTTGGCCGGCATGGGCGGTCCCGCCATGGGCGAGGTGGCCGGATTCGACCGGCTGGTGGATTCCACGGAACTGGGCGTGGTGGGCGTGGTGGAGATTCTGAAGCAGCTTTTCACCTTCATCGGGATCTATTTCAAGCTGGTCTTCCGGGCCCGCAAAGAAAGGCCGGACGCGGTGGTGCTGATCGACTACCCCGGGTTCAACCTCATGTTCCTTTTTGCCATGTTCATTTCCCGCATCCCGGTGATCTGGTATGTGTGTCCCCAGATCTGGGCCTGGGGCAAGTGGCGGAAGCCGGTGCTGGCCAGACTCTGTTCCAAAATGCTGGTGATCTTTCCCTTTGAGGTGGATGTGTTTGCCTCGACTCCGCTTCAGGCGGAGTTTGTGGGACACCCGCTGATCGACCTGATGGCGGAGAAGCACGATAATACCATCCAGCGGGATGTGAGATGCATTCTGCTCCTGCCCGGGAGCCGGACCATGGAGATCACCCGCCTGATGAAACCCATGCTTGCCACGGTTAAAGAGCTGTCGAAACGCCATCCGGAACTCTGGTTCGTGCTGTCGGCCCCCCGGGAGAAGATCGCCAGTCTCTGCCGGAAATATTATGATGAGGCCAGAAAGGCGGATCCGGATTTTCCGGAGATCAAGCTTGTGACCGGAGAAACGGCATATTATCAACAGCTTGCGGGGACGGGTCTTGCCGCCAGCGGCACGGTGACGGTGGAGTCCGCCATTGCGGGGCTCCCGCTGGTGGTGGTTTACCGGATGAACTGGATCACGATCCTTCTTGCCTCGCTGGTGGTGAAGCTTTACCGCGGATTTTTCGGCATGGTGAACATCATTGTGAACCGCACGCTTTTCCGGGAGTTTCTGCAGCATCATGTCTGCCCGGAGGAACTGGTCCCGGCCATGGAAGAGATCCTGCCGGGCGGTCCCCGCCGTGCCGAAGTGAAGGCCGGGATGGCGGAAATGACCCGGCTTCTGATGCCCGAAAGCAGTTCCAGCGCCAGCCGTCAGGCGGCGGAGGCGTGCTGGAAAGCGATTTCTCCGGAATTGCCGGACAATCCAAAAAAGGACGAGTGAGATGAAAAAAAAGGTTTTTATTGACGGCAAAGCCGGAACCACGGGACTCAGAATCTATGAGCGCCTGGCGGACCGGAAGGATATTGAGCTTCTCACCCTTTCCGACGAGGACCGCAAGGATACCGGAAAACGCCGGGAAATGCTCAATTCCAGCGATGTTTCATTTTTGTGTCTCCCCGATGAGGCCGCCCGGGAATCGGTGTCGCTTCTGACCAACCCGGATACGGTGATCCTGGATACGTCAACGGCCCACCGTACCGAACCCGGCTGGGCCTACGGTTTTCCGGAACTTGGGCCGGATTTTCTGGCGAAGGTCCGTACCGGAAAACGCATTGCGGTGCCGGGGTGCCATGCCAGCGGATTCATCTCTCTGGTGCAGCCGCTGGTTGCAAAGGGCCTGATCGCGGCGGAAACGCGCCTGACCTGCCACTCCATTACCGGTTACAGCGGCGGCGGCAAGAAGATGATCGCCCAGTATGAGGAAGCGGGGCGGAGTCCCCTGCTTGATGCCCCCCGGCAGTACGGTCTTTCCCAGCAGCACAAGCATCTGAAGGAAATGGTCCGGATCTCCGGACTTGCGTCCGCCCCGGTCTTTTGTCCCATCGTTTCGGATTACTACAGCGGCATGTGCGTTACGGTGCCGCTTTTCCGGGAAGATCTGCTCCATGGCGCCGGGATCGGGGATGTCCGGCAGGTTTACCGGGACCTTTACAGCGGGCCGGTCGTGAAATACATGGAATCCATGGACGAGGAGGGCCTCTTTGCCGCCAATGCTCTTTCCGGGCATGACCGCATGGAAGTCACGGTGACGGGCAATGAGGACCGGATCCTGCTGGTGAGCCGTTTTGACAATCTGGGGAAGGGGGCCTCGGGGGCGGCGCTTCAGTGCATGAATATTGTTCTGGGGCTGGATCCCGTTACCGGCATGAATCTATAGTCCTGCATGAATACCGGAGGAGGTATCTTCGGGAAAGGAGGCTTGCGTGGACATTCTTGAGCTGTTCCATCTTGCCGATCAGATGGGAGCCTCGGATCTTCTGGTTTCCGCCGGGCGCCCGCCGGCATTCCGCTGTTCGGGCCGTTTTGCCGCATCGGATCTTCCTCCCGTGGAAGGGGAGGCGATCCATGCCTTCCGGAGAAAGCACCTCGGGCCTGATAACGAACTTCTGTATCAGGAACACGGGGGATTCGACAGCTCCTTTGCGCTGGAAAAAACACGCTTCCGCATCAATTTCTTCAGCACCATCAGCGGTCCGGCCATGGCGGTCCGCCCCATCATGCTCTGCAGCAAGATCGATTTTGCCGTTTTTCACCTGCCGGAAATTCTGGAGGAACTGGGGGGCCTTGAGCGGGGGCTGGTGCTGGTGACCGGCCCCACCGGTTCCGGAAAGACCACCACCCTGGCCGCCATGGTGGACAGCATCAACCGCCGTTTCCCGCGGCATATCCTGATGATCGAGGACCCGGCGGAATATCTCCATGAAAACGGGATGTCGGTGGTCACCCAGCGGGAGATCGACTCTTCCATGCCGGGTGCCTTCGCCCGTGCCCTCCGTTTTGCGCTGCGTGAAAACCCCGATGTGATCGTCATCGGCGAGATCCGGGATGCCGAATCCGTGCAGGTGGCCGTTACGGCGGCACTGACGGGGCACCTGGTGATCGCCACCATCCATACGGCGGATGCGGTGCGGACGGTGGAGCGCCTGATCGGATTGTATCCGGAAGCGTTGCGGGAACAGGCGGCGCAGGACCTTGCTCTGGCGCTGGAGGCGATCCTCTCCCAGCAGCTGCTTCCTGCCGCCGGGGGGGGGATGATCCCCGCCTTTGAGATCATGCGGGGGACGGCCACCGCCCGGAAAAAGATTGCCGAACGGGATTTCACGGCCCTTGAAGCGCTGATGCGGGGAGGGGCCTCTTACGGGATGGTCACCTTCAACCGGGCTCTGCTGTCGCTGCTGGAAAAAAAGCGCATCACCCGTGAAACGGCGGAAGAAGCCTCCCCCAATCCGGAGGAATTCCGCTTTTTGCTGGAGGGGATGGAGTCGGGGAGCGATTTCTTTGCCAACCGCCGCAGTCAAAACGGGGGGGATGGCGAAATGGACGGGGAGATCAGCATGAATCTCCTCCTGCGGGCGGCGGTCCGCAACGAAGCCAGCGATCTGGTGCTGACCGCCGGTTCCAGACCGCTTCTCAAGTGGAACGGGATCCTGCGGCCTCTGGAACTGGCCGTACTGAACTCTTCGGATGTTGACCGGCTGCTTTTCAGCGTGGTCACCCGGCGGCAGCGGGTGGAGTTTGAGGAAAAGCGGGAACTGGATTTTGCCCTTTCCGCCACCTTGAAGCGGGTCCGGGACGATGAGCCGGAAACGGTCTGCCGGTTCCGGATCAATGCTTTTTATCAGCGGGGGACCCCGGCACTGGTGGCCCGGGTGATCCAGAACCGCATTCCCACGCCGGAAAGCCTGAAGCTTCCGGCGATCCTCTCGCAGCTTATGGAGAAGAAACAGGGGTTGATCCTGGTGACCGGCCCCACCGGATCCGGCAAATCCACCACGCTGGCCAGTCTGATCGAGGAGGTCAATAACAGGCGGTTCTGCCATATTGTGACCATTGAGGATCCCATCGAATACATTTACGCCAATAAGCAGTCCGTGATCGAGCAGCGGGAACTGCATGCCGACACCTTCAGTTTTGCCACGGCCCTCCGGGCGGCCATGCGGGAAGCGCCGGATATTGTGATGGTGGGGGAAATGCGGGATGTGGAGACCATGGCGGCGGCGCTGACGGCGGCGGAGACGGGGCATCTGGTGCTGGCGACGGTCCATACCAACAGTGCGCCCCAGACCATCGACCGGATCATCGATTCCTTTCCGTCCGGACAGCAGAATCAGATCAAGCTTCAGCTGGCGGCAACGCTTCAGGCGGTGGTGTCCCAAAGGCTTCTGCCCACCCGGGACGGGGAACACCGGGTGGCGGCCTTCGAAATTCTGGTGGCCACCCCGCCGGTGCAGGCCCAGATCCGTGAAGGAAAGACCCACCAGCTGACCAGCGCCATGGAAACCGGTGCCAAAGACGGCATGATGACGCTGGAAAAGTCCATGAAGAATCTTTTTGACGCCGGACTGATTGCCGAAGAGGAGATGAAGAAATTTGTCCGCGAAGGCCGCCGCTTCGAAGATATTTAAGGGGACCTCTGAAAATTCATTCCGGCGGC
>DCGO01000141.1:0-11724 GCA_002314605.1 Lentisphaeria bacterium UBA1776 | reverse complement strand
GCCACTGGGGAAAGTCTGCAAAGCGTGATTTTTCGGCTGTTGCCACTTCGGGCAGCAGACTCAAAATCCCATTTTGCATCTTTTTTTCCATTGTCTCGCACATCCATCCGTTTGAATTTTTAGAGTATTCTTAACGGATTCGCTGACGTTTCGCGCAATGATGGATGATGCATGGCGGAAACGGCCTCCGTTTTTTCCGAAGTGAGCTTGTTTTTTCTCTTTTTCGGGTTATATTGCCCGTGAAAACTTTTTCCGGGAGATGAAATCATGGCCAATGCGGATTTGACCAAAGCAAAAAAACAGAAAGCCGACGAGTTTTACACCCAGCTGGTGGATATCGAGAATGAGATGTGCCACTACCGGCTTCACTTCAAGGGAAAAACGGTCCTCTGCAACTGCGATGACCCCTACGAAAGCAATTTCTTCAAATACTTCGCCATGAATTTCAACTATCTCGGGTTGAAGAAACTGGTGGCAACCTGTTACGACGGCTCCCCTTTTGCCGGGGATGAACTGCCGCTTTTTGATACGCCCGTGGAGACGGAGGAGAAAAAGCACCCCTACAAAATCGAAATCACCGATGTCGGAGATGAAAACGGTGACGGTGCGGTTGATTTAGCCGATGTGGAGTATTTGCTGCGCAACCGGAAAAACGTCCTTTCCACCCTGGCTGGCAACGGGGATTTCCGTTCCGAGGAGTGCATCGCTCTCCTGAAGGAGGCGGATATCGTTGTCACCAATCCTCCCTTTTCCCTCTTCCGGGAATATGTGGCGCAGCTGGTAAAATATGACAGGAAATTCATTATCATCGGGAATCAGAACGCCATCACTTACAAGGAAATTTTTCCTTTGATTATGAATAACCAAATGTGGTTTGGAGCAAGCATTCACAGCGGAGATCGGGAATTTGCTGTTCCAAGGGATTATCCACTTGAAGCATCAGGTTGTCGTGAGGATGAACACGGAAATCGTTTTATTCGGGTAAAAGGGGTTCGTTGGTTTACCAATTTGGATTATCCGCAGCGCCATGAAGAACTGACTCTTTACAAATCTTACAATGCCGAAGAGTTCCCAAAATACGACAACTACGATGCCATCAACGTGGACAAAACTGCGGATATCCCGTATGATTATGACGGTGTAATGGGAGTTCCGATTACTTTTTTGGACAAGTACAATCCAAGTCAATTTGAAATATTGGGGATAGATCGATACATTGCAGATAATCCTAAATTCGGTCATAGATTCACAATCAAGAACAAAGAGATTTATGCAAGAGTTTTAATCCGCAGAAAGGCGGTCTCAGATGAAAATTGAGCTTCATTCCATCAAGATCCGCGATATTGTCAGCGGTTATGAGGAGCGGCCCAACGAGGGCGGCGTTTTCGGATATGGCGGCAAGCTGAACATCCGTCCGCCCTATCAGCGAGAGTTCGTTTACGATGAGGTCAAGCGCAATGCGGTGATCGACACCATTGTCAAAGGATTCCCCCTGAACGTGATGTACTGGTGCAAAAATGACGACGGCACCTTTGAGGTGCTGGACGGCCAGCAGCGCACCATCAGTTTCTGTCAGTACGCAGACGGCGTTTTTTCCGTCAATAACCGCGCTTTCCACAACCTCACCGGGACGGAACGGCAGCAGATCCTCGACTATGACTGCATGATCTACTTCTGCGAGGGGAATGACCGGGAAAAGCTGGACTGGTTCAAGATCATCAATATCGCCGGAGAAAAACTCACAAATCAGGAATTGCGCAATGCCGTTTATACCGGCCCGTGGCTTGCCGATGCCAAACTCAAATTCAGCAAGTCCAACTGTGCGGCTTATCTGCACGGCAAGGATTATGTCAGCGGCTCACCCATCCGGCAGGAATTGCTTGAAACGGCCATTGACTGGATCAGCGATGGTAAAATCGAAGCGTATATGTCCGGACATCAGCATACTCCAAACGCCAATGAACTCTTCCTCTATTTCCGCAGCGTCATTGACTGGGTGAAAAATACGTTCACCACCTACCGCAAAGAGATGAAGGGGCTCCCCTGGGGGAACTTCTACAACCGCTTCAAGGCAGAAACCTTCGATACTGCCGAGCTGGAGCGGAAAATTGCCGGACTGATGGCGGATGACGATGTGACCAACAAGAAAGGCATCTATGCGTATATCCTGACCCACGATGAAAAATTCCTGCACATCCGCGCTTTCACCCCTTCCGAGAAACGCACTGTCTATGAAAAGCAGAAAGGCGTATGCACCCGCTGCAAGCAGAAATTCGCCATAGAGGAAATGGAAGCCGATCACATTGTCCCGTGGAGCCGCGGCGGTCACACTTCGCCGGATAACTGCCAGATGCTGTGCCGCAAGTGCAATAACGACAAACGGGACAAATAAGGAGCCGTCACCGGCTTTTTTCCGGTTCCGGCGGGCGCTGACGCGCCCCTGTATCCTGTGGTTTTCGGGGGAAAATAAGCCTGAAATTTGCAATTCCCGCAAAACAGTGGTATCTTATAGATCGTATTTGTATTTTCAGCAGTGGTGGATAAAGGGTACCTCTAAAAATCCAAACGGATGGTTTGCGGGAGCGCCGCAAGCCGCCGGAATGAATTTTTGGAGGTACCCTGAAATCAGGAGATTTTTGCCATGATGAAGAAGAAACCGGAATTTGCGATTCTGAAAATCGGGGATAAAGAGATCAAACTTCCCGTGATCCAGGGGACCGAGGGGGAACTGGCCATCGATATTGCGCATCTGCGCAGCGAGACCGGAGTGGTGACGGTGGACCCGAGTTTCATGAATACGGCATCCTGCTACAGCAGCATCACTTATATTGACGGAGACAGGGGCATCCTCCGCTACCGCGGCATTCCCATTGAGGAACTGGTCAAGCTGGGGTCTTTCACCAAGGTTGCCTATCTCCTTGTAAACGGGAAACTTCCGAACCCGGAGCAGAGCCGGAATTTCTCCCATCTCCTGAACATCAACTCCCTGCTGCATGAGGATATGCGTCACTTCTTCGACCATTTCCCCCAGGGGGCCCACCCCATGCACATCCTCTCCACCATGATCAACGCTCTGGCGGCCTTTTACCCAAATGTGGACCTCCAGTCCATGAATGAGGATATCGACAGTTCCGCCGCGCGGCTCATATCCATTGTCCGCACCATGGCGGCGGTGGCGTACAAGAAATCCATCGGCGAGCCGGTTGTCTATCCCCGGTGCGACCTCAAGTACTGCGGCAATTTTCTGAACATGATGTTCGATTCCCCGGTAAAACCTTATGTGGTCCGGCCGGAGATCGAGCGTATTCTGAATATCCTCTTCATCCTCCACGCCGATCACGAGCAGAACTGCTCCACCACGGCGGTCCGGACGGTGGGCAGTGCCCAGGTGAACCTTTACGCCACCATTTCCGCCGGGATCTCCGCCCTGTCCGGTCCGCTCCACGGCGGCGCCAATCAGGAGGTCATCAAGATGCTCCGCACGATCGAGCGGGACGGCGACGTGGCCAGGTTCATTCAGAAGGCCAAGGACAAGAACGACCCCTTCCGGCTGATGGGCTTCGGCCACCGGGTGTACAAGACTTACGATCCCCGGGCCGAGATCATCAAAAAAGAGTGCCACATGCTGCTGGAAACGCTGGAGATCAAGGATTCCCTGCTGGATGTGGCCTATGAGGTGGAGCGTGCCGCGATGAACGACGAGTATTTCGTCGAACGTCATCTGTACCCGAATGTGGACTTCTACACCGGCATTGTTTACCGGGCCATCGGGATCCCCGAGGATATGTTCACGGTCATGTTTGCTCTGGCCAGACTGCCCGGCTGGATCGCCCACTGGAAGGAAATGATCGGCTGCAACACCCGGATCGTCCGGCCCCGGCAGGTTTATGTCGGCAATCCTCTTACGACGATCTTCTAAATGCTGCGGCTCGTTATATCTCTTTTGGTGCTGGCGGGGGGGATCGCACTCTTTGTCATGCTCGGGACCGTGCTGCTGCCGGTGATCCTGACCGTTATGGTCCTGTGGTTCCTTGCGGCGCTCCTTACGCCTGCAAGGAGGCCGGGGGCGCCCCGTCCCGGGGCTTATGAGCCCGGCGTGGAAGAAGCATCCTCCGCCAGTGAGGACCTGCCTGCCGGTCAGGCGGTGATCGACGTCACCGCCCAGGTGGTGGAAGAGAAGGAATCCCAATAGCGGAAGGCTGCACCTTCAGCCCAGTCTGATGATCTGCGCCCCCGCCAGGGGATCGTCTGCAGACGGCGCTGCCGTCAGGGTGTAGAATGCCTGATCCGCCGACCGGAGAAGTTCGAGAAAACACCCCCGGGCGGAGGAATCGAGTTCTCCGGTCACGTCATCCACCAGCGCCACCACCGGAGCCCCGTTGTCCCGCAGGAGGGCGAATGCCGCCATTTTGAGATAGAGGCTCATCAGCCGCAACTGGCCGTTTGAGCCGAATTCCCGCAGGGGTTTCCCGTCCAGGGTCAGGAGAAAATCATCGGTCTGGGGGCCGAATCCGGTACAGTTGCGCTTGCGCTCTTTTTCCCGGTCGAAGGCCAGTTTTTCCAGATAGCCTGCTTCCTCATCCGGGCTGTCTGTACGGTAGGTGATCCGGAGACGGTCCGCTTTCAGAAGCGTGTTGACCTTTTGCGCGATCACTTCTGCACAGCGCCGCCGGAGGGGAAGGATTTTGACCGCATTGGCCGCCAGTTCCGGCTCAAAGGCGGCCGCTGCGGCCAGGTTCGAACGGGGATTCCGCAGGACCGCATTGCGCCGGGCCAGCGCCGCCCCGTAACGCTGAAGAGCGGCAAGATAATCCGGTTCGGTGACGGACAAATACATGTCGAAGAATTTCCGCCGGAAAGAAGATCCCCCCGCCGTGATCTCCCGGTCTTCCGGGGTAAAGGCCACCGCCCGGAATTCCTGAATGAAGGTGCTGGAACGGGGGACGGGCGTTCCGTCAATGGCCAGATGTCTCCGGTCGGTGCCGGTCTGCTCCACCGTCAGGGTTTCCGGGTAGGAATTTTTCCGGATGACGCCGGTAATGCGGAATCCCCGTTTCCCGATTTCGATCAGATCCCGCACCCCGGCGGTACGGAAGGAGCGGAGAATGCTCAGAAAATGAATGGCTTCCAGCACGTTGCTTTTGCCGGCTCCATTGGGACCGCACAGGACCACCTCTCTGCCGGTAAACTCGAATTTCCGGCTCGAGTAATTGCGGAAATGCGCAAGTTCTATGGAGTCGATCCGCACGTTGGGGACTACCTTGCAAAAACGATGGTGCGGCGGCCGGCGATGATGACCCGGTGTTCCAGATGGGCCCGGACCGCCCGGGTCAGCACCCGGCGCTCAATATCCTTGCCGATCTGTTTCAGGTCATCCGGGCTGTCTTCGTGGGTGATGCGCTCCACATCCTGCTCGATAATGGGACCTTCGTCCAGTTCCGGCGTGGCATAATGGGCCGTGGCCCCGATCATCTTCACCCCCCGCTGCCATGCCCGGAGATAGGGGTTCCCCCCCTGAAAAGCCGGGAGAAAGGCGTGGTGGATATTGATGATCCGGTTCGGATAATGGTCGATGAAATTTTCCGACAGGATCCGCATATACCGGGCCAGCACCACCAGATCGATCTTATGCCGTTCCAGAAGTTCCAGGACCACCTTTTCCTGGGCGGCATTCTTCCCCGGTTCCGCCGGACAGCAGAAGAAGGGGATGTTGAACATGTCCGCCACATGTTCCAGATCCGGGTGATTGCTGATGATGAGGGGGATCTCGCAGTCCAGGTCCCCCTCGCGGACGTGGGCAAGGAGGTCGTAGAGACAGTGGCTCGCCCTGGAGACCAGCAGCGCCACCCGGGCCCGGTCCTCGCTGAAGTGCACGGAGTATTTTAAGTTCATCCGTTTGGCGATCTCATCAAATTCCCCGGTCAGGGCGCGATGGGTCAGGGCCACGTTGTCCAGATCCACCTCCACCCGCATGTAATAGCGGTTTTCCCGCATGTCGCTGTATTGTTTACTCTGGAGAACGTTGAAAGAGTGTCCGGCAAAGAATCCGGAAATTTCCGCCAGGATCCCCTTGCGGTCCTCCGTCTGGATCAGAAAACAGGCTTTTCCCATAGTGATACCTCGTGAATGCAGAAAGAATTCGAAATTTCAGCGTCCGGCAAGCTGCAGGACCGCTTCGTAAATGCGTTCGGGTTCGGACATTCTCCCGATGCCGTCCGCCCCGCAGGCAACGTGCCCGGATTCGGGACCGGTGAAGTGAATGTCCCGCGCCCGGAGTTTCCGGACATTGTCCTGTACCGCCGGATTGGCCCACATGGCCGGGTTCATGGCCGGCGCCAGAAGAACCGGACAGCGCATGGTGACGGCGAAGGTACTCAAGGCATCATCGGCGATGCCGTTGGCGAATTTCCCGAGGAAATTGGCGGTACAGGGGGCAACGGCAAAAAGCTGTGTTTTTTCCGCCAGCGCCACATGTTCCGGCTTCCAGTCCGCCGCATCCCACAGGCTTGTAATGACCGGGTTGCGTGAAAGGGTTTGAAAGGTGAGGGGCGTCACAAAGCGTGCCGCATTTTCCGTCATGACCACCTGAACTGAAAAACCGTTTTTCACCAGCATGCTGCAGAGTTCCGCCGACTTGCAGGCGGCAATGCCCCCGGTGATCCCGAGTGTGATGTGAAATATTTCCGTCATGAGAAGAGCTCCTGATCCTGCCGGGAGGATTTGAGTTTGAAACTGCGGAAAAGGGCTGTAAGATCCCCTGCGGCACGGTCAAGATCGTCATTGATGACCAGATAGCCGTATTCTTTCCAGAACGAGAGCTCCCGGCGGGCTCCGGCGAGGCGGAGCCGGATCTGCTCCTCACTGTCCGTGGCCCGGCCCCGGAGGCGCTTCTCCAGCACGTCCACCGACGGGGGACCTATGAAGACAAATTCCGTGATGGCCCGGAATGCCGGATCCGCTTCACATACTTTTTTGATCTGCATGGCCCCCTGGACGTCAATGTCCAGCAGAACGTCAATCCCCCGGCTGACCCGGTGGAGCACTTCGCTTTTCAGCGTACCGTACCGGCGGGCGAAAATGCCTGCGTGTTCCAGAAAATCTCCGGCGTCCAGATGTCTGGTGAACGCCTCATCCGAGAGAAAATGATAGTGGACATGATCCACTTCCCCGGTGCGGGGAGGGCGGGTGGTGCACGATACCGAAAATTCCAGCTCCGGCATGGCGCGTCGGACAAGCCCAACCAGCGTGGATTTTCCGACGCCGCTGGGACCCGACAGGACAATGGCTGTTCCAAGTTTTTTCATGATAAAAAACTATAGCACGGATTCCGTATTTTTCAACCGGATTGGGGCGGATGCCCCTGCATGGAAAGAAAATAAAAAATGGCGAGAGAGACGGGGATCGAACCCGCAACATCCACCGTGACAGGGTGGTACTCTAACCAATTGAGCTACTCCCCCGCGTCGTGCCGTTACTATACACCTTTTTCCGCACTTTGCAAATCTTTTTCACAAAAAACAAGAGAGATCCCCCGTATTTTCTGCAGATGAGTTCATTTCAGAAGTCCTGTCACCCTCCTTGAAACATGCTGCGGCTTTCGTTAAAGGAGCCTTTACGGCGGATGCCGGTCCGCTCTTCGCTGACTTTTGGAGGGACCTCGTAAAAAATTTTTCATTTTTTTCAAAAAAAGATTTGAAAAAAGGTTTGTTTGTGGTATAATTAGGAGCAGATAGGAGTAAAAAGGAGACTTCTGGAACGCAATGGAGAAACTTCTGAACATTCCATCCGATGCGGACGATTTGCTGTTTCTGGACACGTTCACGCACGGGCTTGACGCCCAGTGCCGCGTTTCTCTGCCCAGCGAATGGCGTCGCGACGGAGGCATGGACTTTGTCCTTTTTGCCATTGAGGACCGTTCCCTGGCTCTGATGCCCCAGAAGCTTTTCCGCAGTTTTTTGACGGACGCTCAGAAGCAGGTCATCACCAATCCGGAGGTCCGCCGGGCCTTTTCCAGCGTTGCCGGCCGCGCCAAACCCTGCCGCTACGACAAGCAGGGACGTATGGCCCTGAGCCGGGAGATGCTTGACCGGATCGGTGTACGGGACCAGCTGACCATGATCGGGTCTTTTTCCTTTATTCGTCTGGCTTCGCCGGAATATGCGGAAAAACTGCAGTCGGATTTTTCCGATGATGTGGGACTTGAATTTGCCCGTCTGCAGGAACTGAAGGAGCCGGGGAAATGAGCGGATGGATCCACCGGAGCGTACTGCTTCAGGAAGTTGTGGAGGCTTTCCCCTTTGACGGGGAAACGCCCCGTCTGCTGATCGACGGGACTCTGGGCAACGGCGGGCACAGTGCCGCGCTGCTGCACCGCTATCCCCCCCTCCGTGTCCTCGGTATAGACAGGGATGAAGAGGCGCTGAAGCGGGCGGCGGAAACCCTCGCTTTTGCGGCGGACAGGGTGACCATGGTGCACGGGAATTTTTCGGATCTCGCGCAATCGCTTGCCGATTACGGGGCGGAGCATGCCGATGGGATTTTGCTGGATATCGGGGTGTCTTCGCCGCAGATCGATGATCCCTCCCGGGGGTTTTCGTGGCGCGCCGAGGGGCCGCTGGATATGCGGATGGACCGCTCCGTTCCGGAAACGGCCAGCCGTCTGCTGAATCGCGCTTCCGAAGCGGAACTGGTCCGTATCTTCCGGGATTACGGCGAATTGCGTCAGGCTAAAAAACTGGCGGAATCGATTCTCCGGACCCGTCAGGAAAAACCCTTTGCCACCACGCTGGACCTGGTGAGCCTCTGCGATCAGGTCCTGGGAAAATCCAGACCGGGACAGCTCCCGGCGCCCACACTGGTCTTTCAGGCACTCCGTATTGCGGTCAATCATGAACTGGATGAACTGCAGGAGGCTCTGTCTGCGGCCATGAAGGTGCTCAATCCGGGCGGTCGGCTGGCGGTGATCAGTTTTCACTCTCTGGAAGACCGGATCGTCAAACATTTTTTCAGGGAAGAGGCTGCCAGCTGTGTCTGCCCTCCCGGACTGCCGGTTTGTGTCTGCGGCAAGAAATCCACGCTGAAAATCATTACGCCTCACGCGATTACGGCAGGGGAAGATGAAAAAAGCGCAAACCGCCGGGCGGCCTGTGCAAAATTGAGAATTGCGGAAAAGATATAGAATATAGAACCGTCAAATACAAGGAGGATCGGAATGAATATTCAGGGAAGCAGCATTGTAGAGCAGCGCCGCCAGCCGCAGCAGGGACCCCGGCGTAATCCGGCCATGATTCTGCAGGTGGGGGCATTGGTGATCCTGCTGGTGGGGATCGCCAATACCAATATCTACCTCAATCAGAGGATCACCGAGACGGACCGTGCGATTCTGAAAATCAGGACGGAACTTGCCGGGGTGGAACGGGAGATCGACAGCTACCGTCTGCAGTACGAGACTTATTCCGCCTGGTCCTACATCGGCAATGCGATCCGCCGGTTCAATCTGCCGCTCCGGCAGGCCACGCCGGGGCAGTGCCGTCAGCTGACCATGGTTCCCCCGTCACTGGCACCGGCCATTGCCATTACCTTCCGGGATACGGCGCTTCAGCAACCGGTGGTCGCACAGGCCAAGGCTGCACCGCGTGCACTTGTTCCGGTCCAGTCGAAGACTGCCCGCTATCCTGCCGCATACAGCAAGAGTTACCGCCGTTTCCGTTTTTCACGCAATTAGCTGCATTACGGTATGAAGAGCTGTAACGACAACATCCGTTTCCGCATGTGGGCGCTGGCCGTGCTGCTGATTCTGCCGGCCGGAGCCATGATCGTGCGTCTTACCCAGCTTCAGATCGGCCGCGGCGAGGAATTGCGGGCCAAGGCCGCCAGCAAATATACAGGCAGCAGGCGCACCATCGGCAAACGGGGCGAGATCTACGATATTTCCGGCCATCTCCTGGTCGGCAATATGCCGTGTGTGACCATCATCATTGACCCGTCCCACATCTCAAGTCCGGTCAAACGCCGCAATCTTGCCCTGGCTTTATCGCGGATGATCGACCGGGATGCAGCGGAGCTGGAAACAAAACTTTCTCCGGAACGCCCCAAACTGAGTCCTTCCGGCAAACCGCTTCTGGATGCAGACGGGAAACCGGTCATGGTACCGGTCCGGTATGCCATTCTGGCCAAGCATATTCCACTGGAAAAGGCGGCGAAGATCCGGGAGACCATGAATAAACTCGGGTATCGGGAACTGCAGTATTCGTATGACACCATGCGCCATTACCCGAAGAGCGGCCTGCTGGCCAACATCCTCGGTCTGACCCAGGGGGACAGCGCTTCCAACGCCGTGGCGGTGTTCGGGCTGGAAAAGTTCTACAATGCCCAGATTGCGCCATCGGGAGGACGGATGATTTTTGAACGGGACCGGCGGGGAATCCCGCTGACTTACGGCAACAAAAAGACCGTGAATGCCGCCCATGACGGGGCAAATATTTATCTGACGATCGACGAGGTTCTGCAGTCCATTGTGGAAGATGAACTGGATGCTGCGTACACCAAATGGCAGCCCAAAGCCATTTATGCGGTCATGGTGGAGCCCCGTACCGGCAATGTCCTGGCCATTGGCCAGCGGCCGAGTCTTGACCCGAATGCCAAAGGCGGGATCCGGAGTTCCGACTGCCGGAACCGTATTATTGAGGATCGGATGGAGCCTGGATCCATTGCCAAGCCCATTGCAGTCTGCGGGGCTCTGGACCGGGGGATCGTCACGCCGAACACGACGGTTTTCTGCGAACACGGCAACTGGATATACATGGGAAAGAAGCTGACCGACACCCATAACAACGGGACGCTCACGGTCACGGATGTGATCCGGGTATCCAGCAATGTTGGTACGGCAAAGGTGGCGCTGATGATGGGGGACAAGACGCTGTATGACACTTTTACGGATTTCGGATTCGGTCAGCGGACGGGGCTGCCGCTGCGTCCGGAATCCCGCTGTATTCTGCGGGATTACCGCCGGTGGGATAAACTGACGATCACCCGGGCGTGCATCGGATACAGCGTCAACGTGACGCCGGTTCAGATGGCGCGGGCGTACTGTGCCATTGCCAATCACGGGAAACTGCCGAAACTGCGTCTGGTGGATCGGATCGAGGATCCTGAAACGGGAAAGATCTATCAGTTGCCCGTTGAGCCGCCGAAGCAGATTTTCAAACGGAGCCAGACCTCTGTGGAAATGGTTCAGATGCTCAAATCGGTGGTCGGTCCCGGCGGTACGGCGAGGGAGGCTTCGATTCCGGGGTATCATGTGGCGGGCAAGACGGGCACGAGCCGCAAAAGTCTGGGCAAGCTGGGATATACGGCGAAGTATTTTGCAAGTTTTGTGGGTTTTGTTCCGGCGGACAACCCGGCGTTTGTGCTGCTGGTGACCACGGATGAGCCGAAAGGGGGGCGTTATGGAGGGAAAGTGTCCGGGCCGACATTCCAGCAGATTTCCCTTCGTGCGTTGAATTACCTCCGGATCCCTCCGGATCCCTCGCTGCTGCCGAAAAAGTGATTTTTTGCAGAAAAAAACAAAAAAAAGGCAAATTCAGCTTGAAAAAGTGAAAAACAGCTGTAAAGTAAATAACACATGCGGAGAGGTGGCTGAGTGGCCGAAAGCAACGGTTTGCTAAACCGTCATAGGGGAAACTCTATCGGGGGTTCGAATCCCCCCCTCTCCGCCATTTTTTT
>DCGO01000093.1 GCA_002314605.1 Lentisphaeria bacterium UBA1776 | reverse complement strand
TTTTGACACACAAAAAACAAGTTAACAATGATCAAGAGCCAAAACTTTTGAAATCGGCTCGGCAAATAAAACAAGGACGGCTGGAAAATGAAATGGCTTTCGCTGCTGCTGGGGATGACATGCACCCTTGCCCACGGGATGGAAAAAAACAGCGGGGGCCCGTGTTTTCTCTCCTTGTCCGGCAGCGCCGCTTCGCCGGAGGAACTGGTGAAAAATCTGGTAAAGGAATCTTCCGGCCGGAAACTGGAGAAAGTCGAACCGGCCGATTATCCGGGACTGGCCGAAAAGATCGTCCGTCAGGCTTCCCGCTGGCAGGATCCGGAATCCGGGCGGCTGCTGGACCCGGTTCTCCACAAAGAAACCTCCGTACTGACCATTCGCTATGTGGGGGCCCTCGGGGCGCTGATGCTTCAGGGGCGCTGTATGGATCTCAAAGACTCCTGCATCCGGGCCATGGAGGGGACCTTGACCGATCTGGTGGAAGTCAAAACAGGGCACGGCGAATTCTACCCCAAGGAATTCATGATGGGCTATCTGGCGCTCCGGGACAAAGTACCGCCGGAACTCCGGCAGAAATGGGAAACCGGTCTGGGAATGTATGACCCAGAGAAGGCCTACGGTCGCACTCACTCCAACTGTCCCAGGGGGGCCCTCCACAACTTTGTGACCTTCGGTCTGGCCGGGGAAGCCATGAAATTTCATTACGGCCTCGCCCGCAATCAGGAATTCATGTACGCCTATCTGAAGGAACAGCTTGCCCGCTTCGACGCCTCCGGCATGTACAGAGACAAGGGGGAGACGCACAACCCCATGGTCTATGATCTGACAGCGAGGATGAATCTGGCCATTGCCGAATATCATTGCCAGTATCCGGAACCCCTCCGTACGGAACTGCGGAAAAATCTCCGGTACGGCGCTTTGTGCGGACTCCTATCCCAGTCCCCCACGGGGGAGACGCCCTTCGGCGGCAGAAGCAATCAGCAGAATTTCGTGGAAGCAAGTTTCGCGTTGACCTGCGAACTGGAGGCACGGCAGTATATGCGGGAAAACAACCCGGCAATGGCCGGTATTCTCCGCCGTGCCGCCGCCCGGGCCGTGCACAGTATTGTTCCTTACCTACGGGAAGAGCCCATTTTTTACAACAAAAACCTCTTTCCCCCGGAGACCCAGCATGGAAGACAGAAAGGGTACGGCTGGTACCGCGCTTATTCGGTCCTGATCGCCAGTCAGCTGGCCATGGCCTCCTGGTATGCGGACAAATCCATCCCCATGGGAGACTGGACCCCGGCGGAGGACAGTGCCTACCTGTGGCGCACGGAAAGGGGGTTCCATAAACTCTTTGCCGCCGTCTCCGGGACCCAGATCGTCTTTGAATTGAACGCGGACCCGGAATACGACGCCAACGGCTGGGGCCGGTTCCACATAAAGGGGATCCCGGCGGGGATGATGCTTTCCGCGCCGTGCCCCAAAAATCCCAATTATCTTACCGTGGTCCCCCCGTCGGCACCCCTTTCCCTCTCCCCGGGACGGGAGAAAGACGGTTCCGTTGCGGAATTGGATCTTTCCGCCGCAGACTGCCGGTTTGAGGGGAAAGTGTGCCCGGATGGACCGGAATTCACGCTGGTCTGGCCCTTTCCCTCCGGTCCGGTCACCGAAAAATTCCGTCTGACCGGGGGGAAAGTTTCCCTCCATGTGACAAAAGACGGGGGGGACCGGCTGTATTACCGGATCCCCGTTCTGGTGACGGACGGCCGGAACTGGGTCGCCATGCCCCGGGAACTGAACCGTTATACGGAAAGCGGCGTTTTTCTGGATTACAAAGGCTTCCGCTATACGGTTCAGAGCAATGCCGTGCTGAAGCTGAACGAAACAAACATCTGCCCCAACCGGAACGGGCTGTACCGGGTATTCCGGCTCTTTGCACCGAAAAACACGCTGGAGCTGACCTTTCAGGCAGCAAAACAGCCGTAAACATAAGGACGCATCATGCGCAATAAGGTCAGTTTGAACGGGTTGTGGAATTTCGCCTTTACCGGGGAGGAAAAGCCGGATCCGGCTTGGGTCCCCGCCGGGGTCATGAGTGTCCCGGGGTGTTTTGATCTGATGGAGCCGGATTGCGGGAAACGCGGCTTCGCCCTCTGCACCAGAACGGTTTTCGCCGGCGGCAAAAATCTCCTTGAGATCGACGGTGCCGGTGTTTCCGGCGAAGTCTATTTCGACGGGAAACTTGCGGGCAAACTCCCCTATGCCTATCTCCCTGAAAAATTTCTCCTGGATGCCGGGGAATTCGGGGAACACCGGCTGACCCTGATCCTCGACAACCGCCATAATCTCCATTTCCAGCCGACCTTCGACTTTTTCGCCTACGGAGGGGTGTACGGAGATATTGACATAACTCCCGTGCCGGAGAAAATGCTTTCCAATGTCCGCATTTCCACCGTGGACTATGCTTCGGGCCGGATCCGCATCCAGGCGGAATATTCCGACCCGGACGCCGCTTCCGTGCATCTGGCTTTCGACACCGGGTATCAAACGGATGTGCCCCTCAAAAACGGGGTTCTGGATGTGGCGCTTGATCTTCCCGGCTTCAAACTCTGGAGCGTGGATTCTCCGGCCCTTCACCGGGTAATGCTTTCCGCCGGGGAGGATGAAGTCGCGGAGACCTTCGGGATCCGGGAATTCAAAACGGAAGGACGGAAGTTTGTCCTGAACGGGAAGCCCATCAAGATCCTCGGCGTTAACCGGCACGAAAGCACCCCCGTGACCGGCGCGGCAGTTTCTCCCCAGATGACCGGATACGACCTGAAACTCATCAAAAATGCGGGGTTCAATTTCATCCGGGGCTGTCACTATCCCCAGCGGAAACACACTCTGGAACTCTGTGACCGGCTGGGCCTCCTGATGTGGGAAGAGACCTTGAGCTGGGGTGTCAAAAAAGATCAGTTCACCCTGCCGGAATACCGCCATGGCCAGCTGGAACAGGCCGCAAAAATGACCATGGCCGGCATCAACCACCCCTGCGTGGTCATGCGGGGATTTCTGAATGAATTTGAAAGCGACTGCGAAGAGGCCCGGCCCGTGGTGAAGGAGCTTTACGACACC
>DCGO01000117.1:4435-4687 GCA_002314605.1 Lentisphaeria bacterium UBA1776 | reverse complement strand
CTCGCGGTTCCGGGAAGTCAACTTTGACGGAGTGCGCCGCCCTCTGGTCCATGATCTACGGCCATCGGGAATTCGTGGTGCTGGTCGGCGCAACGGAAGCGGCGGCATTGGAAATGCTGGAATCCATCAAAACGGAACTTGAGACCAACGAACATCTCGCCGCCGATTTTCCGGAGGTCTGCTTTCCCATCGCCTCGCTTGCCGGTATCGCGAACCGCTGTGCCGGTCAGCTTTACAAGGGGGAAAGAACAA
>DCGO01000117.1:4198-4318 GCA_002314605.1 Lentisphaeria bacterium UBA1776 | reverse complement strand
TCACGGGGCGAATCCGCGGCATGAAATACAAACGTGCCGACGGCAGAAACGTCCGACCTTCGCTCGTGATTATTGATGACCCGCAGACATCGGAAAGTGCCGGCTCTTTGGAACAGACCC
>DCGO01000117.1:0-4073 GCA_002314605.1 Lentisphaeria bacterium UBA1776 | reverse complement strand
GACCCACCCGGACTGGAACGGGGAAAAGACCAGGATGCTGTATGAAATGCCGAAAAACATGAAACTCTGGGAAGAGTACGCCGACATCCGGGCAGAGGCGCTCCGTACTGACGGAAACTTTCAAGCCGCAACGGATTTCTACGTTGCCCACCGGGAGGAGATGGACGAGGGCGCGGTCGTGGAATGGGAGGCGCGGTTCAATGACGATGAAGTCTCCGCTTTGCAACACGCCATGAATCTCAAGTTTCAGGACGAGGCTGCATTCATGAGCGAATACCAGAACGAGCCTCTGCCGGAGGATATGGGCGATGAGGTGATGCTCTCCGTTGATGAGATCGCAAGCAAAATCAACGGTCTTCCGGAAGGGAAAGTCCCGCTTGCCTGCGACAAGGTCACCGCCTTCATCGATATTCAGAAGACCCTGCTTTTCTATGTGGTTGTGGCATGGTCGGAGAATTTCACCGGGGCTGTGCTGCAATACGGCGCATGGCCGGAACAGCATAACCGGATGTTTTCGCTGTCATCGGCAAACCCGACGATTCAGATGAAATTCCCCGGTGCCGGACTGGAAGGCTGTCTTTACGGCGCTTTGGAAGAGCTGGTCAGCGACCTGCTTTCCAGAGAATGGGAACGGGAAGACGGGGCGCTTCTCAAAATCGAAAGGGCAATGATCGATGCCAACTGGGGACAGTCAACGGATGTGGTGTACCAATTCTGCCGCCAGAGCATCTACTCCGGAATCGTTTATCCGGCGCACGGACGGTATGTGGGAGCCAGTTCAAAACCGATGACCGAGTACCGCAAACAGCCGGGCGACCGTCTGGGATTCAACTGGATGATGCCGAACGTCATCGGAAAACGGGCAATCCGGCACGTGATTTTCGATTCCAATTTCTGGAAATCGTTTGTCCATTCCCGGCTTGCCGTGCCGATGGGAGACCGGGGATGCCTTTCCTTTTACGGGCGGCATCCGTCTCTCCATCAGCTGATTGCGGAACATCTCACTGCCGAATACTATGTGAAGACCGTGGGACGCGGCAGAACCGTGAACGAATGGAAATTGCGTCCGGAACGGAACGACAACCACTGGCTGGACTGTCTGGCGGGATGCGCCGTCTGCGGTTCCATGCTCGGTTCAACGATGCCGGAATTCGGGAACGCATCGAAGAAGGTTTCCTCGGGGACTGCCTTGCGCCTTTCGGACTTGCAGAAAGCAAAATCCGGACGGCTTGTGGCATCATACCGCCCCGATAAAACGGCGGGAGGAAGTATGAAATTATCTGAATTGCAGAGGAGAAAACATGGAGCGAAAAACTGATAAAGTGACCTTTATGCAGGTCGTAATGCTTGTTTCCGGAATTGTTCGCAGAATAAACGCGAAGCGATTGGATAAAGTCGGCATCGAGCGCTTAAATAAGCGTCAGCCGGAGCAATGCGCCGAAACTGGCGAACAGTAATCATAAAACCGTTATCCGGCAACGGTGGAAACGGAGAAAACGTATGAACAGAGAAATGCCGGTGTACCGCATCCAGCTGACATACCTTGTGTCGGCGGTTGTGAAACGGGTAAAAGAAAAGAAGGAGCAGACCGCTCCCGACGAAGCGAAAGGAGTGAAGAACGGTGATAAGCGTTCAGATTCTCAAAAGGCAGATTGACGCCCTGCAGCAGAAGAGCCTGCTGGAAGTGCGTGAAAAGTTTCAGGAACTTCACGGCTTCGACTGCGGCGATACCACAATCCGCAATCTGCGGAAACGGATCGCCTACCGGCTGCAGGAACTTTACTACGGCGGTGTCGGGGAAACCGATCTCAGCATCCTCGGTGACATTGCCGACCGAGACCCCATTGCAAATCTCAAGGTTGTGGCGGCGCGGAAAATCACGAAACTCCGCGGGACACGGTACTACCGGGTATGGAAAGGCAAGAAGTACGAGGTGACTGTGGCGGGAGAAGATCAATTCGTCTATGAAGGCGAGGTTTACAAATCGCTGTCGGCGGTGGCCCGTAAAATCACGGGGACGCGCTGGAACGGCAAAGTATTTTTCGGAGTGAAGGAATATGGAAAAAAAGACTGAAACGGTAAGATGCGCGATCTACTGCCGTAAATCGGTTGAAAAGGGATTGGACATGGAATTCAACTCCCTGGACGCGCAACGGGAAGCGGCGGAAGCGTACATCGCAAGCCAGAAAATCAACGGCTGGGTATGCCTGCCGGAGCATTACGATGACGGCGGCTTCTCCGGCGGAAACATGAACCGGCCGGCGCTGAAACAACTGCTTCTGGATGCAGAGGCGGGGAAATTCGACCTGATCGTGGTCTACAAAATCGACCGCTTGAGCAGAAGCCTGTGCGATTTCGCCGAACTGAACAAGATGTTCGACAAATGGGGAGTGGCGTTCGTCAGCGTGACGCAGGAAATAAATACCAATACCTCCACGGGACGGATGATGCTGAATATCCTTATGACGTTCGCCCAGTTCGAGCGGGAGATGTCGGCCATGCGCGTGAAGGACAAAATGTCGGCAACCCGGAAGAAAGGCAAATGGGTCGGCGGTAGCGTCCCCATCGGCTACAAGGTCGTGGACAAGAAACTGGTCATAGACGAGGAGAGAGCGCCCATCGTGAAACGGATATTCCGGCGTTACCTTGAAATCCAGTCTCCGAAGCAGATTGCGTGGGAACTGAATGCCGACGGGATAACGACCCTGCAGGGAAAACAATGGGATACCCCGCACCTCTACCGCATCATCAACAACTGCACCTACGCCGGTAACGTCTTCTACGACGGGCAGACATGGAAGGGAGAGCATCAGGCGATCATCGACATGGAAACATGGGAGATGGCGCAGAGCTTCCTCAAAAACAACGCCCCGGTCCGCGACAACTCCCGCAGACAGGCAAGCATCGCGCCGCTGAAGGGAATCCTGCGGTGCGGACACTGCAACAGTTCCATGGTCCCGGTGAAATCAAGACGCTGGGGACGGGAGTATCATTACTACCACTGCAGCCGGGACATGAAGCGGAGTCTGTCAATCTGCCCGGTGAAGCAGATATCGGCGGGGGAAATCGAAAAAATGGTTATCGACCGGCTGAAGGAGATACTCGCCTCGCCGGAGATTCTCATCGCCGTGGCACGGCAAACGGGGATGCGCGCCAACGAAATCGGCACGATGTTCTCAAAGGAATTCTGGGAGGAAATCACCCCCGGCGAAACCCAGCGGCTGATGCAGATTCTGCTGGAACAGGTAACGGTCAACGAAGACGGCGTGGTAATGGAAATCCGCACCGCCGGAATAGAATCAGTCACGGAGGCATACAATGATCAGCAAAATTCTTGAGAACGGCAACCTGCAGGTCACCATTCCGGTATCGCTCAAGGCGATGTCCGGCAGACGGAAAATCATCGCCCCGGATGTGGTGGCCGATGGAACGGAACCGCTGGCGCTTGCTCTGGCAAGAGCATTCCGCTGGCAGCAGTACATCGATGAAGGCAAGTTCCACAACATCAAGGAACTTGCGCGCAATATCGGTCAGGATGAAGCGGTGGTGGCGCGGACTATGCGTCTCCGTCTGCTGTCGCCGAAAATCGTCCACCGGATACTCTTCGGAGACATTCCGGCATCGCTGAATCTGACCGCCCTCCGTCAACCCCTGCCGGATGTCTGGGAAGATCAGGAAAAACTCTTCCTCAAAGCAGAATAACCCCATCGGGAAATCCGCATCCTCCGCAAAAATGCGTGATGCGGAAATTTTTTTCGTTTTTTTTCAAAAAAAGCGGACCAAACGCATTTTCATTGCATATATACCCGGTGTGGAGACAAGAGCCAACAACATCGGGAGATCAACAATGAATTACGGAAGCATTTGCAGCGGAGTGGAAGCCGCGACCCTTGCCTGGCAGCCGCTCGGCTGGAAGGCGAAATTCTTCGCCGAGGTAGAACCTTTTCCATCCGCTGTTCTGCAGCAGCGGTTCGGAGCGACCAAACCGCTTCGACCTCTTTCCCCGGAAACTGCGGACGGGGAAAAAGACCGCAAGGAGCGGGAGACATGGGCAAAGCAGATTGCCGAACTGC
>DCGO01000114.1 GCA_002314605.1 Lentisphaeria bacterium UBA1776 | reverse complement strand
GCTTCGCCGGGAGACTCGCCTTGATCGGGGAGAGGCAAATTTCCCGCCTGTATTGTGTCTTTCGGCCATAGGCTCACCAGAGCCGTCATGGGCGAAAGGCCCGGGCCAAAGGACTCTCCAAGTACATTCTGACCGCTCAACGCAACGAGAAATATTATATTACTTGACATTTCCAATTTGCGGATTATAGTAATAGACGGGTGTTTGTCGAAAAACCATCAGAAGGAGTTGAAAATGCAGACCAGACCTTGCACATTCCCTGACTCTCCCTTTTTTCATTTTCGATTTTCCATTTTCTGTTTGAAGCGAAAACCGCAATTCACTTTGATTGAGCTTCTGGTGGTCATTGCCATCATCGCCATTCTGGCGGCCATGCTGCTGCCGGCATTGAATCATGCCCGGGAAACGGCCAGGGAGGCCAGCTGCGTCAACCATGAAAAGCAGATGGGGCTCGGGTATCAGCAGTATTTTGCCGATTACAACGAAACATTTCCCGGGGGAGGGAACTCCATTGACGTGCTGATCAATAATAACTATCTCGGGGTCCTCAAACCGGGAAAGGAAAAGTTCAGGAACGTGTTCTGCCCATCCGCTCCGCCGAATGAAATGACCAGTCACAACTATTCTCCGATCTATTACCTGAGGTACAACCTGTACGACCACAACAAGGAAATTTACCGCAAGGTCTCCCGGATCAGCAATCCCAGTCAGCGTGTCGTCATTGTGGAAAACAAAACTGCCTACAACTCCATCACCAATTACAATGACAAGAATTTGAGGTGGCGTCACAAAGGCGAAAAGGCCATGAATCATCTCTGGATGGATATGCACGTAGGCTCCAGAACACTGCCGTACTGGACTGCAATCCAGACGACACCGGCAAGCCAGCCATTTTATGCTGTGGCATGGTACTATAAAGAATAGCGAACTACAACTTAACCCCAAGGAGACAAGAGTATGAAAACTATTTTGTTGGCCGCAATTCTTTCCGGAACAGTTTTTTCCGTAACGGCGCCGGGCAGTCCGGCGGTGACATTTCAGGCGGATTTTGACTCTGATTTCGCCGCAAAAGCCGGAAACACCAAAATACAGGGGGTTCATTCCGCCGGTGCGGAAGCCATGAAAACCGGATTGAAGGACGGGAAAAAGGGAAAAGCCGCCCTCATCGGTACCGGAGCCGATAAAAAAGCAGATTTCCACATCACATTTCAGAATAAAACGTATCTGCCGACGGAAAAGGGCAGTATCAGTTTCTGGGTAAAATCCGAGGACTGGACCGGGAACGACAAAAATTTCCATATTTTCTTCCGGGCCAACGGCAAAAATTCGGATCTTCTGATCTACAAGGTGGCATGGGCTCCGCAACTGGGCTTTCTGATCGGCTCCACCCAAAAAATCAACGGCAAAAACGTCTGGTCCAGCGTCATGGTTTCGGTCAAAGACTGGAAACCGGGTCAATGGCATTTTGTCGCCGCCGTCTGGGGCGACGGCAAGGTTCAGCTGTATGTTGACGGTCAGTTGAAGGGAAGCAACCCCATGCAGGGATCCGCATGGGATCCCTTCCTCAGATTCGGCATCGGCGGACTGCGTCCTGCGGCGTGGAATACGCCGACAAACTATTCTCTGCTGGACGATTTCAAAATTTATGACAGCATGCTTTCCGCCGGAGATGTTGCGGCGGCATTCAGACAATAAGGAGCCGGACCCATGCGGATTCTTTTGCTTTTCGTATTCTGTCTGCTGTTTTACGGTCTGCATGCCGGACCTCCGGCGGCGGTCTTTCACGCTTCTTTTGAGCAGGATTTCACCGCCCAGACCTCCCTTGCTCCGGTGGATGGCAAACATTCCGCAGAGATTCTCTGGGAAAACCTTGCGACGTACTTAAAGCCGGGAGTGGAAAAGCAGGCGGCGGTCATCGGGACCGGCCCGGATAAAAAGGTGGATTATCACATCACCTTTCAGAATGACAAAAAGTACATTTCTGTCGAAAAAGGCAGTGTGGTCTTTTGGGTCAAACCGGAAAACTGGAGCGGAACGGATAAGAAATTTCATGTGTTCTTCCGTGCCAACGGCAAAAATTCCGATCTTCTGATCTACAAAGTTCCCTGGGGTGCCCGGCTGTGTTTCATCATCGGTTCCACGGAAAAAGTTGACGGCAAAAACATCTGGACGGCGGTCAGTGCCGGCGTCCGTGACTGGACCCCGGGCCAATGGCATTTTGTGGCTGCCGTCTGGGGCGACGGAGAGGCAAAACTTTATATTGACGGCATGCTGAAGGGAACCGGAAAATATGCCGGAAAAGCAAGTGAGTTTCACAGTTTCGGCATCGGCGGACTGCGTCCTCTCGCCTGGGCCACTCCCATGGATTATTCCCTGATTGACGAGGTGATGATCTACAATGTCCCCCTGACCAATGAAGATGTTCTGGCGCGGTACGGGGCCTACAGACAGAGCCGCCTCAGTGCGCAGGACGAGAAACGGGTCGTCCCGCAGGATATTTACACCGGGTGGAACCCGAAAACCGATACCATGGACCTGCATTTCGCCGTGAAATACGTCGCTCCCGGCGGAAAATTCTATCAGGCCGATGTGAAGATCGCCGATGCCGAAGGAAAATCGGTCCGGCAGGAAAAACTTGCTCCTCAGGGGACGGAGTTTCTCTTTTCCGTGCCGCTGAAGGACCTTGCCCCGGGCAAGTATAAGTTTCTCATCACGGTGCTGAAAAAGGACGTCTCTCTCAACCGGACGGTGGAACAGCCCTTCGCCGTTCCGGCCCGCCCGGAATGGTGGCGGAAAGTGAAAGTCGGGAACGAACCCGCCGCTCCGGCCCCGTGGACCGCTCCCAAGTGGAACCCGGGCAGGAACGTTTTCTACTGCTGGAACCGGGAGTATATCTTCGGCAGCGACTTCCTGCCCAAACAGATCGTTTCCGGGAAAAAAGCGCTTCTGACCCGTCCGGTGACTTTGACCATGGACGGGAAGCCGGTGACGCCCGGGGCTCTGGCAGTCACGGAAACCACCCCGGAACGGATCACCCTGACCGGCAGAGGAAGTGCCGGAAACTATGTTTCAGCCATGAAGATCTACGGTGAATTTGACGGCTTCTTCTGGGCGGACCTCACGCTGACGCCGAAAACGGAAAAAGCGTCTTTCCAAAAGCTGACCCTGGATTTCCCCTTCCGGAAAGAGGCCTCCCCGCTTTTCAACGCCATGATGAAGCAGTATGCCGACTACAATCCCGGATTTGCCGGAGCCTTCAAAGCATTCAACATGGATCTCTTTCAGGCGGGGACCCGGGCGATTTTTGTCGGATCCGACAACGCCGGTCTGGAATGGTTCTGTGAAGAGCTTTCCGACTGGAATGTGAAAGCAAAATCCCGCTCTTTGCAGCTGATTCCCGGAACAAAGGAAAACATCCTCCGGCTGAACCTTGCGGACAGCGTTTCCAAGCCGGGCAAATCCTACCGTTTCCGGTTCGGGTTCCAGGCGCTTCCGGTGAAACCGCTGCCGGCGAAATGGCGTCTCCAGCGGGCGAATTTCCCCGGAGAAAACGGATTTTTCGGATTTTTTCCGTGGGAATCGCTGCACAATATTCCGGACCCGGCCCTGAAACTGCCGGACTTCGGCAAGCGTTGGAAAAACGCGGCGGCAGTCAATCCCAAAATCCACTGGTACTTTGCCGGATTCACCAACAGTCCCTACACGGACGAGTGGAGTTTCTACGGGCCGCTCTGGTCCCTGACGCCTCCGGCCATCGGAACTGTCGGCGCTCTGTACAGCAGGGAATGGGCGTTTGCCCGGAACTGCGCCGCTGCTCCCGGCTATATCGACTATTACGTTGCCAATCTCAAAAACACCGTCGAAAAACTCAAGATCGGGGATCTGTACTTCGACAATCAGGACCCGCAACTCTGCGACAACGCTCTCCACGGCTGCGGTTTCACGGGGACGGACGGGAAAACGTGGAAATCCTATAATCTGCTGGCGGTCCGGGAGCTGAACAAACGGATCTACCGGATGTTCAGGGAACTGCATCCGGACGGGAAGATCATCCGCCACATGTCCATGAAAAACGTGACGGCGGACACCGGATTTGCCGATTATCTGGTGGACGGGGAGAACTACTGCACAACGGTGGGCAGGGATGAGAGTTATTTCAACATTTTCAGTCCGGAAATGTTCCGTGCCCTCTACACCACGCACCCCTACGGGATCCCGAATTATTACATCCCCCAGTTCCAGCGGGCCATCCGGCTCCACAGCCCGATCAGAAACCGGTACAAAGATGCGTGGTTTTCGCCGGCGCATCTGGCAAAACATCAGGATAAACTCCGCCATTTCACCGGTTATTTTCTGGTACATGACAGCCTGATCTACAAATCATTCGGCATCGATCCGGCCCCGTGGTTTGCCATTCAGGACGCCTTCGGGTTTGACGGAAGAGAGGAATTCATTCAGTACAACGATCCGGCTTCCCCCTTTGTTTCCGGAGGGCGGCTGATGGTCTCAAGCTACATACTCAACGGGAAAATCATGGTGATTGTGATGAACGATACCAAAAATCCGGTTGAAACGGTCGGATTTGATGCCAAACGGCTGAATAAGCTGGGGATTTCCCTGAAAGATCTCAAAAATGCGGAGACTGGTGAAGAGGTTCCCTGCATCGGAAACGCCATTGCCGTCAAGGTCCCCGCACGGGATTACCGGATCCTGGTGACACAGCCCAAATGAATACGCGGGCTTTTGCTGTGGATCGTGAAACGCCCTTTGACCGCTGTGCGGCCAGGGTCGCAGCGTATCTGCAGGATTTTCCCAGCTGCAATGCGTTCGGGGGATATCTGAAAATTCTGGACGAACTCGCCGATCCGTCGCGATACCGGGTCCTGCGGGGCATGGATTTTTGGAACGTCCCCGCCGACCCGGAGCGCGTCACGGTCTTTCTCCGGCACGACATCGACAACGATCCCTTCACCGCCCTCCGCATGGCCCACGCCGAAGCGGAACGGGGGCTTTTCAGCACCTTTTACGTTCTGCCGACCGCCGTCTATTACGGCATCTTCCGGCGGGACGGAAGGTATTGCCGTTACGCCTGCATGGACTGGCTTTATCAGGCCATTGCCGCACTGGGCCACGAGATCGGCGTTCACAACGACCTCCTCACCCTGATGCTGGAATACGATATCAGCCCCGCCGAATTTCAGACGCAGGAACTGGCGTATTACCACGCCCTCGGCATCAGGATCTGCGGCGTCTGCAGTCACGGCTCCCGGTTCAATGCCCTGGGACTGAACAATATGTGGATGTTTGCGGAATTCGGGCGAAAAGGATGTTATACCTATGCCGGAAAAGAATACCCCTACGGGGAACTCACGCTGGAACAATTCGGCTTCCGGTACGAACCCTATCTCCTTGCCCGGGAAATGCCGAAGGAACACCGGATAAGCGACATCGGACCGGACCACGGACGGGAAATGCTGTCCCGTCTGCAGGCATTGCCCTGCGGAGTGAAAAGCATGCTGCTGACTCACCCCATCCACTGGAAAGATCAGACAAGAACAGAATATGGAAAGTAGATCATGAGTATTGTTATTGCAGGAGAGGACCTGACCGGCTTTGCCCCCAAAGCCCTGATGGCGGCGCGGGACCTTGCAGACTGGCTGCTGGCCTGTCAGATGCCGGAAAATCACTTTTTCGCCGAGGCCGGAGACTATTTTGTCAGCTGCGGCCCGGACGGAAAAACCTTCCGTTCCGCCAACTGGAACCTTGCTTTCGGCATCATGGGGCTCCTTTCCGCTTACCGGCACTTCGGCGATGAAAAATACCGCACCGGAGCCATGCGGATGGCCCGGTATCTGAAGAGTTTGCAGATGTTTTCCCCCTTTCAGCCGGAGCATTACGGCTGTTTCCGGGAAATGTCCCCCCAGACCCCGTGGTGCTATGTCCGGGACGCCGTTTCCGCCGCATGGGCCATGCTGGAACTTTACCGGGAGACCAAAGACGGGGAGTATCTGGAACGGGCCATGCTCTGGTACAGGTGGTTCCGCAAACACGGCATGGATGCAGCCGGCTGGCCCATCTGGGGAGTTCAGTTCGAGGAAGCCTTTGCAGGACCTGAGAATGCCATCCGCATCCACAATGAGCTCCATGGCTGTTTTCACGGGGGCTCCCTCAATTTTTTCTATCAGATGTACCGGGAAACCGGGGACCGGGAATTCGTCGGAGATTTTTACCTCAATATCGCGGATAGATTCGTTACGGAAATTCAGCAGCCCGACGGATTCTTCCGGAGCGTGGATGCCCTTACCGGCAAAGTCCCGGAAAACGACCCGCAGAATGCTTTGCACCGGGGCAACGATGATCTGGGGACCCTTGGTCTTGCCGGTGCCTTCCGCCTCACGGGGAAGGAGCTTTATCGGGAGGCGATCCTGAAATTCTTCCGGGCGGTCTTTGCCCGGCAGGGCGCCGACGGCGGCGTGGAGGCAAGCTGTGCCCCCGATCCGGTGATCCTGAACGCGGTCTTTGAGACCCGGGACATCCTGGGAAACTGGACACCCCCCGCCGGAGCACTGGGGCGGCTTCTGGAACATCTTTTCTCCCGTCAGGTCAAAGATCCGGTCCATCCCTTGCGGAACGGCGCATTTGATGAAAGCGGCGACGGCTGGGTCTGCGCCCGTTCCGGCTGTTACGCCCTGATCGCCCTCCTGAAAATCTTCGGCCGGGGCAAAACGTACCTTGCTGGCAAGTGACCGGAACGGTGTTTTCCCATTGCAAAATCCTGTCCGGCGTGCTATATTATATACAACAGCAATGAATTACCCCTATCTTAAGGAAAGGATGGTTCCCATGTCTGTACCGTTGTTTGACCTGACCCGGCAGTATCAGACCATGAAAGAAGAGATCATGGCGGAAATTTCCGCCCTCTGCGATTCCCAGATGTTCATCAACGGTCCCAAGGTCGATAAGCTGGAAAAGGAGATCGCCGCCTATTGCACCGCCGGGTTCGGCTGCGGCGTCACCAGCGGCAGCGATGCACTGATCATCTCCCTCATGGTCGCCGGCATCAAAGCCGGGGACGAAGTCATCACCACGCCCTTCACCTTTTTCGCCACCGTGGGGGCCATTGTCCGGGTGGGGGCCACCCCTGTCTTTGCGGATATCGATCCGGCCACCTTCAACATCGATCCGGCCAAAATCGAGGCGAAGATCACGCCGCGCACCAGGGCCGTCATCCCCGTCCACCTTTTCGGGCAGGCCGCCGATATGACCGGCATCATGAAGATCGCCAAGGCTCATAAGCTGGTCGTCATCGAAGACTGCGCACAGGCCATCGGGGCGGAGTGCAACGGCAAACGGGTCGGTTCCTTCGGTGATTTCGGCGCCATTTCCTTCTTTCCCACCAAGAACCTCGGCGGCTTCGGTGACGGCGGCATGGTGGTGACCAGCGATCCCGACAAGGCGGCCCTTCTCAAATGTTTCCGGAATCACGGCCAGGGAGGGACCTACATCCACAAATTCGTGGGCGGCAATTTCCGTCTGGATGCACTGCAGGCCGCGGTGCTTTCCATCAAGCTCAAATATCTGGACAGCTGGTCTGAGACCAGAGTCCGCAATGCGGAATCCTACCGGAAACTCTTTGCGGAATACGGCGTTACGGAGATCACGCTCCCGCAGGTGGCACCCTATGCCAACCGGATGATCTACAACCAGTATTCCGTTCTGGTTTCCGGCGGCAAACGGGATGCCCTGCGGGCATACCTTGGGGAACGCAAGATCGGCTGCAATGTCTATTATCCCCTCTCGCTGCATCTGCAGGAGTGCTTCGCATATCTGGGCGGCAAACCGGGAGATTATCCGGTAAGCGAACGGGTCTCGCAGGAGATTCTGTCGTTGCCGATCTACCCCGAATCCACCGAGGAAATGCGTCGGGAAGTGGTTTCCTCCATTGCCGATTTCATGAAAAAGTAAGACCGTGTCACATCATCACCGCCATTCGGAAGAGAAGCAGCCCATCAATCTGAAACTGTATCTCCGGCTTCTTGGATTCACCCGGAAATACTGGTTCAGACTTTCAGTGGGGATTTTCTTCGGCATGCTGGTGGGCGGGTCGCTCCTTTTTGCATTGATGATCATTCCCCAGATGGTCAGCGCCGTGGAGGCTCCCATGCAGACGGCGGATCGGTCTCCTGCTGCCGTCAAACGCACCGCAGCGGAGACCACCGGAGATCCCCAGCTGGACAAACTTCTGGATCAGCTGCGGGATTACAGCCGCCGGCTTTCTCTGCCGGTTGAGATCCACGGCAGGGAGGTCCGGATCACCGCCATTTATCCGTGCAGTTTTGAAGTCGCCAATCCGGACGGACGGGTGGCGTGGCAGCTTTTCGCCATCTATGGTCTGGGATTCGTCTTTGCGTGGGCGGCAAAAACGCTGGGGGAATACCTCAATAAATACTACATGCACTGGGTGGGAATCCGGGTGGTGGCCGACATGCGGGCCCATATCTTCCGGCGGCTGGTGGATCAGTCCCTGCGCTTTTACGGCAAAAGGGACGTGGGGGACCTGATCAGCCGCGCCACCAACGACACCTCCATGATGGAGCACTGCGTGGCCCAGTCGGTTTCGGAACTCACCTGCTGCCCGGTGCAGCTGCTGGCGTGTCTCTGTGCCGTATGGATCGCCTGCGCCAAAGCGCATACATACACCTTGCTTTTCATTCTTCTGGCCGGTATGGTGGTCATGGTGGTTCCCATTGCCGTTATGGGCAGCCTGATCCGCAAAGTCTGCCGGGCGGTCTATGCCAGGATCGCCGTTGTCATCAGCCGCATGCATGAAGTCTTCACCGGGATCCGGGTGGTAAAAGCCTATCATACCGAGGATATGGAAACGGAAAAATTTGAAGCCATCAACAACCGTTATTTCAAGCAGCAGATCCGGGCCATCCGGCTGCAGCTCCTGGTCACTCCCATGACGGAACTCGTGGCGGTGGCGGGGACGCTGGTCTTTCTCATCTTCGCCTACGGACAGGGAACCAGTCTGGCGACCCTCTCTGCCATGCTCAGTCCGGCTTTCATGGCCTACAAGCCCCTGAAGGAACTTTCGAAATCCTTTACTTACATCCAGCGCTCCATGGCGGCGGCGGACCGTTATTTTGAGACGGTGGACCAGCATTCGGAGCTTCCCGAAAAAGCGGATGCGGTGGAACTTGCCGGTTTTTCCGGGAGTATTGAGCTTGAAGATGTGACTTTCAGCTATGATGACCGCCGGATACTGGACCATGTGAGTTTCTCCATCCCCCGGGGCAGCACCGTGGCCATTGTGGGGGAAACCGGTTCCGGCAAGAGCACCATTGCCAATCTGGTGGCAAGGTTCTACGACACGGATTCCGGGAGGATCCTCATCGACGGTGTGGATGTGCGGGATTACACCATTGCCTCCCTCCGGAAGACCATCGGAGTGGTAACTCAGGAGGCGATCCTCTTCAACACCACCATTGCCGAAAACATCGCCTACGGCAATCCCAGCGCCACCCGGGAGGAGATCATAGAAGCCGCCGTTCAGGCCAATGCCCACAACTTCATCGCCGAGGGACACCACTCCGACGGCTATGATACCAATGTGGGCGAAAAGGGCTTCAAGCTCTCCGGCGGCGAGAAACAGCGTGTGTCCATTGCCCGGGCCATTCTCCGGAATCCCCCTATCCTGATCCTGGACGAGGCCACCAGCGCGCTGGATACCGTGACGGAAAAACTGGTCCAGGACGCGCTTACGCGGGTCATGAAGAACCGTACCGTGCTGGCCATTGCCCACCGGCTTTCCACCATCCGCAATGCCGACCGGATCATCGTCCTGCACGAAGGGCATATCATTGAATCCGGGACCCACGGAGAACTTCTTGAGAAAAACGGGGCCTACCGGAAACTCTACGACACCCAGTTCGTTCACGATACGGAGGCATAGTGGAAGCGCGCTTCTACCGGATGGACGGCGACTGTGCCGTCTGCGGTCTGTGTCCGCGGCGCTGCCGCATTGCCCCCGGAAAACGCGGGGCCTGTCAGGCACGGATGAACCGGGACGGGAAGCTCATATCTCTGGTTTACGGCGTACCGGCGGCCATCCAGAACGACCCCATCGAAAAGAAGCCTTTTGCTGAATTCATGCCGGGGACCCGGGCCTTTTCCATCGGGACACTGGGGTGCAACTTCTTCTGCCGGAACTGTCAGAACGATTCTCTTTCCCGGGGGATCCCGGAAGCGGAACCCCGGCGGACCATTCCGCCGGAAGCCATTGTGGAAGCCGCCCTCCGTTATCACTGTGAATCCATTGCATTCACTTACAACGAACCATCCATCTGGACCGAATACACCATGGATATCGCGCAGCTGGCCCATCCGGCGGGGTTGAAGACCGTGCTGGTGACCAATGGCTATATTACGCAGGAAGCCGCCCGGGAACTCTATCCCCTGATCGATGCGGCCAATATCGATCTCAAGAGCATGGATCCGGCGTTTTATCTGGACAACTGCCGGGGAAATCTTGCCGATGTCCTTGCGTCCATCCGGCTTTTTCACCGGCTTGGGGGGCATCTGGAACTTACCACGCTGGTGATCCCCGGGAAAAACGACAGACCGGAAGACGCGGAAGCGGTCTTTGATTTTGCAGAAAGTCTCCATGACCGAAGCGTGGTGCTTCATTTTTCGAGGTTCTTCCCCTGCTATCTCATGAGAGGCATCCCGGCGACTCCTCCCGAAACGCTGTACCGCATCCGGGAACAGGGGGCGAAGCGGGGCTTCAGCGTCCGGCTGGGGAATCTGTAAACAAATAGTAGTAGCGGATCTTCCGGTGGATCAGGTCTGCGACCTCAAAACCCCGGCGTCCTTCCAGATAATAGAAGAACTCCCAGCCGAGGAAGTTGTAGAAGGCGTCGGACTGGAGGGCGGTATTGATATTGGGGGTCTGGACCGTGCCGGCCCGGATCGCATGACGGAGCGGGTCGGACTCAATTCCGGAAACATCCCCGCGGATGGAGAAGAAGATCCGCTCCTTTTCTGCGCGGGTCTGAACTTCGCAGGACAGCAGGGCTTTTACGAGCCGGAGATATTCTTCGGGATAGAGCGTGTTTTCGCTGATATGCACAAAATGCACCGTAATGGACGGCTTTTTCCCATGGGGATACGCCAGACGCCGGATCTGTGGGGCGTCTGCAAGGCCCCAGCCGGTGTTGCTCTGGATCCCCATGGCCTGAAGACGGTGATTTTTCAGCAGGGCGACCATCTGATCCGGATCCGTGATCTTGCCGTGGGGCCAAAGGAGCCGCCCGGAGGCGTACAGTTTCCGGGCCCGCTCGAAAACCTCCAGCATGGTCCGTGCGTCTTCCGGCGAAAAGGCATCGGTGCCGATCTTCGACATGTCCACCCCCATGCAGGCCAGCAGGAGCCGGCTGGAGCGCATGAGATAGCCCGGCATTGATTCCGGCAGACGCTCCAGATAGTCGAGGATATTTTCTCCCGGCTCCGGTTCCGGCGTTCCCTCTGCCGCCAGCATCTCCTGGGCGCTGAAGCCGTAGGGGAGCCCGACGGGGAATTTTTCCCTGTCAAGAATACAGTTGTCGTACAAATCCGGAACGAATCCCTTTACCCACTCATCCGCCAGTCCCCGGTCGCCCGGACGGATCATTTTTTGCAGAAAGGGGTAGCCGCCGATCACGGCTTCAAAGGGCTTCTCCTCCTTGCGTTCGTCCCAGGTCTGGTAATTGGCGTCGATCTCAATATCCGGGTTTTCCGAGGAGAATTTCTGGAAAAAACGGTTCCAGAAGGCGACTTGTTGGGCGGCGGAATCTTCCAGCAGGATCCGGAGGGGTTTGGCGCCGTAGTAATGGCCGTACAGCCGGTCCCCGGCATAATGAAAACGTTTGGCATCCTGAATGTGAAAGGTGGAGTAGATCCCGTCTCCCACTTTGGCTTCCACCATGCCGGCATTCTTGAGAAGTTCCACCGCTTTGGACGCAATGTTGATGCTGACGGAATATTTTTCGGCCAGCACCGTGAGCCGGGGGAGTTTTTCGCCGCAGGGCCATTCCCCCCGGAGGAATTCTTCCTTCAGAATATCGAAAAGCTGCTGGTGTTTGGTTTTCAGCATATCATTTCTCCGAAGTGTGTCCGGCAGATGTTTTCAGAACCAGCCTGGCGTAATATTCGGTCAGATGGAAATTGCCGCGGGGGAGTTCTGGGCAGCTGGAGAGCCGGAATCCGCCGGGTTTGGCACCGTAGTTGTAGTTGTAGCGGGCGATGAGGACTGTCCAGATCTCTCCTGGAACGAACCGGATTCCGGTCTTTTCCAGCATTTTGACCGGGATGGCCGCTTCCACGGTCCAACCCTGATCCTTGTCCCGGCGGTCGTTCAGGGTCCCCTGCAAGGTCACTGCCGTATGAAAATCCTTCTGCAGAAAGGATTTTTCGGAATTGAACGGGAGCCAGCGGGTCTCGAAACAGAGGGTGGTGCGTTTCCCGTTGGGGGCGGCATAGCATTCCCAGTATTCCGGAGAACGTTCCGGTTTGATGAAGATCTCAAGGGCATCCCCGGTCAGGAAAAGCATGGTCTGGTCTTTTTCGCCATATTGCATGATATCTGAATCCTGCAGTTTCGCGCCGACATAAAGGTAATTGCTGTCGTACATGAACCGCACCGTGCCGGATTCAAAGGGATCCTGGACCACGGCGGCCAGTTTCGGCGGCGGATCCGCCACGGGCTCCCGGTGGATATCGTGCATGGGAAATACCGGAGATCCGGCCCACTCCTTTTCATCCAGCACTCCATCGATTTTCACCGGACCGGGAGCCGGAACGGCAATAAGTTCATCCCGGGGGGCATCTGCGGCCCAGCGGTTATTGCAGCAGCATCCGGAGAGCAAACTTCCCGCCAGCACGGCGGACGCAATCCGCAACATATTTTTCACATTCATCACAGAACTCCTTTTCAAGATTTTTTTGAGGCGAACATCAATGCATCAATGATGGAGAGATTGGTGTGGTACCCCGGGTCTGCGTCCGGGGTGGCCGGGATCACCGGGGCGACCTCGCCTTTTTCGTTCCGGGTCTGGACCGCCATGGAGTGGCAATCCCGATTCACATATCCCCGGAAAAACGCTTCGGAACACTTGTCGGCGATCTCGCTCAATCCCGCGTCCCCGGTAAGTTTTTCCGCCAGTGTTGCGGCACGGACGGTCTCCGGAAGGCTCCACCATGGCATGTCGGTATTGACCGGGCGGCGGGTATTCAGATCAAAACTTTTGATGATCCCGCCGGGACCGGGGGCGAAACCGAGAGCAAACTGGTGACGCAGAAAATCCCCGTAGAATTTCCTGCAGCGGTTCCGCAGTTTCACCCCGGCAGGGCTCTTGAAAAGAAGGAGGTTCTTGCTGGACAGCCCCGCGAATTCCAGCGCATGGCCGGGATCGCAGATCCATTTGCCGCGATCATCCCATGGTTTGAAATCCGTATCCACCGCTTCCCAGAAGTCGAAGTCCTGATTGGTGTAGCGGCTGAAGATCACTCTGAGGAGCCGGAGCGCCTTCCGTTCCCAGCAGGCGGCATCGCCGTGCATCATGCCGATGGCAGTTCCCCCCAGAGCCAGCATTTTTGGTCCCTGCAGGAGTTTTCCCGGCACGGCAAGAACGGGGTTTTTGGGGTCGAACATCTGCTGGTCGGTGACAAATTCTTCGCGCAGAATTGCACTGACCACTTTCCGGTAATAGCGGTCCCCCCGGCGGAACAGCGCGTCGTCCTTCAGCGCCGCCCCGGCGGCCATCAGGCCTTTGGCACAGAAGAGATCACTGTAGTTGGCTTTGCCGGGAATGGCGGTCAAAACCACCGGGCGGCACTCCGGGTCCATGGCGATGCTTTTGCCGTTCCGCCGCATCATGAAGAAGAGCCGGCCGTGATTTTTCCTGCGGAGTTTCTCCAGACTGCCGGAGACTTCCCGCAGAAGTTTCCGGATCTTCATGACGCGGACGCGCTTCTCCGCAGGAGTGAGGAATTTTGCCGATCTGACAAAGGCAAGGTGTCCGGCCATGGCCTCCAGACCCCGGCCCTGGATCCACGGAAAGAGAATGTCCGGCTGTTTGTACCACGGATCGGTTTTGTCAAAATTCCGCCCGGTTACCAGATCGAGCTTCGTATTGATGAATCCCTTTCCATGTTCCTCATAGCGCCGGAGCAGTTCATCCATGACCTCAAGGATCAGTTGGGGCCAGCGGGTTTGCCATTTTCCATCCATCTCGTCAACTCCTTTTTCCGATTTTCATCACGCAAAAGATACCATCAAAAATGTGTTTTTTCAAGCCGTGATCCGCCAGGCTTGACATCCTTGGTTTGAAAGATATAGTAATTGCATCGTTATATCACGAAAAAAAGGAGTGTTTTTATGGCGGTGTTTCGTTTGCCGGAAGAGGTTGTCCTGACATTTTCCACGGGAAGTGATCCGTGTCTCGGGTATGCGCGATCGGAATTGATCCGTCTTCTGACCCGCCTCGGATGCCGGGTCTCCGCCGTTCCCGGATATCCGGAAAACACATGCTCCATCGGAGTCAATACTGCGGAATTTTCCGCTCCTTCCGGGATCCGGCACGACGGGTTCGAGATCGTGACCGGGGAATCTTACGTCCGGCTGTGCGGTCTGGAGCCCAAGGGACTTCTGAACGCCGTCTATGAATTTGCCGGACTCCTCGGCTTTACCTTCCTTTATCCGGGGCCGGAGGGGGAGTGGGCTCCGGAAAAAGTTTTCATGCTGGAGACCGGGGTGATCCGGAAAACACCCCGTTTCCCCCACCGGGGCCTTTTCCTTGCCGCAGAAGACTGCTATTCTCCGGAAGAGCACCTGATCTTTCTGGCAAAATTGAAATACAATGCCGTCAGTTGTCACGCCGGGGAGGATGCCCCGCCGGAACTTTACCGCCGGCTTGGGATCCGGCATGAGGCCGGCGGCCACGGGCTTTCCGCCTGCCTTGACCGGAAGCTCTTCAAGGAGCACCCGGAGTATTTCCGGATGTTTCAGCCGGAGGATTTCTGCGGGAAACGGACACCGGATTCCAATCTTTGTGTAACGAATCCGGATGCCCGCCGGATCGTTGCAAAGACCTTTGCGGAAAAACTGCGGGCGCTTCCGGAGGACCTTTATGCGCTTCACGCCTGGGCGGATGACTTGCCAGGCGGGGGATGGTGCATGTGTCCCTCCTGCCGCAGTTTCTCTCCGGCGGATCAGAACATGCTGGGGATGAAACTCCTCTGCCGGGGCGCGGATGCTGCGGGTTCGGGCGTCCGGGTTCCGGTGATCGCCTATCACGATACGCTTTTCCCCGGGGAACAGACCATGCCGGAAAAACGGATGTATCTGTTGTGGGCCCCCCGGGAACGCTGTTACGCCCACCGGCTGGATGATCCCTCATGTCCCCGGAACCGTGTCCATTGGGAGGCTCTCAAAAAATGGACCGGAAGGTTCCGGGGGATGGATGATGCCCACACCTTCGAGTACTATCAGGACCAGCTGCTTTTTACCGGGATGTATCCGTTCCTGCCCGAGACCATTGCCGGAGACATGGATGCCTATGAAAAGGCCGGGATCGAATCCCACATGACTCTGGAGGTAAGTTCGTGGGACATTCTGCCGGACTACAACGGGCTCTTTTTTGCCCGGGCCCACTGGGAGCGGGGGCTGGATCGCAAAGAGTTCATCCGCTGGATTTCCGGCCGGCTGGCGGGGGATGGTGCGGGGGCTTTCGCCGCATTTCTGGATGCGGCTGCGGATTGCTTTCAGGCGGCGCTGGCCATGTGCGGACACGATCCGGCAATTTATCTTGACTACCGCTGGCTCCCGGAATCCGGTACGGAATTTGCCCGGAAGACGGCGGCGGGCTACCGGACCGCTTCGGAATCCCTTGCCCGGGCGGCGGAGGCGTTTCGGGCCGCTTTGGGGACCGTATCAGACGAAAAATTCCGGGAGCTTGCCGTGAAAGAGGTCAAACGGACCCTTTTCGAGGCGGCGGAGCTTCTTTCCATGCACTTCCAGCAGTCGGCCATGAATGCATTCGGCAAGGCTCACATGGAGAATGACGAAATGGCGGCGAAGCGGGGGTGTGAACTCCTCCGGAAGAATGTCGAAGCGGAAAAACGCGCCGCCACACTGGCCCGGGAAGCCGGATATCCGGATGCGTGGCATTATCTCCGTGCCCGGAGTCCGTGGGCCATCCGGGAGGCGGAGGAGAAGCTTGCGAAATATTCCGGCTTCACCGGTCTCTGAAGAGATCAGAGGGCTTTGCTTTCGCTTGGCTCCATCCCGGTCAGATGGGAGACATCGTTCCACGAGACCAGGTGCCAGAAGCCGTTCCGGAAAGAGAACCGGCTGAGCCCCGCATTGGCGGACCGGGGGATCGGCTGCCCCGGCTCCGCAGGACCGATGACATGATAGAATATCCTAATTCCGTGAAGGAATCCGTTTGATTTCTTCGTGCTTTTGTTTTTGGCTGTTTTCAGCCGTTTTTACGTCTGTGTAACGAATTTTCTGTA
>DCGO01000033.1 GCA_002314605.1 Lentisphaeria bacterium UBA1776 | reverse complement strand
ATAAACCGAAAGACCTTGGGGGCATGTGCCATGCCCCTGGGGTCTTTTGTGCTTTTGATTCCGAGGCAGACAAGATGACGCAATACTCCGCCATCAAGGTTTTTGAAGAAAAGAGAATCCGTACCTCGTGGGATGCGGAAAGCGAAACGTGGTACTATTCCATCGTTGACGTGGTGGGCATTCTGACCGGCCAGCCGGATACCCGCCACGCATCCAATTACTGGAAAGTTCTCAAAAGTCGTTTAGCCAAAGAAGGTTGCGAAGTGGTTACAAATTGTAACCAGTTGAAAATGCGGGCGGAAGACGGTAAAATGCGCCTGACGGATGTTGCTGATGCCGAGCTTCTGCTGCGCATCATTCAGTCTATCCCGTCTCCCAAAGCGGAACCGTTTAAGCAGTGGCTGGCGCAAACCGGACGGGAACGGCTGGAAGAGCTGGAAGATCCGGAACTTGCCATTGATCGAGCCTTGCTGACCTACCGGCGCAAGGGATATTCCGAAAGCTGGATCAACCAGAGGCTTAAATCCATTGAGATCCGCAAGGACCTGACGGACCAATGGGATAAAGCGGGGGTCAGACAGGGGTTGGAGTATGCCTCGCTTACCGACATCATTTCGCAGGGCTGGTCCGGAATGACGACCCGGCAGTATAAGGCATTGAAGGGGCTGCACAAGGAAAATCTGCGGGACAACATGAGCAACATGGAACTGATCCTCAATATGCTTGCTGAAGCGACCACCACAGAACTTTCCCGCAAAAAGAATCCGCAGGGTTTTCTGGAAAGTGCAAAAGTCGCCCGGGAGGGCGGCAGGATTGCCGGAAATACCCGCCGGGAGATTGAGGAGAAAACAGGAATCCCGGTTTGCACAGGAAAACGCGGACCCAATGAACTTGAGCAGACCGAGAATACGCATCCGTCCGACCCGTCCGACCCGTCCGACCGGTCCGACAAAAAACTGAAACCAACAACCATCTAAAATAAAACAAAAAGCCAAACAAAAGGAGAAAAAACTATGGCACAGACACCCATCACCTACATCGATGCGAGCGGGGCGACCCAGACCACCTTTCATAAAAAAAGCCCCATGGGACCCCCGGTAATCTTTTTTGACAGAAGTCCCTTTTGTTTTTTCTCTTTGCAGGTACAGCATGCCGCTGTGTTGACATGGATTTTTAGGAGGGGCAGGCAAGGATCTGAAGCGAAGTTCAATATCACATCGTACATGACACTGGAAACTTTGACGGAATTATCGCCGTCCATGCCGTGCGGGGCACACAAAATTCCGCAGACGCTGCCGTTATTGCCGGGAGATTTTCATGACGCTTTCACGTTCGATCAATTTACAGGGCGTGAAAATCTCCAATTTTGTATTTGGGGAAGGCGGATAAAAATCAGGATTCAGCAATTTTTCCAAAGCGATCCTTGCGCAGTTTTTCAGCAAAGGGTCTATTGTTGTGAGCGGCGGCACAATCAGCTGACTGCCGGGATAGTTGGAATATCCCATAACGGAAATCTCCTCCGGAATCCGTATATTCATTTTCTGCAGCATAAAACAGACGCGGATGGCGATGCGGTCCGAGTGACAAAGTATTGCAGACGGAGGTTCTGCACTGCCTGCCCAGATGCGGATAATTTCCTGAATTCTGGCATCTTCATTGGGTACAACGGCGATCAGAGAATCGGCGGGGTCCAACCCGGAATGCCGCAGGAAATCACGCAGATCCTGTCGGGAAATTTCGCGGATAAGGCCCGTGTCTTCTTCCGGAATATCCAGAAAGAGTCCGCCGATCCGGGTATGACCACAGGATGCCAGATAACGGTATGCATCAAAAAATGCCGTGCGTTCATCGGTTCGCAAGACCAGAAATCCGCTTCCGTCCACATTGGAGGAAATCCCGTGCGGAATGACGACCGGCAGCTCAAGCTCCCGAATTGCCTGAACCAGTTCGTGGTTCATGTTGCAGTGCCCTGTCTCAAAGATCACGCCGCGGAGCTGAAGCCGGTTTTTGATCTCCTGACGGCGTTTTGACGAAAAGGAAAGAAAGAGACTCGCAGGACAGCGTTCGATGGAAATCGCGTGCTGCTCTGCATAACTTTCCACACCGGCAAGAATATAGCGGCTCGGCGTATCTAAATTTTCCATTCCGTCCGGCAGAATCATCAGAAACGTGACACGGTGACTTGGTTCCGTGATGAACGTTCCTTTGCTGCGGATCCGCTCCACCAAACCTTCCGATTCCAAACGGGCAAGAGCACTGCGCAACGTCACATGGCCCACATCAAGTTTTCTGGCAAGTTCCACCTCCCGCGGCAGACGGGCGCCGGGCTGCAGGATCCCGTCCATGATCATCTGCCGCAATTCCTGATAAACCAGATTTTTTTTGTATTCCATACCGATATACTTGTGGTATGTCCGGAACCGGACAATTCCCTTTTCCAGTTCTTCCGTAGTATATACGTTTTTGGGGAAAAATCAAGGGGACATCTAAAAATTCAAATGAATGGATTGGGAAACGATGTGCAAAATGACGCTTTCGTGCGAATTTGAGGCTGTTCCCCAAAGCGGTAACAGCCGGAAAACAGCGCAAAGCGGGCTTTGCACAGCGGTCCCAAGGCGCCAGAATGAATTTTTAGAGGTCCCATCAATTTTCCGGCGAAAAAAAGCTTCAGGAGACACCGTCGAGGAACAGGAATCACAAAAGTCTTCAAAAAAGGTTGTTTTTATCCTTGACAAAGCCGGGTCAGAATGATATATTCGCAATAGAAACAAATAGGAACAATGTTGTGGTAAAGGCGGTTGCGGTGAAAATAAAAGGAATTTCCCTGCAGGGGGAGCCGGTCCTGCTGGAGATCGAAAACGGCAGGATCCTCCGCCGTACTCCGATTCCGGATGAAGATGGGCTGCCCCGGCTGCTTCCCGTACTGGTTGATCTCCAGCATAACGGAGCATTGGGGTACTCCTACAACAATCTCAGGGAAGATGGGGAAAAAGAACTGGAGGAGATCGCCTCACATTTGCTCCGCCACGGTGTCGGACGGGTTCTGCCGACCCTCACCACGGCGGATTATGCCATTTTGGAGACCGGCGCGCATTCCCTCAACGGCATTTTGGAACACAACCGGAAATTGAACCGGCTTTTCATGGGGATTTTCCATGAGGGCGTGTTCATTTCTCCGGAATACGGCTGGCGCGGCGGCCATCAGGAGCAATTCATCCGGAAACCGGACTGGGAAAAATTCAGCCGCCTCAATGAACTTTCCGGAGGTCGGGTTCGCGTGGTCAATCTGGCTCCGGAAGTCGATGGTGCCCTGGATTTCATCCCGAAGGCCGTTCGCGCAGGCATCAAAGTCTCGCTTGGACACTGCAATCCAGCTTCGGAGATCATCCACAAAGCGGCGGATTCGGGGGCTTCGATGGTCACGCACTTCGGGAACGGGTCTGCTCCGGTTATCCACCGTTTCGCCAATCCGTTTTGGGGGTTTCTGGATGATACGCGCCTGAATTTGGGATTGGTCGGCGACGGATTTCATCTTCCCCCCGAGATTGTCCGGACCGCCTTGAGGTGCAAGAGTGCGGAACATTGTTACATGGTCTCGGACGCCAATATCTACTCCGGGTGTCCCCCGGGACTCTACCACCGGATCGGGGGACAGGACTGTGTTGTGGAAGCAAATGGTTTTTTCCATGTCGCAGGGGAGGAAATTCTTGCCGGGGCATGGTTTCAGCTGGATCGCTGTGTCGAGTTTCTGACCAAAAAATGCGGAGTTGACTTCGAGACGGCCTGGAAACTTTGCTCCGTTGTCCCTGCGTCACTGGTCGGCGCGGATCTGCCCGTTCTTGCCGAAGGGGATGAGGCGACTTTTGTGGTTTACGACCATGACAGGATCCGGCAGACTTTTTTTTGCGGCGAAATTTGGAGTACCTCGGATGATGTGGAAAATGAACGGATGCACCCATTGGAGTTTTAAGTGTGTTCCAACAATGTTCAACCGGCGGAAAACAGACAATTATTAAGGAGGCAGCATGCGGGAATGAAGAAGTGACAGGCTGTTTTCAGGAAGAAGGTTCCTGTTTCAAACAGGAAAAAGAGGAAATCCCGTTTCATGAAGTCCAAACAGAGGGTTAAAATGGGAAAAAAATTCACGCTGATCGAACTCCTCGTTGTCATCGCCATCATTGCGATACTGGCAGGGCTGATGCTGCCTGCCCTTCAGAATGCCCGTGCACTCAGTAAAACGGCCTCCTGTGCCAGCAATCAGAAACAGTTGGGAATGGCCTTTAATTTCTACGCCAACGATAACAACGACTGGCTTCTCGCCGTTTCGCTTTCCGACTACTACAATGGCGGAAATTCGGCGGAGGTTACTCAAGGCGCCTGGGCGGCTACGCTCGGTCATGCAGGATACCTGAAATATCAGGGCATGACCGATGGAATCAAGTCGAACATTCTGGCTTGCCCCGCAGCGTTAAAAGCCACGGGCGGCACGAATTTCGGACTCAATGATGGGCTCAGAAAACAGGTAGTGAACGCTGAAGCAAAGAAGAGGGGCGTCTGGCTCGGGGACAGTGCTCATAACAATGAGTTTATCCGTCGCGGTTCCGTCAGGCACGCTTCAGCTGTGGCTCAACTGGGAGACTGTAATGAGTCAACTTACAAACTTGATCCCAGTACGAAACAAACCGGCAGTGATACTCAGCCTTTTGGTGCCAACTTTTTACGGCATCCGGGAAAAAACAATATGCTCTTCATCGACGGACATGTGGAAACACTCTCCGAGAGGGCTGTCCTTTACTGGTCTTCTACTTCTGTCAGGTTCGACAAACCATGGTTCTGAAAATCAACGGGATTCCGTCTGTCTGCGGATGGGGGGGCTCCTCCCGCAGATTTTCCCGCTGTCTGCAAACATAAAGAGAAGGATACTCCGTGAAAAAGATGCTTTTGCTGCCGTTGTTCCTTTTGAACCTGCCGTCGGGAGGGGAGGCTTCGCCGCTTGTCGCCGATCCCGGCCGCACGGCGGCTGTTGAAGGGAGCCCGGTCAGGGTCATGGGGCGCGATCACTGGTATCTGCTCAAAAAAGACTGGCTCGAATTGGACGGTGTCAAAGAGGAACCCTTTGTCAAGGAGTCCGGCACACACTATGCCAAATGGGATCTCAAATGGCCGGATCAGGAGACTCCCCGGGTCATTTTCCTGCGCGATCTCAAGGTGTACGCGGAGCATGACGATCCGGCAAAAGCCTCCGGCTATTCCCTGAAGATCGAACCCATTGAACCGGATACGCAGATTTACCATCCGGAACACCTCGCGGATAACGATCTCAAAAGTGTCTGCGGTATCAGCGGCAGCATCGCGTCCGCCGTCCGGCGTTATACGCCGGTGGAGGCGAAACTGAATCTGCAGTTCAGCTTACCGCGTTCCGTTCGGAAAATCGTGCTTGCCTATGGAACGGGCAAGAAGGCGGAACTCGGCAGGGTTTCCTTTTTTTGTGACGGCAGGGAAATCCGGCCGGATTCCATGACGCGGAAATCCGGCGTCCTGAAAGCCGAATTCAAACCGGCTCCGCGTTCCAAAGAGTTCACACTGCTTTGCCGTTCCGCCGCTCCTGTCGGCGTTCTGAAGGATTTCCCGGAAAAAATGCAGCAGAGACTTCTTACCCGCCCCTTCGACTCCCATCTGCTCCGTCCGGTGCCGTTTGGCTTGAGTCCGCGCAATTTTGATGTCGCAGACGGCGAAAAGCTGATGGCGAAATACGAAAAATCCCATATCGGCATCGGTTTCACAGAGTGGGACTCCCAGGCATTTTTGCAGTCTCTGATCCCGACGAACCGGCTCTACTCCGAAACCGTCGATTTTATTGGTCCGATGCCGGACAACCGGGAAGATGCCGTCCGGAACATGGAAAACTTCTGGAACTGGCACCGGGAACTCTTTTTCAACCGGATCTGGGGCATGAGCGGCAGTACCGGATTCGCCCATTACGGCATGGAGTGGGGCGGGCGGACCGCCGGACTGGAGTTGACAAATAACTCTGCAACGGTCCCGCACCGCACGCTGATGCGCTATACGGCCGGTGCGGGAAGGCAATATGGGAGACCGTGGCTGCTTTATCTTGCCTACTTCATGGGGAAACTTTCTCCCAATTCGCTTATGCCTCCGGTGGAGAAAAAAACGTCGAGCTGGGGTCAGGGCATGGATGCGGGGATTTCCGCTTCCTTTTCCCGGCGGGTTTTTCTTTCCGGATACTTCATGGGCAACACTTTCCTGGGGTTTGAAGCGCAGCCGTGGGGACAGGCGCAGAAAAAGGACGGAAAAGTCGAGCTTAACGCCAACGGCAAAGTGCTGAAAGAATTTTATGAGTGGACCCGTTCTGACGCAGGAAAGAGAGGTGTCTGGTACACGCCGATCCTGTTTGCCGTGGATTATCAGCATGGACTGGTCCGGGACGGCAATGTCTGGGCCTGGGGATCATGGTCCCGCATCCCGCAGACCCGCGGCGATCTGATGAGCAGACATTTCAACCGCGCCATCGACTATTGGGACGGAAATGAATCCGCCTGGAGTCAGCCGCCTTACAGTCACAATCTGCACAATTCCGCGTTAGGAGACATCTTCGACACGGAGCTGGGGAATCCGCCCTCCGGCGTCATGCCGCAATTCCGCAATTATGCCGTGGTGATCCTGCCGGATGAGATCCGCATGACGGAGCCGCTGAAAGAGAAACTGATGGAATATGTCCGCAACGGAGGGACGCTGGTCATCAATGTGATCCACCGGCGTTTTTTTCCCGCCGGAATGATGACAGCCAAAATTCAGCCGGACATCATTTGCGACTCCGGGTTGAAACTCCCGCAAGTTGTGTTGAATCAGGCACTTCCAGCTTTCCGGACAGATGCCGGAAACCTCCTGGCCGTCAGTCAGCAGTACGGCAGGGGGAAAGTGATCATGACGCTTCCAAAATATTTTCTGGGCGACAATCCGGAACAGCCGAATCCGTATATCGGACGTCTGCTGGAGGCTCTTCAGCGGGAGGTCCTGCCCTTTCAGGTTGCGGGGGACTGCCAGTTCATCATCAGCCGGCTTGCGGCGGACCACTGGAAGGTGGCTCTGATCAACAACAAAGGCGTGCTGAAGGAACCTTGGGAACGGCAGGAAAAATTTGACCCGCGCTATGCTGCGGAAATTGAGATCCGGCTGCCTGCATCGGCAGAGGTTTCTTCGGTTTACCGTCCGGTAAAATTGAAAAAAAGTTCCTCCGGCGTCCGTCTGGTTCTGCCTCCCGGAGATGTGGCAGTATTGGAGATCCGCGGCGTCCGGATGCCACCCTCTTTGGCTGGAACCATCATCGCCGATACTGCGGACCGACAAGCAGGCAGGAAACTGCATCCGTTTCGTCCTGTTCCGCAGAAGCCTTCCGTCCCGGGCGGGCGGAAAGAGTGCGCGCCCCGTTTGATCGGCGAGTGGAAACTGGACGGGACGCCGGGGCGGGTACGGGAAGGAAAAATACGGGAGAAGACGTTTGACATGAACTATGCCCAGCTTCCCTCCGGCCGGAAAGTCTATGATGTATCTGCGCCTCAATCCGCCGTGCAGGTCAAATACAGCCCGGGTCTGTCGCTTCCGGCCGGATCCTTTACCCTTTGGGCGGCTCCGGATTTCAATGCCAGATTGAGCGACCGCGGCGGATATCCCCTTGCCGGACGTTTCTTCCGCATCATGTTCCACAACCGGCGCTGGTCTGTCAACGTGATGGATTCTGCGGTGATTGCCGGACCGGCGGCAAAACACCGGCATTGGGATCATCTGGTCTTTACCTGGAACCGTCAGGAATGCCGGTTCTTCGTGAATGGAGAGGAGTATTCCTTCAACGGTGTTCCGATCAAGATTTTCCTGCCGGTTTGGAACAACGCTTTCGACATCGGTTCCTACGGGCGCGGCCGGCGGACCTTCGGAGGGAAGATCAGTGATGTCAGACTTTATTCTGGCGCATTGTCGCCGGATGAGATCAAAACGATCTATCTGAACTCAAAACAGGAATATCAGGGAGAATAAAATGAGAAAAATCGCCTTCGCCATTTTGACGGTCATTGCCTTTGCCGTCATCGCGGATGAGACTCTTTATACGGATAATTTTTCGCGTCCGGCATGGAGGATCACAGGCTCTTCGACGACTGCCGGGGTGAAAAACAATACCCTTGTTCTTCCCGATGCGGAACAGTATTTCCACGTGGTCCCCGGTCCGCATCCTTTCGGGGGAAAATACCGTTTTTCCATTGAAAAAGAGGATCCCGGAACCTGCCGGCTCGGCTTTTTGCTTTATCCGGAGCAGGGAGGCTCCAAAAAGACGGTCGTGATGGGGGCGCAAGTATCGGGAAAGGGCGAGTTTACGCTTGAACTGCCGGAACGGCTGAAAGATATCGGCCTGATCATTCAGGGTGCCGGACGGTACAGAAATGCGAAACTCACCCGGCTTGCCGATCCCGCGTACCGCCTGGAGCCCAGTCCGTCTTATCAGCTGGTGTCCGGCAAGGCGGCGCCGGTCGGGTTTGTCCTTTTCCGGGACAACAAGGCCGTAGCGGATGCGCAGATCTCCAGGAAAGGCCCCGATGCGTTTCATCAGGCTTCCGGAGCGACCGCCCATGCCTTCATTGAAAAAGGGGATCCCTCGCCGTTCGATGAAATTGCCCGGCGGATCAGAATCCGGGACAAGATCAGCATTCTGTACCTCGGAGATTCGCTGACGCATTTTGACATCGGACACAACCATGCGGATATGACGGGATATTTCCTCAACAAGTACAACCCCGGCAAAGTCACCGTTTGGAACTATGCCTGCGCCGGGGACGATGTCGGCCGGGTTATTGCGCGTCTGAACGGGAAAGCGCCCGGACGCTGGAAAAACCGCTATCATGATCTCTGGAGCAGGAACTATGACTGGGCGATTGTTTTTCTGGGACATAATGATACCAAGGCCTCCAGCTCCTCGCAGTATCAGAAAGCTTTTGTTCCGCCGGAAAAACAGAAACAGCTGTACACCCGGCTCATTTCCGCGCTTTGGAAGAAGGGGATCAAAAGGATCATCCTTTTTTCCTCCACGTCGTCGGATTTCAGGATCTGCAAACGGAATGCGGATAAACAGCGGAAGGCACATAACCGGTTCGGAGAACCGAAGCACCTTGAAGCGTTCAATCGGGTGTTGCAGGAAGTTGCGGGGGAATGCAATGTCGAGTATCTCGACCTTTATACCGGGATGAAGGCCATGCCGGATAAGGCATCGCTGCTGAAGCCGGAAGACGGGGTCCATCTGACGCATCAGGGACATATTTACGTTGCGCTGAAAACACTGCGTTATCTGACAGGGGAAAATAAATAATGAAAAAAACAGTATTTGTCGGATGCGGATTGCGGATGCTGGCGTTTGCTTCTGCGCTGAAGACCCGTTTTGCCGCGAATTACAGCATTGCGGCATTGATGGATACAGACGCGGGAAAAATGCGGGGATTTGCCCGAAAAGCCGGGATCACGGTTCCGATGTACACGGATTTTGACAGAATGTGCGATGAGATTTCTCCCGATTTGATTCTTGTCGGGACGGCGGATGTGTTTCATGCCGATTACATCATCCGCGCTTTGGACAGGAAAATCGCCGTTGTGTCGGAAAAACCGCTCTGTATCAACTTTGAACAGTGCCGTGCCATTCTGGATGCGAAACAGCGCAATCCGGAAGTTTTTGCCGTCACCAGTCACAATTCCCGCTATCGTCCGGTGGCCCGGACGGTCAAAAAAATGCTGGAACAGGGTGTCATCGGACGGGTGATCTCCGCAGAGTACCGGGAAACGCTTGACCGGGTCCACGGGAAAAGTTATTTCCGCCGCTGGAATTCCCGGCGGAAGTTTTCCAACGGCCTTGAACTGCATAAAAGCAGTCATCACTTTGACAAACTGAATTATTTGCTGAACTCCTATGCCGTCGAGGTGACCGCTTCGGGAGTTCTGCTCAATTACGGTGCAAATGCGCCTCACTCCTACGAAGGGAAGAACTGCCACAGCTGTCAGCATCGTGATGTCTGTCCCGATTTCTTCCAGTTTGACGCGGAACTGTTCAATTCGGAGATCTATGCTCCGGATCAGTGCATCTGGTCGCCGGAAATCGATATTGAAGACAATTTCAGCGCCGGGATCCGCTTTGCCAATGGTGTTTATGTCAACTATTCTCTCTGTGCCGCAGCCGATTATGAGGGAGAGGTGATTCAGCTTCAGGGAGAGTCCGGACGGCTGGAAGCGGTTCAACTTGCATTCAGCAACCGGCAGGATGATCTGCACAGCATCCAGGCCGTGCCGCTTGAAAACATCCGGATCTACCGCTGCGGCAGCGCGCAGCCGGAGGATTTTCCGGTCGAGCATGTCGGTCTCGGATTCCACGGCGGTGCCGATTATACACTTTTCACGGATCTCTTCAGCGAAAATCCTCCGCCAAGCCTGCCGACACTGGAAGACGGCATTTTGGCAGTAAGTACCGGCGCGGCTGCCGTACAAAGCATCCGGACCGGAAAAAAGGTCCTTATTCCGGAAGATATTCTGCGAATGGCGGGAAAGCATCGGTTCCGGACGGACGCAGAGTGATCCGCGTTTCTGCAAAACGCGATTCAATAACGAACAAAAAAGGAAAAAAGAGAGGAAAATTTTGCCATGAATAAAACATTCGGGGTATTCGATGTCCGTGATATGGGCGCCGCAGGGAATGGAGTCCAGAATGATACGGCGGCGTTTCAGCGTGCCATCGATGAAGCGGCCAAGGTCCAGGGATCTGTTTTTGTTCCGCCCGGGAATTATCTGGCGGGCGAGCTTCAAATGGCTCCTTATACGGAGATTCGGGGATGCGCCAACTACGGGTGGGGAATTCCCGGCGGCACCATGCTGACCTTCGATCCCGGGGCGGATCATGCAAAATGCCTGCTGAATCTCACCGGCGCTTTCGGCTGCCGTGTGACGGGACTTTGTCTGAATGGCCCCGGTGCGGAGTTTGAGCGTGTTGTTCACGGGATCATGGTTGACAAGCCGGATTACGGAAAACAGGAAGATACTCCGATCATTGATGACTGCCGCGTGGGAAATTTCAGTGGAGACGGGATGCACTTTGAGCGGATCTGGTGTTTTTCCGTCCGTCACTCCCAGTGTTTCGGCAATGGCGGCTGCGGCGTGCGGATGCGCGGGTGGGACGGTTACATCCTGGACTGCTGGTTCAGCAGAAATCATCAGGCGGGATTTGGCGCGTATGATGAGAATGCCTCCATTTCCATGAACGGAAACCGGATCGAATGGAACTGGGACTGCGGGATCGTGATCATCGGGGGAAACAAGTGCAATCTTACGAGCAACTACCTCGACAGGAGCGGCAAAACGGGGATCAAACTGGTCTCGACCATCGATGTGACGCTGACGGGCAATGTGATTTACCGGAGCGGACGCCCCGCATGGACCCCGGATCCGGCGGAATCTTTGCATCTGGCGCTGATCGACTGCCGTGGCGTAACCGCCGTCGGCAATACGCTGAACTACGGGCGGGATGACGGCGGACAGGGTGATTTTTCGCCCGAAACGTCCATGTATATCCGGAACGGCGAGTATTGTGTTGTGACGGGCAATACGCAGATGAATGCCAGTCTGAAAGCGCTGGAGCGGATCGAAGGCGTGCAGAAGGACTGCGTGATCCGCGACAATCCGGGATGTCTTGCAAAGGTTTGACGGAACTGATCTTCCTGAATTCCGATATGGAATAACTCTATTCTTCCGGGAAACCTCCGCTTGAGGACGGTGATCCCTCCGAAGGCAAGACTGCCGCAGACCATGACGCGGATCCCTGCAGACAGTCCTGCGGCAAAGTTCTGGTGGAAATCATCAGTTTCCGGACTGGGCGCCTGAACATTTCCGTTTCAGTTTCGCCCGGAAACGCAGAACATCGGTTCTGTTGTGATTGGTCAGAAAGGAAAAGGTGTTTTTTGACAGAATGCACGGCTGGCCGGTCCTGTCGTCGGAAACCATGGCGTTGTAGTGATTCCCCAACGGTTTTCCCCCCTGATACACGATCTCCGGTTCGCTCCAGTGAACCAGGTCAGCCGAGGTTTACTGCATGGCGCTCTTCATGAAAATTCTGGTGTTTCTTGCCAGAAAAAGCGATTCCGGCAATGCCGCCAGACAGGGAAGTTTTCTGGTCGGAGAAGTCATCCGTTATCTGAATCACTACTATGCAGAATCCATTGAACTGGAAAAACTTGCGCAGATCGCAAACATGTCCAAACACAGTCTTCCCCGGCATTTTCACTCCAGTACGGGCAGTTCCCCCATGGAATATCTCTTCCGGATCCGTCTCCGGCATGCCGGAGAGATGCTGCTCAACAGCGATTGTCCCATCGACGAGATTGTCGCAATGGGCGGTTTTTACGACAGCAACTATTTCTGCAAGCAGTTTCACCGGGAATTCGGCGTATCACCCCGTGCCTTCCGTCAGAATCATCTGAAACAGCACAGCTGACATGCATACGGCTTAGGACCCGTTCACTTTCCGTCATGCCGAAAATACAGCGGATATTTCATTCTGGGGCTTGCGGAAAGCCTGCAATCCAATGCATCATGACACACCAGCTTCAGCGTCCCGTGATGGACCGGCAGGTCCCGCACAGAGATCTCCCACGGCAGGAATTTTCCCCATGCGTGGTCGCTGACCAGTTTTCCATCAAGATAAGCGTTGGCAAGCGATCCGTCCACCCTCGCCGTGATGACCAGGTCATCAAGCCCGGCAAGCAGGTCTTCCGTGATCTGCGCGGTCAGAATGAGATCATCTCCTTCAATAGTGTGCTCCCACTGGATTTCACGCTCCGGAAAGTCAAAGGTCCCGGTGAGGCGGTAGATCCCCCGGACGGCATCGTATTCCTCATGAGGGTGATCCAATCCGGATCCGAATTCAGGGGGATAAGGCGTCAGCCATTCCATTGCAAAATCGGACTGTTCCGTTGTACAGAGAACTTCGCTGCGATTTCCGGCAAGCATCGCGGTATTGGACCAGGCAGTCTCCGTTCCGATATCCCAGAGGTGTTCCCCATACGTTTTGGAGACAAGAAGAACGCGCAGCTCATCGCTCTCCGCCACAATGGGCCGCCGTTCGGGACGGGCGATCATGGTCACGGAATTGGGGGACTCCCGCAGCAGCAGCACATTGCCGGCAGTTCTGAAATCCTGCCCTGCCGGAAGGGTCAGTCTCGTTTCCGTCATGATATCACTTGCTTCGCAGAGGATCAACTGGGTCTTGCCGTTGAACTCGCGCCGGTCCAGCAGTTCCGCCGTGGAATATTCCAGAAAATGACCCTTCCGCAGACGCATGAAAAAGGGCATGATCTTCGCGGTCCCCGGGGCAAGGTCCAGCTGGGTCCGCTTGGGATACTCCTGCCAGACTTCGCAGGATAGACCGGCCGGCGAGGTCAGGACCCGGACATCCCGTTTCCATTCGGACCCGGTGTTGAAAATATTCCGCAGGAAAAGAAAATTGCTTTCACTCAAGTTCAGTCCGGCGGTGACCCTGCCGAGGGAGGGGATCTTCTCCGACCCGCTTTCCTCCTCCATCCTGACCTTGCCGTAATTTTCGAAGAGATCGCCGCCGTTACGGGTCCCGGGATGAGCGATGCCGCAGGCTTTTGCCGCCGCAAAGTCCGCATTGGGGGAACTCTTCATAAGCTCTTCCCCGAAGGAGCGCAGAAACCAGCCGATCCGCTTCAGTTTCCAGTAGGAATCCCGGACGCGCCCCACTGCGGTGACCGGAGCCTGATAGTTCATGTTCCGGACGGGCAGCATGTTTTCCCCGCATCCGTCCGGGTTCTGCCCGTCGCAGAAAATATAGAGATTGATGCCCGATGCTCCTTCCGCAAGGTGTTTGTTGACGGACATTTCCACGATTTCCGGTTTGACGACCGGCCCCTGAACTCCGTTGGTATTGCGGTAAGGGGGGGTGTCGTAGTAGCGGAGGAACATGCCGCCGCCGGTCTCAATGGTGATCAGCGGATGCCGGTGTCTCTGCCACCAGTCCGTGGAATAATCCTGTACATCGCCGTCACAGTAAAAGGAATTCACCGGATACATCCCCCCTGTATCCACCAGGGGAGAAATAAGAGTTTCCTTGTCGGGAATGTGATTGATGTCCAGAAGCGGCAGGTCGATCCCGTTTCTGCGGATGAGGTCGTAGTAAAACAGCAGATGTTTCCGGTTTTCCTCCGTATTGGCACTGCCCCGGGGGAGGTCATCGCCTTTGCATCCGGCGGAGCCGAGTTCATTTTCCAGCTGCAGCAGGATCACGGGACCGTCCCGGGTGATCTGAAAGGGCTTGACGATCCGGATGAGTTCCAGATACCATGCTTCTGCGTAATGCAGATATTCCGGATCGTTGGTGCGCACTCGGGCACCGACTTTGTCGATCAGCCACTGGGGGAGACCTCCATTGCGGTATTCCCCGTGAACGAAAGGTCCCATGCGGAAAATACAGTACAGCCCGCACTCTTTCACCAGCGAAAGAAAATGAGCGAGGTCCCGTTCCCCGGTGAAATCAAACACATCCGCTGACGGCTGATGATATTCCCAGACAATATAGACCGTAACCGTATTGAGTCCGGCGGCCTTCATCAGCTGCATGCGTTCGCGCCAGCTTCTCCGGTGGATTCGGCAGTAAGAGAGATCCCCGCCGAAAATGAAAACCGGTTTTCCGCCGATCTCAAGATAATCTCTTGTGACATGGATATCCATCAAAATCTCCTTTGTACTCCGGACAGCTTTCTCAAACTGCCGCTCAAGTGTTCCCGTCAAATTCTTTTCTGCTCTTTTTTCCTGTACCTTTGAAATCAGCACTGGATATAACAGCTTTTTTTCTGCCATGCAGAACAGTGTTGACCGCAAAAGCGAATAGAGCAACCCGGAATCCGGATGCATTCCACTTGAATTCTCTTCGTTCCGCTATATATTTTACAGCATGAGATCTGGTTTGGCAATGCGAAAACGCGTTCTGGAAGGATAATTTTGTTTCATGGAAACGCCTTTGGGATTTATTGACCGGAAAGCCGGATTCCGCTTGAGTTCCCGTCCATCGGTTCCGTTGTATGCCGGAGCAAGATCCGCCGGAATATTTCGTCTGGAACCGGGCTGGAAGCAGCCCCTGAAAAAGGCCGATTATCTGGAACTTTTCTGGTGCAGTTCAGGCTCTTTTCATTTTCCTCTGGAAAACGAAAACCGGACGGTTCTGCTTTCCGCAGGTTCCGTCATGTTTCTCTTTCCGGGGGATCTGCACTGTCAGACCGTCTGCGGCGAGAACGAGGCCCTCTGCTTCTGGCTCACCATGGATGGGCATCCTGCGGAAATCATCCGGGATTATCATCTTACAAGAGAGCCCTTTCATGCAGGGGAACCTCCGGAAGCGCTGTTCCAGCGGCTTATTGCGGAAATTTCCAACCTTTCCTCCAGCATGCAGTATCAGGCATCCTGTACGGCAATGGAGATCCTTCATGCGGCGCTTTCGAAAAAAAATGCGGCACTGGACAGAAATCTCCTGTCGGAATTCTGCCGTTTGGTCGAATTCCATTTTTCCTATCCGGAATGCAACGTGGAATTTCTGGCGGACCAGATGCATCTTTCCCGGGTGACGCTTTTCCGGATGGTCCGTGCTTCTTTCGGGTGTTCCCCAAAGGAATATCTGGAGCGGTACAGACTTCGGGACGCCATCAAAATGCTGATCGGGACCAATCTCCCGGTCAAAGAAATCGCAATCCGCTGCGGATACAGCTATCCGAATTATTTTTCCCGGATATTCCGCAATAAAATGGGCTGTTCCCCGGAAAGATTCCGGACCAGCGGCGGAGTCGTTCCGCACCGGTAAAAACGGAACCGGACATGACCGGACGCATCCCGTGTTCCGGCTTCACGGCTGCCGGTGCCCGGTCATATTCCACCCAAAAGGTACACCAGGGCAGCGCAGCCCGAAAAGAAAACGCCTTACCGGCCCAGTTTTTTCCAGGTTTTTTCCAGGTCCACAACGGTATTTTTGCGCATGGCTTCATCCAGAGAAAGGGCAAAGACGGCGCTTTCCAGACCCTCGTTTCCGGAACACTTCGGCTCGCCGCCGTGAATCATGACCTCGTAGAGTTCCTTCATGATGCGGGCGTCGCCGCCGCCATGGCCGTCCTCCCCGTAGCGGATGGTATGCACTTCCCGGTCCCCGAGGAACTGGTAGGATAGAACGGACTGATAGAGTTCCAGCAGAATATTTCCCTCGCTGCAGGTGAAATACATCCGCCGTTCCGGGTAAGCGTTGGACATGGTGGCCTGAAAGTTGACCTTGACACCGTTCCGGTACAGCGCAATGCAGACCTGCGTGTCCATCAGATCCTTGTCGGAGCGGAAGGCGGATTCTTTGGTCTCATGGGGATCCCGCCACATATTGAAGCACTTCTGACCGTACTTACGGATCAGTTTTTCATTTTCCGGCACAAAGAAATCCAGCCCGCCGAAAGCCGCGACTTTGGTGGGCAGCGAACCGCAGTACCAGTTGATGAGGTCCAGATCATGACAGCATTTTTCCAGCAGATGCGGCCCGGCAAGGCTGGTTTTGCGGCGCCAGTTGCGCATGATGTAGCTGCCGTGATATGGAGAAAGGTTCTCATCGGCGTTGATGCTGAGGAGCCTGCCCATTTTACCGGAATCCAGAAGCTCCTTTGCCTTGCAGTAGAGTTCCGAATAACGCAGGACAAACCCGGTGGCAAAAGTCCGGCCACCCTTCATGTAGGCATCGTAAATCGCCTTGCAGTCCCGGATGGTGGTGGCCAGCGGTTTTTCGCTGAAAACGTGCTTCCCTGCCTTGAATGCCGCAAGGACCTGTTCGCAATGGAAGGCGTTGGGGGAGAATACCATGACCCAGTCCACCCCTGGGGCGGCAATGGCTTCCTGATAAGACTTGCAGCGTTTGGCATCCAAGGACTCCCAGATCCCAAGAGTCCGCTCCGCTTCCGAGGCATCCGGGTCGAAGACGGAAATGACTTTCACATTGCGATCCGAGGCTTGCAGCAGCCGTCCGACAACGCCTTCACTGCGAAGGCCGCATCCCAGAACCGCCACACCGGTTTTTTTCATTCCTTTTTTCATCGTATTCTCCGATTCATTTTGAGATTTTTGTTTTCAAGCCGTCCCCGAAGGAAAAACAGTGCGGTACGCTGACCGGCGATTTTCCCTGAAAGGGGATCTCGCCGAACAATGCGCGTACAGCTGCCTTCATCGAGGCCGGACAGTCATGATAGGCATTGATGTATGTTGGAACGCTTGCCATGTCATACAGAAAGTACGGCGTTCCAAAGGAGACGGTCACAAGTTTTCTGATCTTTTCGTTGCCGATGAGATTCCAGACGACCTCATCGGAGGAGCGGTAATCGGAGTACTGGGGATTGGCGTCGCTCACCATCATCACGCAGTCGAAAGTTTCCAGGAGATTGCTGAAAGTGCCGAATTCATTGGTGGAAATGGTGGTGATCCGGAATCCGCGCTGCTCCAGCAGGGAGGAGAAGACCGCGATATTTCTGCGGACTGGAGTTTTGTCCGGCGTGAACATGACAAGGATATGCGCCCCCTTTTTCAGTTTCAGCGGGACCGCATGGTCCCGGTTGCGCAGCAATGTTATGCTTTTTTCCGCAATGCGCCGGGCGATCCCGGCATTTTTTTTGAGCAGGGCCGGGATGTCCGTTTTCTCTTTGGCAGTTTCCGCAAAGTCTTCGCGGGCAAAGCCCAGCAGGGCCTTGAAGGCAAGCACGCGGCGGACACTGTCCTCCACGGTTTCACGTTCAATGCGTCCGTCCTTCAGTGCGCGTTTGACCAGCGGAAGGAACCGCTCCGCATCCGGCCAGAGGAAAACATTGATCCCGGCATTGACGGAGTCGATGATCCTGGTTTCATAATCAGCCCAGGACACATAGCCGATCATGCACAGCGCATCACTCAGGATGAGGCCGTTGAATCCCAGTTCGCCCCGGAGCAGATCCTGCAGAAGACGCCGGCTGCAGGTGGCGGGGCGCCAGAGCTGCCGTTTTGCATCCATGGGCTCGTATGCGGGGAATCCGATATGCCCGATCATGATGGACATGGCTCCGGCTTTGATGAGTTCCCTGAAGACTTTGCCGTGATTGCGGTCCCACTCCTCTTTGGAGAGGAGGTTCAGACTTGTCACCAGATGCTGATTGCGCGTATCGGTGCCGTCGCCGGGAAAGTGTTTCGGACAGGCGGCACAGCCGCAGTCCTGCATACCCCGCATGATGTTCTTCAGTATCTTGACCGCATGATCCGGCCGGTCGCTGACGCTCCGGATATTGGTGACCGGGTTTTCCCGGTTGAGATTGAGGTCGGAAACCGGACCGAATCCCCAGCGGATGTTGAGGGCGCGTCCTTCGGAACCGATGACTTTGCCGTACTCATAACTGGCTTTATCCGAAAACGCGGCGGAGAGCCCCATGGTCCGCGGCATGGCTGTGAATCCTTCGATCTGCGCCCCGATCCCGCTTTCAAAATCGCCGCTGTAGAGCATGGGAATTTTGAGTCCCGCCCGGTCAACGGTTTCCTGCAGAGACGTGGTTGTTCCGGACTGTGCCGCAAAAGAATCGATGATCTCGCTCCCTGTGAAAATGCTCCCCAGCGGGTATCGTTTCAGCCACTTCACGGGATCGGGGTGTTTCATTACAAAGGCTCCGGTCTCATTGACCATCTGCCCGATCTTTTCATCCAGCGACATGGTTTCGAAAGTCTTATCGACCCATGCCCTCTCTTTTTCCGTCAGTTTTTCGAACATATACGGGGTCCTTTCTGATTGACTTTGCCGATGGAGTTGGTGATGATGACGTCCGGCATGATCAGAACTTTTTTGTTCTTGACAAGCGGATTGCCAATTTTCTCCAGCAGAAGGTCAATGGCACAGGCGGCGATCTCTTCCGGCAAATCGCAGGTGGTGACCGGCGGATACAGGTCAAAGCTCCGCTTGGTGATCGGATTCGCCGCCTGCAGAAAATTCTGGTAACGGCGGATATTGTCGAAGCCCGCAATGGAAATATCTTCCGGAATACGGATCCCCAGCTGTCTGAAACGGGTATAAAACGCTTCGCAGTAAACGTCCCCCGCTGTCACAATGGCGGTGGGACGGTCCGGCAGGTTCAGAAAATAATCCACGACGCCGCTCATGACTTCGTCGTGCGTCCGGGGCGTGATCCTGCGGAAACAGCAGAGTTTTTCATCAAAGGGCAGGTTGTTCACCTGATAGAAGGTCTGGGCCCGTTCCAGAAGGCAGCGTTCCGGATAGAACATCGTCCTGGCGTCCATCAATGGAGAAAAATAAAAGATGCGCCGGTGTCCCAGTTCCTTCAATTTTGCAAAAAGACAGCAGATCCCCGCGATGTCGTCCACCCCCACCGAAGTGCAGACACAGGAATTCAGCCCGTTCCTCACGACCACCAGCGGCAGATTGAAGTCCCGGTACCCCTTCGGCATAAAATTGAAGATCAGCCCTGCAGGTTTCACCTGACGGATCATCTCCTGCACGTCTTCATATTCGCAGAGCACCAGATTGATTTTCCGCTCCAGACAGACCTTCTGAAGAAAAAGATGAAAACTGGAGATATGCACGAAAGCGCCTTTCAGCGTGACATTCAGAATCGTAACGGCATTCGCCGGATGAAATTCCGGCAGATAATGGTTCTGCATCAAAAGTCCCCGGACACTCTGCTGCTGCGGAGTCCGGACCCGTTCCGGATTGCGCAGAATACGGTAAACGGTGGACAATGACACGCCGCAAGCCGCTGCGATCTCATTCATCGTGGCAATTTTTCTCCCAGGTTTCAGCAGCATCGGTTGATTTTCTCCTTTTGCGTGTTTTATACGGCATCACTTCCGGGAAGGCATCAGATACAGGATGGCATCCCCCGACCCGCCGCCGCCGTAGATTCCGTATCCCAGCCGCATGACCATGGGATTGGTACCTTTCCGGTTGACGCGGTTCAAAAAGACGCAGGTCGCGTTCAGCCGGCTGCCGGGCTGCAGGGTCACCGGTTCGATCTCCTTTTTCGGAAACACCAGCTCGTAGAGCGTCTCCCGGGTCTGTTCGTTCCGGACAATGTGGCAGGGGACCTGATCCGCACTGCCCGCCTTGTTGAATTCGTTTCCGCGATACCGCCAGACCTGCGCCCTGCCTTCCCGGTTCAACGCGATGCAAAAGGAGGACAATGCCCCGCTGTTTGCCGCATCGGCGATCCGGAACTGGATCCCGTCGCCGGACCAGAGCATCACGTCCTTGAAATCGTTGATATGCCGAGCGTCGCGGACCGCGGCGCGGATGTAATAATGCTTTTCATCCCAGCACTGCTGCAGCTTGACGGAAAAATCCTCTTTCCCCTTCCAGGTGCCGTCATTTTGTTCGGGCTGCGCGAAGACTTTGCCCACCGTGCACATCTCGTGGCCGTCAAGCCAGAGTTCGGAGTCCATTTCAAGAACCGGGACGTCCGCCCAGAAGGCTTTGTTTGCCTCTCCCGCGAAAGCGTGAGCTCCTTTGGCATGGGGGACTCCGAAAAAGGCGAAGACGGTCTCCTGCCGTGCGATCGGAACTCCGTTCGGGTCGGAGAGGTTCAAAATCACCGGATACTCATCGGGGATCCCGGTGGTACAAACGGGAATGTCCAGCCGGGTCTCCGCATGGTTCCCCTCCAGGGTGAGCTCCCTCCGGACGACCTCCGGATGATGTTTTCCGGTAAAGGAATGGGTCAGGAGAAGGACCGCTTTGCGCGTTTCCCCGCTGTTTTTGATCTGAACGCGGACGGCACTGCCGTTTTTTCCGAAAACGGGTCCGGCGGACAGCTGCACCGGAGGAACCACATTCAGCTGTACCGGAAAGGCGGCACAGGGTTTGCCGTTGGAGAGAAGCAGCAATTCCCCATAGCATTTCCGGCCGGCTTCGACCGTCGCCTCGGGCATCACCTCAAACTCCTGCGTACCGGTTTTTTTGGATTGCCAGCCGGAGGGAAGATTCAGCGAAACGGCACTCTTCCGGGCCAGAGCGGACCGGATCTCCATGGAAACCCCGGTGGTTTTTCCGTGGACGAAATCCAGAAGTTCCGGGAAAGAGTCTTCTCCGGCACAGGCAAACTTTGCCGCAGGATCACTTATCTCAAGATACTGCATTCTGGGCGTCAAGCCGACCTCAATGTATCCGGAAACCGGAGCAAGACGGATCTCTTTGCCGCGGAGCGTGGTGACGGTGACCGGACCTTTGGTCCCGATCCTCAGCACCCTGCTGCCTGTACCGGAGGAAGTCCATGCCGCAAGCAGAAGTTTCCCGGTGGCCTTCTGACGGAACACATAGCAGGTGATCCCCTCTTTTTTCAGAGCGGGCATGTCATGGAGATACTGCAGACCGGAAAGTTTGCCGATCATGACGTTGTAGGAAAAGAGCGCCGGTTCCGGCAGCGTGATGCTGCTTCGGACGGGATAGCAGATCGAAAGCGCTTTGCCTTTCCAGTAATCCCTGTACTTGAAGTTGTAGATATGCCAGTCGCCGATCCTGACGCCGGAAGCAAGGTAGGCGGCATGCTGCTGGGGCGCCTGATTTTCCGCATCGCCGAAACAGTAGGCCTCATCCACCCAGATGCCGGGGATCTTTTCGCAGCGTTTCTTCATCTCCTCCTGATTTTTCGTCAGCTCTCCGGCGGTGATGGCGGGGTCGCTGAAGCGATGGACCATGACCAGATCGGCGTACTTGGCCAGTCCTTTTTCCCAGAGCAGCTCAAAGTCCGGAGTGAAATAACCGCCGGCCGCCGCCTGCATGGCGGGATCGACCCTGTTGATCTCTTCCTTCAAAATCCGCATGACTTCCACCTGATCGGCGGCCTGTTTCTCCCCGTCTTTTCCGTCCCGTTTCGGGGGCAGCATTTCACCCATCAGCCCCACGCCGTCAATGATCCCCCTGTAGCGGAGAAGCTGTTTGCGGATGTCCGCCCGGAAGGCGGCTTCGTCCGTTTTGAAAAAGGAATTACTTCCCGGGGTCCTGCTTTTATTCTGCCACGAAGTCGCAACGATGAGGCCATTGGTGTAGAATTTTACGCCGTACTTCTTTTTCAGCGCGGCGGCCTGCCTGAGTTTCCAATCCTGCGGGTTGCCGCCAATGAGATAACGGCGGCGCACGCCCATGCGGATCGCCAGTTCATCCATCCCCTGCAATTCGAAGATCTCCGGTTCGGATTTCGGGTCGAACTGCCGGGTGGGAATGATGCCGAATGAGAGCGTATCCTCCGCCCAGAGCGTTGAGCCGCTCCAGATCTCCGCATGGATCTCATGATAGACGCCGGAAGCGACCTTTTCCGGCGTTTTCAGGAGGAATCCGTCTTTGTTCGTGCCGGAAAGAGGAACCTCCCCCTGCTCAATCTGCCGCCCGTCGATGTCCCGGACAAAATAGCGGAGAACCGCTCTTTCCGGGAGTTCCCGTCTGCCGTTTTTCAGCAGTGCCCGATAGCGGACGTTGAACGAAATTTTCTCGCCCGGCGCGAAAATCTGGGTGAATTTCCTGCTGTCAAGGTAAAATGGCAAAAGCCCGGTTGCATCCGGTCCGGCAAGCAGAGGCTTCCGTTCCGCTGCGGCGGCGGGATGGACCGCCTGACGCCCGGGATCCGCCTTTTCCAGCCGGATGTCGCTTGCCCAGGCGATCCCCAGGGCGTGACGGCGGAATTGAAAGAGGACCTGCAGCGCCGCGGCATTTTTTGGCACAATGACCTGATTTGCCAGATACTGCCAGGTGCGGCGGACGCTGTGACAGACCGAAAGGACCGGCTTCTCCTCCCCCAGTTTTTTTCCGGACTTGTCCTGAAACTGAACGGAAAGAGAAGCATTGTAGGTCGGATCGGAACGCTGACTGACCCCGTCCAGCGCCACGCAGTTGCATTTCATCCATGCGGAAAGGTTCAAAACGGTTCCGGGAGTGACTGACACGGCAGGAGAGCGCCATGTCTCTTCAGGAGCATTTTCCTTCACGTGTTTGATCTGCAGAACATCGTCCCCCCGGTGCCCGGCGCGGGAAATGATGGCGGCGCCGTCGGCAGATTTCCACCGGGCCGGACCGGAGTTCAGCAAATTCTCTCCGCCGGACAACCAGACCGGCAGCGACAGAAGAAATACCGCAAGAACGGTACGGACAGAGCGTTTCATCGCATCGGGCTCCCGAAATTAAAAATTGTCTTTCCGGAAATGGGAAAGAACGGTGACGTTGTTCAGCACCGGCGGCTTATCCGAGATCAGGTAAACGGGCGCGGAATTGACTTTCAATGAAACGGTCCCGTTTTTCGCCGGAAGCGTCTGATTCACCTCCCCCATGCAGTCGTGCAGACTGCATTTCCCTGCGGCTTTGAAAGTGCAGTTCACCGGATAATCCCGGGTCCACAGCATGGTGACAATTTTGCCGTCCTGCCGCTGAAACCGGTAGCTTGCCAGATTGAAATCCTCTCTGATTTCACCCACGGGCACTGCAAACGCAAGATTTCTGCTGACGTGATAATAGGCAATGGCGGCCGGAGTGAGCTGGTAGTTTTTGCCGCGGAAGAGCGCCTGGGAAAACATGGGCCGATGGACCGTGGAGCGTTTCTTCGCCCGGATCAGACCTTCCCACTCCTCGTTGTCGGTGCATTCGTTCCAGACGGAATGCCAATCGACTTCCACACAGCCGAGCCCGATGCTGGCGCCGTAGATCCGCGCCAGAGCAGCGGCGGTGCGCACATCATCCGTTTCCCGGCTCCACGTTTCACAAACCCACTGGGGAACGCGGCGGCCCCATTTCTCCATGAACTGAATGTCCGCCTTGAGATACATCTCCACCTGATCGCCCTTGCCGCAGATGTCGTAGGCAAGGTAATCAAAGGGGAAGTCGGCGGGCGTGGTACCGTCCAGAAGGCACTGCAGGGTGCTGACCCCGTGAGCCATCAAAAGTCCCAGGGCGACTTTGACTTCCGGCGCGCCCTTTTTGGCGGATGCATAAAAGGTCCTGTGGACATTGCGGAGATATTCCGCCGAGTCAGCCGTAAGGTAGCAGAATTCCCCTCCCAGACTGGAAGAGACCCGGCGGAGCTTCAGGGGTCCTGCGTAATCCCGCTGATAGGCCTCCACCTGACTGCCGAACTTTGCCGCATCGAATTGTGACATGGTCTCCCGCGTCCGGTAGGTTTTCTGGTATCCTCTGAAATTCTGATCCAGAGGACATACCGTAAGGTTTGTGGTAAGGGGCATCCCGTATTTGTTGGGCAGCTGCAGCCGCCACGGATTCTTCCGGTAGAGAAAACTGTGCGGATAGGAGGTGGTGATGCCGATCCGCAGTCCCGCCTGATACAGGGGCTCGTGAAAACGGTCGGAATTCAGCCACGCGCCGAAGCGGTCGTCGCCCCCCGCCGCCGTTTTCCGCTCCGGCAAAATGGCGAAAGGAATCGTCCTGTGCCCGCACTGAAAACGCAGGAAACGCCCCTCCCACTCCCTGTTTGCGGGGATCGTGACCCCGGCACGCTGATTCTCAGGTGTCACCTTGCCGGAATGCAGTTTTTTGCCGCCAAGAGAAAGCACGGCATATTCCGCACCGGAAGCGGCATGATCCGTCAGTTTGAACCGGAGCGTTTCCCCGGGTGAAAAAATGTGGCCGGGTTTGTCCGTGGTGATCTCCATGCCGCCGAGAACGGCACCGAATATCATCAGAAAAAAGGAATACCGGAGTTTGCTCATGATTCACTTTCCCCCGCTGACAAGATACGGCGTGTTGTTCTTCCAGAAAATACAGGCGCTGCGGACCGCTTCCGGATTGCCGGAGGCGTCCGCGAAAAAGCGGAACCGGATCCGGAATATGCCGGGTTTGCCGGAACCGTTTTTTCCGACGAAAACTGTTTTGGCAAGGATCGCATTGCTCCCGTCCGCTCTGCCTTTCCGGAAATTTTCCACATTGCCCTGAATGGTCAGACTCGTGGTCTCGGTTTCACTCATGACCGGGTCGTAAAAAACGGCAGCGGCAATTTTGGATTTTTTGTCCATGTAACCGAAATACCCCGGCAGATTTTTCCGGTGGACCGGATTCACATAGAGGTCGTAAAAGGAGTTTTTCGGCAGATCGCCGGGGAGAAAATCCTTTTGCGGAACGGCACGGATCTTCCCGTCCGCCAGATCGTCCGGGATCAGCAGGAGTTGATCGCAACTCGGCACATTTCCCAGCCGCAGCGGGAAAGCATAGGCCAGCAGCATCCCCAGATCCACATTGGCGTACTCCACCGTTTCCATGAAATCCACGATGCCGGTCTTCGCGTAAATCGTGAAGCAATGTTCCACTTTTGTCTTTCCCCGGAACCCCTTCCGCAGGTAAAGACCGTTTTTGATCACATCTTTCCGGAGATCCTCCCTGTGGCGGATCCTGACGATTTTCCGCACCGGTCCGGAGACGATGATCTCCGGCAGGCTCCATGCCGCGGAATCCCGGCTCCGGCCGAAGGGCTGGACGGGAATGGTCATATTTTCCCAGCTTCCGGTATCGGTCAGTCTGCAGTTCCGGAAATACATCACCATCCCCCCCCTGGCGTAATCCCCTCGGGTGGAGCGGGACGGCGCCGCCTGCTTTTTCCGGCGTTCCAGCAGCAGATGTTCCAGCGGAACAGCATTGGTCCCGGAGGCTTCCGCGGATTTCAATTCCGTCTCCCGGACCGTGACTTTTTTCTCATTGGGGCGGGCGCCGGAGGCCTTGATCTCGATCCGCAGCTGATCACTGTTGGTCAGAGCAAGATCCGTGAAGGAAGCCGGGATCTCAGTTGTGATCTGCTGGGGAAAGTCCTGCGGGCGCCTGCTGTCGCCGTACAGGATCTCATATTTCTGTCCGTCTCCGGGGACCGTCAGGAAAACGATCTCGTCCTCCGGGGCGAGGTACGGGGTTTTGCAGCCTGCGTACTCCCCCAGGGCATTTCGGGGATCCACCTGTACGGGGATGACCTGCCCGCGGGCCGTTCTGACCTGCAGAGAATCCCGCAGGACTTTGCCGGAAGCCCTCTGCAGGAGCTGTTTTCCCGAGAGGATGACCGGGGTAACCTGTTTTTCCGGCACAGACACCGTCAGTCTGCTTTCCCGGCCGAAAAGGGGAAAGACTGCAGCAAGCAGAAAACAGAAGATCCGCCGTTTCCCGGATATTGCGCTCATCATGAATCACATCCCGGAAAACTGGCTGTCTTCAAGTTTGTACATGCTCCAGAAGGGAGAGCGCTGCATCTTCCCTTTTTCACTTGTCCCGTAATAGTAAACCGTCGGGACCCTTTTGCAGTTCCGCGTCTCCGCGTGTCCATCGCAGAAGGCGTAATTCGCCGCCTGGGCCCGGTCATGGCGGAAACTGTTGTACGGAAAGATATCGACGGGTTCCGTGTGATCGATCGTTGAGGAACCGCTATTTTTGCTGCCCTGGGTGATCCTGGAGTCCCCGCAGAACACAACTCTTGACGGCAGCGCCAGCCGCTTGAGTGTTCCGCACGGCTTGGCACCGCTTCCGAAATCAATGTCTTTCCGGTTGATCTGGTAATTGCAGCCGTAGCATACCGCATATTTTTCGTCCATATTGTCCCATGGCGATCCGACTTCGGGACAGCGCCAGAATTGCGTTTTTTTCCCGACCGGAGGAAGAACGCCGCTGTACTTCTCTCCCAGACTGTACATGCCCGTATAGACGGCATTTTTACCGCCCAGCGTATAAGGGCCGAGGACCCATTCATCGTAATCACTGCTGTACATCATGAGGGCCACACCGACCTGTTTCACATTATTGAGGCAGGACATTTTTTTCGATGTGGCCCTGGCATTGTTCAATGCGGGAAGAAGCATGGCGGCAAGGATGGCGATGATGGCGATCACTACAAGGAGTTCGATCAATGTGAAACAATGCGCGGTGTTTTTTTTCATACTTTTCTGCCTTTCATTTGAAAATGATTCCGGATCCTTCAAAATTTATCGAGCTGTCTTCTTTTCTGTAAAATATTTTTCAACCGTAACGGCAAACTGCTTCACCTTTCCGGGCTGTTCCCGAAAGGTTTTTTCCGCATCAAGAGGCCATTCCTTTCAGCAAACCGCTGTTGTCGATACAATATATCCCGCACAGTTTTTTTCAATCAAAAAGTGCCGTTCAGCGGCATTTTGACAAAAATTGACAAATTTTTGAGCCTGACTGCTTTTTTCCGCAGTGATTCCGCAAAAAAGCGAACGGCCCGTGATGATTGGAGAGGCAGTACGCCACTTCTTCTTAAAAAACGTTATTGTCCGAAATTTCGGACAATAACCGTTTTTCCTGCCGGCGGAGGGATGGGATTCCTGGCGGGGGAGGGGGCATATCCACGTATTTCCGGCCATCGCCGGAATGAGCATCTTTGAGATGCAAAGTGAAATGTCCGACCTTAACCACGCCAACCCGCCGGGCCACAAAAGAC
>DCGO01000040.1 GCA_002314605.1 Lentisphaeria bacterium UBA1776 | reverse complement strand
ATCAAAACTAATGCGCAGATGCGCTTTTGTCAAGCAACCCGTCCCGTCACAAGATTTGGGACATTAACGAAAAATTAACGCTTCCACGGAGGAAGGGGGAATTCCCGCCCCTCATACAAATATCCGAGGATCTCCTTGAGATACTGAACCCCACTTTGCGGAGAAATCCTGTCTTCCGCCCACTCCTGAATAGATTTCCGTCTTTCCGGCGTGTTTTTTCCTGCTGACAGCTCTTTGTCGAGAGCTTCAGCCAGAGAGAGTCCTTTCCCGAAAGAGAACACCGTTCCCCGGTTGCCCCGGATCAGCGTTTCTGCTCCGCAGTATTCCGAACAGATCACCCGGGTACCGCACAGGAGAGCTTCACTGACTACAGCCCCCCAGCCGTCCCAAAGACTCGGCAGCAGCAGAATATCATTTTGGCAGATATAGCGGGAAATTTCGGCGTTGGGTACGCGGGGTATATGAGTCATTTGCGGACAAACGGAGATGAGGTCGTCCAGTTCCTGCGCAAGAGGTCCGTCCCCGATAATGGTGAAATGGTCAAAACTCTCCGTGCGTTTGAGCAGTTCCGAAACCAAAAGCAAAATGTTTTTATTGGAGTCAATTGAACCTATGAAAATGAGCTTCGGTTTCATGTTCTCCGATTGCAAAAGAGCACAGTCAATCATGGCGCATTCAGGAAAATAGGCAAATTCAAAGGTTTTCCGGGTGAAGCCGTTGCCGCTGAAATAGCGGGTTCCCACTTCTCCGACAGCCAGTACCCCTCCGATTTTTTTCCTTAAAGAGAAAGCGTCAAGCCAAGTTCGGATATGGCGCAAATAACGGCAGAGCCGTGAGGTCGCATAAATTCTGGCGGATTCGGAAAAAACCAGTACTTTGCATCCACGTCGACAGTTTTCCCGCAGAATCCGTCTCAACAAGGGGGACAGATGAAAGCCGACAACGATATGAATCGCATCAGCAGATTGATCCAGCAGTTTTCTGATCTGCCCCTCGGTGGGTTTCATGAACAATTGAAAATTCTTTGCCTCGGGAATTGTCCAGCCACAGGATTTCCGGTATGACGAGAGTTCTTTTTCCGCCATCAGCACGACTTCGTGTTTCTGCGCAAGAAGCCGGATCATCGGTATTTGGTGAATACTTGGGCAATTTTGCCAAAAAACAAATTTCATAATACTCCCTCAATCTTTGCAAAGAGTTTTTGCCAGGAATGTTCGGAGAACACCTTCAGGGAATCCGAATGACTGGTATACCGCATCAAATCCGTCTGCGGCATCTGCATGCAGTACCGTATTAGCGCGATAAGCGTGTCGGGATCATATTTTTCTTCGAGCAGATAGAAAATAGAACCCAGTTCCGGATATCGGATCGTCGAGATCACGGCTTTCCCGTAAAGCAAATATTCCAAGATTTTTGAGGGGAAGTTGTTGAGATTTTCCGGATAGGAGGGGTCTCTGAAATTCAAGCAGAAAGTGATCTTTGAAAACAATTCGTCATATTCCTTTTTGGAAAGGAAGCCGAGATAATGAATATTGGGGAACTTTTGAGCATATTTTTTGCAGATTTCCTCCTCATGTCCCCGTCCGCTGATGAAAAGCTGTGCTTCAGGAATACGTGAAAAAACTTCAAGTGCCATATTGACGCCTTTGAATTTTTCCAATAGTCCGCTGAAAAGAAAATTTCTTTCCGCCGGATATTCCGTCACTGTTTTTTTTACTCTTGCTTCCGGGATGACTCCAGCCAAGACATCCCATCTGCGATGGGATATTGTACTTCTGCCGGAAAGGGAGATGATCCCGTCTGATTTTCTGATTGCAAATCCGGTGATTGAGGCCATTGAAAAGCGGCGGGATGGCGGGGTGTAATCCGCAAGAAGCACATATACTTTCCTAAAAAAAAGATATTTCAACACCAATGCGGGTAAAACATTGGCGTTGGTGATATTGTAGAACCAAATCCTGCGGTACGGGAGCGATTTCACAATCACGATCATCGCTTCGGACAGCATATTCAAAAAGCGCAGGATTTTTATCTGCGGGACAATCCGGATCTGAATGAAATCAATCAGCGGATGTGAACACATTTTTCTAATATCGGGCGTGATGCTGATCGGGACCATGGAAAGGGTATGATCAAAACATTTTCCGTTGATCAGTGCAAAACAGAAATCTGCGGCAGCTTGAGACGCGCCTGGAAAGTGCGCCATCAGCTCCTGCGGTATGATCGGACAGATAAACAATCTTTTGGAATTCGACATCGCAGTGACTCCTTGTTGAACATGAATCCGGAACAAACAGCGGATACGGGAAAATTTTATCGTTGAGGTGTAAGCAGTTTCACAAATTGTGCAGGATTGCCTGCAAATACAGCATGGGGAGGAACATCTTTTGTTACAACGGAACCGGCTCCGATGACAGCGCCGTCGCCGATCGTCACGCCCTTCAAAATGAGACATCTGGCTCCGATAAAAACATCGTTGCCAATGTGAATTGGCCGATGTTTGGTTTTGTTCGGCATATTCCGTTCTTCGGGAAGCAACGGATGCGCGTCACTGTCTGTGATGATCGTACCGCTGCCGATAAGCACCCGGTCGCCGATGGAGACTTCCTCGGTTGCACAAATCGAACTTCCGGACAAGCCGACATTATTTCCGATCGTCAGCTTCGCGCCAATCTCCGCGTGAACCATAACCGGCTGGATCAGACCAAGACTGTTGGATGTAAAACGACTGATTGCGGTGAAATGCCGGCCGATTCTGATTTCCGGCTGCCGATGGTAAAAGGGTGGGCGCACCACATAAAGATGTCCGGCTATCCGCCATGTCGGATCGAATTTCAGCCTGTTCCGCAGGCACCACCAGAAACTCTCCGCTATCCGCAGCCAATTCCATAGAGTACGGAAAATCCGTCGAAGTATCTTCATTTTTTCCTTTCGTTCAGCTCAGGATATTCTGTTGGAAAACATCCTGATAGATTTTCATCAGAGTTTCAGCATTCTTTTTTCTGTCATGCCGTATGAATGCTTCAACTCTCGCGTTTTTTCCCATCCGGATCGCCAGTTCCGGATCCTCGAAGAGTTTTTCAATCCAATATGCCAGCTGAACTGTATCTTCATAGCGGTAGATCAAGCCGTTTTCCTGATGTTTTACCATAGAAAGAATTCCTCCCGCTTCTGCAGAAACTACCGGCACTCCAAGAATTTGAGCTTCGCCCAATGAGTTGGGCGAGTTTTCGATTGCCGAAGGCAGTACATAAACATTGCTCCGGAGAAATTGCTGTCGCATCTGTTCTGCGGAAATGGTCCCGGTAAATGAAATATTATTTTGAAGATCAAGTCTGCAGATCAATCGGTTCAGATAATGATTGTATGCGGTCCTTTTCAGCACATTCCGCCAGTCGTGTGAAATGAGAGTGTTTCCTCCGGCAATATTAAGATGAACATCCGGATATTTTTTTCGGAGCAAAGCCAGTGCAGAAATCAGGTGATGGACACCTTTTAACGGAACCGAACCGTTGCTGGTAAAAATCGTGTGTTTACTGCATTTTTCATAAGACCAGCAGGAGTCAACATAAAATTCATCCCTCAAAGTTTCGTTGCAGAAATGGTAGATCAGCTGCGGATTCAGGTGCAGTGCATAAGCGTGATCCCAATCCGTTCTGCCGATGACATGGGAGACGCGCATCAAGGTTTTCTGTTCAAAAATCCCTCTTTTTTTCATATCGCGGGAAAGCATGGTGGGCAGCTGAAAACGGACAAGATCCCTTGGAGTCGTATGCATCAGCAGAGTCAACGGAGAAAGCTGACCCAATGCGTAAGGTTGATAGGCGCTAATGATCCCCTGCAAAGAAACAACTGCCGGTATCTTTTCTGTATTTTCGGCGGCAGAAAGGGTATGCGGATACTCGGTTCCGTGGATGTGGATCAAGTCCGGCTTGAAACTCCGGTAAAGTTCTTGAAAGAAGTGATCGCTTTTTTTGTCATACTGCTTTCGCGATCCATAGGGGACCCGGTAAAAGTCCACGCCATCGATAGGATAATGTTCAAGTGTCTTTCCGAAAAAGGTGGAAACAACGCCGATATGCAGTTCAGGAAAAAACATACGGAGATTTTTTAACGCGCCGTCCATCCAGCCGCCTCCGCAACCGGTATTGTTTCCTAAATGACGAGCCAATGCAGAAAGTTCAATATTGACAATCCATAATATACGCATAATTCATTCACTCCTTTTTCAGAGAACACATTTTCAGAAAACCTCTATCAATAGCTTTTTAACAGAAATTCCATTTGTTGCCGTTTAAAAATCTCCGAATGAGACTTATCATTGTTGTAAATTAGTTCTGGAACATTCGCAAACAATCAGACATTTGGCCAATCCTGAGCCGCCGCCCCGAAAAAATCCCCAGTCACGATCTGACAACGCAGGATAAACATAACATTTTCTTTTCGTTGAAACTCTCATTTTGGGGGGAAGACAGTAAACAGTGTCTTTCGCGTAAAGTTCTCACCTTTTTTCTGAAACGATGTTATGTGGGCGGTCAAACGCCAGGCGGGAGATGCGCAAATCACCGCCGCCCCGGATATTAATGACAATCGTTGTTTTCTTTTTTTCCGGATTCATCTCCGGGTAAAACGAGAGCTTGATGCTCCGCTTAACATTCCGATCATCAAAGGGCAGTAAAGCGACCAAAAAATCACGGTATATTCCGCCGCCCTCAACCACCAGCCGAACTTCAATCGGTTTCGGTCCGCTCCCCGAATACTCCAAATAGCAGTCAAATGGCTTTCTCAGATCCAAATTTTCCGTCCGAAGCGTACATATCTTGGGCCCGGACATAGAAATCGTCCAATATTTCGGAAAACGTTCACAACTGTAATGACAGGTCCGATCACGCCAGTACCGGACCGCTTCCCAAAAAACGCCCCACTCCGAAGTGATCTGAAAAGCTTTCCGCAGCGTTGGGGAGACTCCAGGATCAATCAGCAACGGCAATTGAGAAGTCGCTGATGCCGGAAAATCCACATGCTGATTGGCTTGATCAAGCCGAAAAAACTGAACGCATTTTTTTTTGTGTCTACCCTTGAATTCCTGATGATCCAAGGTAACCCTGCAGATACCGTCGCAGGGAAAATCCGAAACCGAAAACGCATGCTTCACTTCCGGCTGAAATGCGAGATATACCACGTCGTTGACGTACAAATACCGCTGCCAGTACCGCAGAGGAGTGGCGGTGTCACAGACACGGCCATCCCAGTTGACAAGAAAAAAACAAGGAAGCGTAAGATAGTGAAAGAAACGCCCCTCCTCTTTTAAGTCTAAAAGCAGAACAGCCGCCTTGCGTGCGGCGTTTTCCGTGTTGATCCGCTGGAAATAGTTTATATGCTTGCGGATTTGCGGATCAATGCGAAAATTTTTGTATCCCTGAAATACCAGAATTCCAAATCCGACAATCAAGGCTGCAATTTTGCTGCGCTGTTTCAATAACAAAAACAGAAAACCTGCCATCAGGATCGCACCGGGAAGCAAAATCAGAAAATATCTCGACGAACAGCGATACAAACCCATGGCTATACAGAACAGAAAAAACAATAGAAACAGACTCGCGGAAACAATCATGCGCTTATTTCTTTTGAGAATACCAAAGTAAAACAACGAAAACTCGCCGATAAAAGCCGCAATTAACAGTATTGGCGAAAGCGCTTTTTCAATAGCGGAAAGTACCGTATGCAAATGTTGAATCCATAAAATCATAAGATTTTTGCCGCCACATTGAAAAGACGTTTTATCATCTCCCCGGAAAACAAAGCGATTTCCGAGGAGAGCAGGCAGAGAATCCCCAATGACAACATTGCCAATACAATAAACAGCAGACCGCGCATCAAACATTGTATCCATGACGAAGTTGATTTCGCGAAAAAAGTTACATAGATCAACGAGAAGATCAACCATCCTCCGCCCTCATAACGGGTCAACAGCGCCATAATGCCGAAAGCCGCACTTATCTCCTGCCAAACCAGATAATATCGCCCCCGGCTGTGTAAAGCGGCGGCGGCGGAGACAAGAATGCAAAGCAAAAACAGCGGCTCTCGAGTCCCCCCCCGAACTGTCTGAAACAAAACAGGTGAAGTCACTAACCATGCGGCACAGAAAAATGCGGCCGCAGAACTGTGCAGTATGCGGCGGGCAATTGCTGTCATAGGAAACACCATAAGCCCAAGAAAGATTGTGTTCAGAATCTGCAAGGAGTATCCAGCCGAAATACCTGTCAGTCGGCAAAAGCCATAGGCACAGAGAGAAAAAAATGGTGGAATGTAACATCCCGTACGGCAAAAGGGGACTCCTTTTTGGATTTTTTCCCAAATCATGCCGGCATAAAATGTCCCATCGCGAGAAAGCATCGGTTCTAAATGCCAAACGGTAATTGCCATCGCCAGAACAAGAAAAAACAACAGCACTTCAGCATAGTGCCGCCGAAGCGATTTTTGCAGACAAAAGTTCATTTGTGTTTGCGATATTGCCCATATTCCGGCAATTCGGAAGCCATAGCTTCTTTGCCGATCGGAGCTTTCTGGAAAAACTTGGAAAAGAAAACGAGCAAAAGGATCCATTCAAAGTACGGGTAGCTTGCTCTAATACAATTGAAGATGATCGATTCCTGCATCATCTTAATCAGCACAGCTCCGGTCAGGAAGGAAAATACCGTCATACGGGGAATCATCCGAAGGGCCGCGAATTCCATAACTGCACAGATCAGAAACCAAACTATAAACATTCCGGGAATGCCGAAATCAAAGTAGAGATGGGAATGCGTTCCCTCAACGTAACCGGCAAATGACGTCATCTCATAGTCACGGATCATCGCCAATGTTTGGGCGTTTCCGAAAGTAGATTCTCCCCAGTCTGTTATTCCTCCCAACCCAAGATCTATATAGTTGCTTAACATTACGTTTCCGTCCGTCACATACGCCATTTTTCCCCAAAGTGATGCTGTACCACTTTGGTTTGGATCGTATTCTGCCGATTGGCTTCTGAGTTGTCCGATCATGCAAATCGCAAACGCCATTCCCGCTAACAGCCAAACCAGTTTCAGCAATACTTTGTTCGCAGTACCGGTGTGGACAAATAAGCTGTACATAAACAAAACGCCGGAAAAGAAGTAAGCAGTGAAATTCAGAATCCAAAGACGCCCCCCGGTTGCCATCAGGGGGATGGAAAAAAGGCAAAAATTCCAGAAAAAGGTTTTCCAATTGGATTTTTTCTGAAAAAAATAATATGCACCATAGAGGACGATGTAGAACCCTGCCAAAACATACAGATGATTGGATATCCGATATATCAACGCCTGCCACATAGGCATTACTTTGCCCAGATCCAGTGCAGCAAATCTCCGGTAATCTCCGAAAGAGTCAAAATTCATATAAGAAAAAACGATAAAAAAACGACATACTCCGAAAATCGCATTGAGGTTCAGAATAAAGCGAAACTGCTTCACAAACTTTGTCAGTATTTTGACGAAATCATCTGTTCTCGTGTCATCTGGAGCCCTGAATGGCTGAAAACCCGTCAAAACACTGGCAAAAATACAACCGCAAACCCCGGCAAGAATGAAATAAAACAAAACCTTGCCGAAACCGGCAAAATCAATGAAGACACGGCAGTTTTTTGTTTCCGGATGATCCATCACGTAAAACATCATTACAGCGTTCAACATCCAAGCGGCAACAAGCATTACAAGCGGCGTAAAAAAAAGAACTCTCCTCCGTAAAAGAAATTTCAGCCACAAAACAATGCCGCATAGGGCAATGCTTAAATAATAATAGAGTTCCACTGGCAATCCTTATTTAATGACTGTTTTTCAGGAAATTAAGGAAACAACTCTTTCGCTTACGGCAATTTTACCTTGTCCGCAATGAATTTTAATGCACTCTGCAGAAATTCATCTTATCCCACAGAAAATAAAGGATTTTTCCCTCCGCGATCCGCACGCAATGCCGGAGCGTCCGCAGCAAAAAAACACGCTGGGAAAAAACTTTTTGAATGGGAGGGACGTCGGAGGACGCTGTCCATACATCCAGCAATCCGTTGTTCTCCGCCATAACCCGGAAAAGATGGTTCGCGCCTTTCTGAAAGCTCGCAACTTGTTCTTCGAAATTATGGGTTGCGGATCCCATATGAATCCGATACACTCCCATACGTCGTTTTATGTAATGCACTTCCCCGGATACAGCCATATAAAAAGCAAGCATAAAATCCCAAATCATCCCATTGTTGGTATCTCTTTGCATCAATGCCATTTTTTCATCCAAAACCTTTTTGGGGAAAAACATAGAAGCCGTAAAGTAAAAAGTGTTGTATCGCATTTTGATCAATAGCCTGGCATAAAGCGCTCCATTTTGAGGGATTCTATCCGGCGAAGGATGCAAAGACGGGAAAAAATCCCGCGCGTCTGCATCCAGGGAATACCTTCCATGCATGCACAGCGTACACGCCGGATGACTTTCCATATAATCGAACTGCCGCTGCAATTTTTGGGGATCGCACCAATAATCATCCCCTTCGCAGAGGGCGATATATTTCCCTTGTGCCCGGTTGAAATTAAATTGACTGACATCTTTCCCTTGGGAGTATTGATTGACGGTCTGATAAATCGTTTTGATAATATCGGGATATTTTGCTTCGTATTCGCGAATGATATTCGCCGTGCCATCAGTCGATGCATCATCGTGAATCAGAATTTCAATCGGAAAATTCGTTTTCTGCATCAGAAAACTGTTTAAGGCGTCACGGATATATTTTTCGTGATTGTAGGTGATGCAGCAAATGCTTACCGCTGGCTTTCCCATTATCTCAATCTCCTTGTCCTTAAAATTTTTACGATCTCCTGCGGAATTTTACGGCAAACCAGACATCCCGACAGATACAATACGACAAATACACTTCCGCCGATCAACAGCTGCAGCCACGGATTGAGGATAAAATGCAATCCCCAAAAAACGAAACCGCCGCTGACAATTCCTATCATCAACAATGGCAGAATGTCCCATAATTGCGTCCATGGCGAATAGCCGATTAATTTACGGTTCATCCAACCGTTTTCAATAACACAGACCAACCCCATAACGGCCCCAGCCGCGACCATTGTGATGACTCCAAAACGATACGTAATAAAGATTATCAAGGCACATTGAACTTTCTTGATGATCTCCAGGATCAGAAAAATATCGCTGCGTCCGCAGGCATTAATGATCTGCAAATTGGTTGTATGGAACGGCCAGAAAAGATATTCGATACAGCACAAGCGCAAAAAAATTACACACGGCAGCCATTTCTCCGTCAGCAGAATTTTTACCAACGGTTCCGCCAAGACAAAGAGCAGCGTCAATGTGGGAATTACTGCAAACATAATGTTGTGTAATCCGCGATATGCCAGTAAGCGCATCTTTTCGCGATCCGACTGAATTTCTGAAAATGCGGAAAAAAGAACACTGCCCAGTGTGGAATTGATGACCCCCATCCCGGTACAGGGAACTAACCTTCCGCGATTGTAATAGGAAAGCATTGTCAAATTGGCGATTTTGCCGATGGTCAAAGAAAAAATATCATTGTAAAATGCGTCCATTAATCCCGACACAAAGAGTTTCCATCCGAATTGAAACAACCCCTTTGCCCTCTGCCAGTCAAAGAGCCGCTGCGGCCGCCACTTGACCCAAAACCAGAGCGCGATCACGGTGACGACTGCATTGCTCAGATGCTGAACGATCAACGCCCAGACCCCAAAACCGCGGTAAGCAAAAACGATACCCAGCGTACCGGAAATCAGCAGCGCCACCCAATTGATGCGAAAACTCAGATGAAAAAGCATCCGTTTGTTGAGCAGAGCGAGCTGTACGTTGGCAAAAGAGCGGATCACCACGCCCAAGGCCAAAATACGCAGATAAAGAGAAAGTTGCGGCGAATGATAGAAGTTTGCTATCCATGGCGCCGCCAGAAACAGCAGACCGTACATCACCAGTGCAACAGCGATGTTGATGTAAAATACACTGCAGCAGTCCGCTTCCTTCATATCCTCTTTTTGGATCAGTGCGGTTCCGAAGCCGGAATCGACAAAGCATCCGCAAAGAGAAATAAAGACCATCATAATAGCGATGACGCCGAATTCCGCCGGCGCAAGCAGACGCGCGAGAATGATGGAGATGACAAAGGAAATCCCCTGACTCCCGATGCGTTCCAATCCCTGCCAAAATACGCCGGAGAGAATTTTATCTTTTAAGGTATCAGCCATTATTCTTAATCACTTTTACCGGTGTTCCAACGGCAACGGAATTTTCCGGAATATTGCGGATCACAGTGCTGCCTGCTCCGATAACGGTATGGTCTCCCACTGCGCATTTTTCAATTATACAACTGCCAATCCCGAACATTACTTCGCTGCCGATGATGCAGTTTCCTGCGATTTGTCCGCCGCCGCAGATATGGCAACCGTCTTTTAAAATGGACTCGTGGGAAATATTGACGCCATTGTTGACGATACAGAACTCTCCGACTTCAACATCGGGATCAAGATTGACCATAGCGCCGACATAGGTTCCGCATCCGATTTTTACGCCGTCTGCGATTTGAGCTGACGGATGAATAATTGTCGGGATATGAAACTTTTCTTTCAGAAGCATTCCCTTCTGCAAACGCACTTTATTGTTGCCGAAAGCGATAAAAACATTGGCTCCTTGCGGAACATCCTCTGCACAGATGATTTTACTGCCGAAAAATCCGAAACCGACTCTTTCCTTTGAATCCTCCCAGAATCCGGCGATCTCGTATCCGCAGAGTCGCGCCGTTGCGGCGACAACTTTTGCATGACCGCCGCAGCCGTAAATGTAGAGTTTTTCAGCCATGAATAATCGAACCGATCTTGGCTTCATCTTCCGTCGTCAGATCCGCGAACATCGGCAGACAGAGGATCTCTTGAGCTACGCGGGTTGCAACAGGCAAATTTGCCGGTTTAGCGCTGGGCAGTCCGCGGTACGTCGGGAAATCACTGCACAGCGGATAGAAGTAGCGACGGCTCATAATATTGTTCGCTTTGAGTTTGTTGTAAAGCTCATCGCGGGTCATACCGTATTTTGCAGCATCAATGCGGATCGGGAAGTAGGCATAATTGTGACGCACTCCCGGAATATCGTAAAGCATGGTGATACCGGAAACGTCTTTTAACGTTTCACGGTAATACTGAGCGACTTTTTGTCTTTTTGCAATTTCCAGGTCCACTGTTTTCAACTGCAGCAGTCCGTAAGCTGAACGGAATTCATCCATTTTCCCGTTACTTCCGGGGGCAACGACGGTAACTTCATCGGCAAAACCGAAGTTTTTGAGGAAATCGATCCGCTTTTTCATATTCTCATCGTTGGTCACCAGCGCACCGCCTTCAAAGGTGTTGAAAACTTTAGTTGCGTGGAAACTTAACATCGAAAGATTGCCCCAGTTACAAACGGAAACACCATCTTTTTTGACACCGAACACATGAGCTGCATCATAAAACAATTTCAGGCCGTAGGTGTCGGCGATTTTCTGCAGTTTTTCGTTGTTGCAGGGATTGCCGTAAACATGCACCGGCATCAGCGCTGTCGTCTGCGGGGTAATAAGAGCCTCGACCTTATCGGGATCCATGGTGTAAGTTTCCGGCTCAATGTCACAAAAAACCGGTCTGCAGTTATTCCAGTAAATTGCGTGCGTAGTGGCTACAAAGGTGAATGGCGTGGTGATTACCTCTCCAGTGATATGCAGCGCCTGTAAGCCGACTTGAAGGGCAATCATCCCATTGGTGAATAAACTTACATATCTAACACCTAGATACTCTGCAAGCGCTTTTTCAAACTGCTGATGGAATTCGCCATTGTTGGTGAGCCACTTGTTTTCCCAGATCTTCCGCAGATACGGGATGAAATCATCCAGCTCCGGAAGCGAGGGAGACGTCACAAAAATCGGTTTGCTTCCCATAGATCCACTCTTAAATTAGTTATTGCTGTAAATCGGAACAACCTTGATCGCGTTGGCGATCGGTTTGTCAGCGATCAAAACCAGATATCCGCCACCGCCGCAGCCGGTGAGTTTCCATCCGTAAGCCTGACTGCGGTAGAAATCAACCGCTTCCTTGACTTCCGGCACCAGCATATTCGGAAACATTTCCAGCTGCGCCTCAAAGCACGCGGTCGTTGCCGTACCCCAATTCTTCGTGTCGCCGGACTTCATCGCCTTCCAGCATTGTTCGGTGGCGTCGGCGAGTTTTTTTGCACTGGTGTAATTGATGTTGGTATTCCCCAGCACATCGTATCCCTTTTTGCGCTGCGGCAGCTGCATTAGATAGAGATGCCCGGCAATATAATTCAACGTTTCGTCATCTGTTACAGAATCAATGCCGGTCGGCCAAAAGCCGTTATCATAGTTCAATTTGTTCAATCCGGGCAACAACAGTCCGAGCTGGTCCTGCGATCCGCTCACGGCTTTGGTGCCCGGCGGATTCTCCATACAGAAGAGCATCCGCGCCAACTCCTCGCGGTTGCCGACGGGGATCTGTACCTGCCACAATTCGATCGCTTTCTTGCGCGAACTGGTCGCCATTCCGCTTTTGTCGTTGAACTCCATGGTCGGTTCGATCGACATCACAATCACCGAGCCAGGGCAGATGCTGTTGACGCTCGGCTGATCAAGCCAGCCGCCGCAGAGCTCCACCCGGTAGGGGATCCTGCACTCCTGACGCAACGAAGTGGTGGAACGCGCCGGCAGTCCCTTTTCCGGGATCCGTTTGCTGACGATCAGTTCGATGCCGAGTTCCCTGCAGAATTTCTCCTTGGCGGGCGTGAAGCCGTCGGAGTTGACGAAGAAAATATCCGGTTTAAGCTTGCGCACCTCGTTCTCAAAATCCATGATACCATGGCCGGAACTGATCCATGCATCCTTGACGCAGCGCAGCGCCTTGACCATGTAAAGACGTTCGGCATTATGGTTGATCGTGCGGCGTCCCTTGAGTTCAAAGATCGTCTCATCGGAACCGAGACCGACGTAGAGGTCACCGTAACTCGCTGCTTCCTCAAAGAAAGCGACATGCCCGGAATGAAGCATATCGTAACAACCTGAAACGAAAACTTTTTTGGCCATTTTCAGATAAACTCCTGAACAATTGTTTGCATTTGTTCCACAAGGTTTTTGACTTTCTGCTCTTCGGAAAGAGGACAGACTAAAATGCCGTTCCCGGACTTGACGACGGCCACGTTCTGCATTCCGATAACTCCAATCAAAGTATCGTCATCGCTGAAAAGGACGCTGCCCTTCGAATCCAGGGTGACGACATTGCCCTTGCAGACATTGCCATCCTCATCTGCAGGCAACAGTGTTTTCAGCGAACTCCAGCTGCCGACATCGCTCCACTCAAAATGGGTGTCTCCGGCAATCACGTTATCGGCTTTTTCCATCACGGCGTAGTCAATGGATATTTTCGGACATTCTGAAAAATCGAGTGTAAAATCTGCTCCTCCCGCCCAGGCATCCATGCGTTTTCCCAGTTCCGGAACATATTTGCGGAACGCTTCGGAAATCACATCCGCACGCCAGATAAACATGCCGCTGTTCCAATGGTAATGCCCTTCCCTGAGAAACATTTCCGCGGTCGTGCGATCCGGTTTTTCCTTGAATTCCAGCACCTTGTGAAAACCGTTTTCGACGCTTGCCCCAAGGTGCAGATAGCCGTATCCGGTGGCCGGATAGGTCGGCGTGATGCCCAGCGTCACCAGCGCGCCCGACTGTGCCGCTTCGGCGGCGGATAAAAGTTTTTCCTGAAAGAGTTTCGTCGGACGGATCATGTGGTCCGCAGGAAGCAGAATCATCGTGGCTCCCGGATCTTTCCGGCGGACAAGAGCCGCCGCAAGCGCTACACAGGGCGCAGTATCGCGTCCTTCCGGTTCTCCAATCACGTTTTCCGCCGGGATCGGCAGGACATCCTGAATCTGTTTCACATACTTTTTATTCGTGATAACGAGCACATGATCCGGCTGGATCAGGGGAAACAGACGCAGTACCGTTTCCTCGATCATGCTTTTATCGCCGGTCAGGCTCAACATCTGCTTTGGACGGCTGATTCGTCCGGCAGGCCAGAAACGTTCTCCTTTTCCGCCCGCCATGATCACTGCAAATAAATTCATTTTCAATAATACGTTTTCAAAATATCCATTGTCCCGGATTTTGCGGATACCATTTGACACTTTCACGAAATTCCTTCGTCATGACCCGGCAGAATCCAGCATCTGCCGCAGCTCTCCGGTCACACGGACGATCGCTTTAAAATGTTCTCTGTCTCTCTGAAACGCCTTGACCGGCGGAGCCATTTCGATGGCTTCCGGGCAGGTCCCAAAAACCAGCATGATCCTTTTCATTTCCAGCTTCACCTGTCTTTCAGATTCTCGAAATACCAGCGGGCTGCCTGCTTCAATCCCTGCCGGACATGATACTGCGGCTCATATCCCAGAAGCTCCCCGGCCTTGAGAATACTTGCCTGACTGTGGGGAACATCCCCCGCACGCACGGGACCATATTCCGGCTCCACCTGATTGATCGCGGCATCAAATTCCGCCAGCATCTCCCGCAGACAGAAGAACAACTCATTCAGCGTTGTCCGTCCGCCGCAGGCAATGTTATACACCTGGTTCAGCGCCTCCGGTTTCTCCGCCAGAAGTGCCAGCTGATTTGCCTGGATCACGTTATCAATGTAAGTGAAATCCCGGCTGCCGGAACCGTCCCCGTGAATCAGCGGCGAACGGTGTGCAATCAGACTTGATGCAAATTTCGGGATCACCGCCGCGTAGGGGCTTTCGGGGTCCTGACGCCGCCCGAATACATTGAAATACCGGAGTCCTATCGTATTGATCCCGTAAAGCCCGTGAAAATTCTCCGCAAAAAGCTCCATGGCATGCTTCGTAATGGCGTAGGGACTCAAGGGTTTCCCCGTCTGATGTTCCACTTTCGGGAGAGTCGGACTGTCCCCATAGACGGAACTGCTGGAGGCATACACGAACCGCTTCACCTTCGCCTCCTGCGCCGCATACAGAATATTCACGAAACCCAGAATATTCACCGATGTCGATGCCATGGGATTCCGGATCGAACGGGGAACACTGCCCAATGCCGCTTCATGCAGGATGTACTCATTGCACTGAACCGCCTTCCGGCAGATCTCCAAATCCCGGATATCCCCCTCGATCAGCCGGAAATTCCGGTTCCCGGCAAAGGGCGCAAGATTCTCTCTCTTCCCGGTGGAAAAATCATCCAGAACCGTCACGGTATTTCCCTGCGCCAGCAGCGCTTCCACGAGATTGGAACCGATAAATCCGGCTCCGCCCGTCACCAGAATTCTGGAATTTGTCACCTTGTCCATACCGGTCAGCTTTCTCTGCGGAAAAAACGCTCCCAAAAAGATTTCCGTTGGGGAGACGGATTGATTTCCCCGCCGGTCAGCAAAGCCGACGGGTTCTCCTCTGTCAAAAGTTCAAACAGTCCCTGGCCGTAACGCTTCTCCAGAATGGCACGGCACTCCCGGAACATGAAATGTCCCGCCTTATGGGCATCATTCCCGAGAAAATGACAGCCGCCCCGGTCAAGGAGATACCGGGCATTGCTCCGGGCCTGTTCTCCGTAACGCCCGACGATGCTCCCGGAATCCATCTGGATCAGAATCGCATTCTCTTCCAGAAGTTTCAGCAGGACCTTCAGCTCCCTCAAAGGCAGCATCCGCTCCGGATGGGCGAAAATAATCTGAAATCCGGCCAGCTTCAACTCAAAAAAGAGATTCGTCATGGCATGGACAATGTAATTTCTGTTCATGTCCACCAGAAGATATTTCGTTCCTTCGACAGGACGCAGCTTCTCCTTTGGAACATCCGCGATATACTCGAGATCATATTCGGTCCCCCTCAAAAGCCGGATATGATATTTCCCTGCCAGTTCGCCGGCTTTGGCCCATGTACCCTCATACACGGGCTCCATTTCCGGTGAATAATGGCTCGTTGCGGCGATCACCCCGATGCCGGATGCAGCCGCAGTTTTCAGCATCTCTTCCGTATCGGCAAAGGTTTGTGCACCGTCATCCAGTGCAGGCAGCAGATGGCAATGGAGATCCTTCATTACGCCTTCCGGTCAGAGCCAGGCTCACTCTTTTCATCACCCGTTTTGCGGACATGCTGATAATGATGTTCATGCTTCCTGCCGAACATGTTATAAAAGAGTTTGACCAAGCCTTTCTTGTGATGCTGGAGAGACTTGTCGTCCCCGTCGTAGCCGTAGCCGTAGCCGTAACCGTAACCACGCTTTGCAACACTGTTCTGATAACGGTTCAAAATCATTCCAATAAGATTGAGTTTGGCCTGTTTGATTTCGGCAATGGTCTGCTGGATGAGGCTTGCATGGGTAAAACCGGCACGGACCACCATCAGAACCGCATCCGCGCATTTCCCGATCAGAACCGCATCAGCAGTGGAGAGAATCGGCGGAGTATCCAGAAAAATATAATCGTAATTCGTCCGCTGTTCCTCGATCATCTTTTCAAATTCCTCAGACACCAGAAGCTTGGCAGGATTCGGAGGAACCGGACCGCAGAAGATCACATCCAGCGGCAGATCCATGACATTCCGCCGCACCACTTCATCGAAGGTCTTCTCTCCTATCAGGATATTCACCAGACCGCTGTCTGAATGCGTCCTGAAAATTTTCTGCAGCGTCGGTTTGCGCATGTCGCAGTTAATCAAAAGCACCTTCTTGCCGGATTCCGCCATGGATGCGGCAATGTTGGAAGAGTTGAAACTCTTCCCCTCCGCAGGAATGGAACTTGTGATAATATAAACCAGTGCCCGGTTTCTCTTGTTGACAAGGCTGTACTGCAAATTGACCCGGGCGGCCCGGAAATGCTCCGACAAGGCTGTGGATTTCGAACCTCCGGCGGTGGAAAGAATATAACTCCCGTCATACTTGTCGCTAATCAAGTCATTGTTTTGAGGAATCGTACCGATGATCGGAATATCCAGCTGACTGGCAGCTTCGTCCGGATTCTTGATGGTGGTGTCCAGAAGAGTCATGAGGAAGAAAACAAGATAGAGGAGTCCCCCCCCAAAAATAAACGCAAAAGCGGAAATCCTGACTTTTCTGGGACTGATCGGGAATTCCGGCAGCTTGGCCCGGTCAATGATCTGAGAATTCTGTATATGCATAATATTCTGGATCTCTCCGATAAAGGCATCGGCATAGGCGTTGGCCATGATCTGGCAGAGCTTCGGATCATGGGTCTGGACCTCAATGGAAATAATACGGGTCTGCCGGACCGAATTGACAATCACCTTGGAATAAAACTTCGTTTTTTTGACACGAGGCGCAATCACTTCCATAACCTTGTCTCCGATGCGGTCGGACTTCAACAGTTCCCGATAGTCATTCACCAGCTGAAGTCCGATGCTCAACGATCCGGAAAATTCGGAAACCGCCTGCCTCTGCGTCACATTCTGAGGGTCGGATTCATGAAGGATACGTCCGCAGAAAATCGTGACATTGGAGGAATAAACAGGTTTCACGCAGAATTTGCAGATAAAGAATGCCGCAAGCATAAAAACGAATGCCGCAAGCACAATACACTTCCAGCGGGCCAGAAAAAGATTCATGAAAAAGAAAAAGTCATAGTTTTTCATTGTGAGACACCCTCATTTTGTATTGGTTATTTTCAATTTTATATTTTCTCCATCAACCCCGGCTGTTCCTCACAGCCGCTCATCCGCCTGATTTGCGGGAAGAACCCCTTTGATATCAAAAACCACCGCCTCTTTCTGCAGCAGGTCCGGGACTCTGACCGACAGAAATTCACGATGCGCGACCGCAAGCACCACCGCGTCAAATCTGCACTCCGGCAGCTGCCGTGTACTTTCAAGTCCGTAATATTTTTCAACCTCTTCCGGGTCCGCCCACGGATCAAAAATATCGACCTTGCAGCCGAACTCCTGCAATCCATGCACCACATCCACCGCACGGCTGTTGCGGATATCCGGACAATTTTCCTTGAACGTGATCCCCAGCTGAAGCACCCGCGCATTCAGAATCTTATGACCTTTGCGGATCATCAGCTTCACGACCTCTTCCGCCACATATTTTCCCATTCCGTCGTTGATCCGGCGGCCGGCCAGGATAACTTCAGGAAGATACCCCAGTGACTGCGCCTTGTGCGTGAGGTAATACGGGTCAACCCCGATGCAGTGCCCCCCGACCAGCCCCGGTTTGAACCGGAGAAAATTCCATTTGGTTCCCGCCGCTTCCAGGACTTCATTGGTGTCGATTCCGATCAGTCTGAAGATCTTTGCCAGCTCGTTCACGAAAGCGATGTTCAGGTCCCGCTGACTGTTCTCAATGACCTTTGCCGCTTCAGCAACCTTCATACTGCTGGCTTTGTGCGTGCCGTTTTCCAGGATGGAACCGTAGAGTGCATCCACGATATCCGCCGCTTCCGGCGTGGAACCGGAAGTGATCTTCCGTATCTTGACAAGAGTGTGTCCCTTGTCGCCGGGATTGATCCGCTCCGGAGAGTACCCGCAGAAAAAATCCTGATTGAATTTCAAACCGGAAAATTTCTCCAATACCGGGACACACTCCTCTTCCGTACAGCCGGGATAGACCGTGCTCTCATACACCACGATCACGCCTTTGTGCAGCACTTTTCCGGCTGTCTCACAGGCTCCGTACAGGGGGGTCAGATCCGGACGGTTGTAGCGGTCCACCGGAGTGGGAACCGAAACGATGATGATATCCCGATCATGCAGATCCTCAGGATCACCGGAATACCGGAGACGGCAGGCACTCTGCAATTCTTCCGGAGAAGTCTCCAGCGTTGAGTCCTCACCCCTGCGCAGCATTTCCAGACGGCTGGCCTTGATATCGAACCCCACTGTATCAAAGTGCTTCCCGAATTCAACCGCCAGCGGGAGCCCCACATATCCCAGTCCGATCACACCGACCCTGATGGTTCCGTTTTTGATTTTTTCCAGCATAAGAGCTCTCAATCTTTCAGGATATCCGTCAATCCGCAGCGGAATTCCGCCAGCTTGATGTGATTGGCGGCACAGAAATCCTCGATCCGCCGGTGAACCTCCGGCGTAATGGCTTTCAACGCAATGATAACTTCATCAAACGACACACGCTTCAGGACCACATCCAGGTCCTCACTGGTCCCCAGCACGTTCAATCCGTACACGTTCAGATTCCGCAGACAGGGATTATCGTCAATAATGCCGACAAATTTCCGGTTCGGCGTATCGCCGCCGGCGCTGTACTCTGCGGAAAGAAACAGCCGGCAGAAGAGCCCTCCCCCGTAAATCACGGTCCTGGAAAGCGCCTTCTCCCGTGCCGCAATATTCCCCGCCAGAAACATGAAAGCGAAATTCGAAAGATAACAGAGCAGAAAACGCTCCGCCAGAATGAATCCGCATCCCATCAGAGAGTATGCGGAAAAAAACTCCCGCATCATGGAAATTCTGTCCCGGTCCTCGCCGAATTCATATAGATTGAACCCAAGCGCCACCCCCAGCACCAGCACCGACGCCAGGATCAGTATCAAAAGGAGCCTGAAATACTGCCGGAGGCCGCTCCTGAGCCAATAGGTCCGGTAGATCCCCGAGAGCGCCAGCACCATCGGGAAAGGTGCAACATAAAACAGAGCCTGTTTCAAGGTAAAAGGTGAAAAGTTCAGATTCCGCTGAAAAAGCACAGATGTAAAACAATATGCTGCAAGCACCAGCAGAATATCAATCACCGGATGCACCGCCGTCAGCATGAAACTGTGCCGGGGGATCCGGATGCCTTCAGAAATCAGAGCCGCCGTATCATAAAATTCGATGGTCGCAGCCCGGACCACCACAAACATGATTACCAGCAGAATGCCGAAACTCAAAGTTTGCAGAAGGTCGCTTACCAGTGCAGCGGCCATGGAGCCGATCACCAGCAGAAATCCGAGAAAATACAGATAATATGCCGTCTTCCGCTGATCCTGTGTCTGCTCCTGAATACGGTGGTGCAGATGGTCATGATCGCCGACCATGATCCCGGCTCCGGGCTCCCGCAGAATATATTTCCGGTAGATCCGGCGGACGATCGCCAGAAACACATCAAAAATCGGGATCCCCATAGCCAGCACCGGTACCAGCAGTGCCGTCAGCGTCATCGCCTTGCTGGATTCCAGCATGCTGAAATAGGCGAAAAAGGTTCCTATGAAAAGACTTCCGGTATCTCCCATGAAAATTCTGGCAGGAGAAAAGTTGTATCGCAGAAACCCCAGACAGGAACCGCAGAAAATCAGCTGAAGGATCAGAAAATCCGCTGATGCGCTCATCAGGAAATACCAGATGGCAATGGCAAAGGATGAAATGGACGCAAGTCCTGCCGCAATACCGTCCATGCCGTCAATCAGATTGAATGCGTTAATGATCCCGATAACCCAGCATACGGTAATCGGCAGGGCAATGTACACAGGCAGATGAAATCCAAGCAGCGTATTCACACCGGCCCCGGTGAAATAGAAGTACAGGGCAACCAGCAGTTGAACGATCAATTTCGTCTTGCTCGAGAGCTCATAGCGGTCATCCAGAACCCCCAGGCCCCCCAGGACCAGGACTGCCGGCCCGAGCTGGATCAGAAGCTGCTCCATCCCACCCGATGAACCGCCGGAAATCTTGACCAGAACCATGTAAGCCAAACTGACGAGGACAAAAGAGACAATGATCGCAATCCCGCCGCCCCGGGGTATCGGTTTGTCATGCTGATGGCGCCCGTGAGGTACATCGATCATCTGAAAATAGGGGAGAATACAGATGCAGAAACGCGTCAGAAAAATGGACAATGCACAAGCAGCCAGCAACAGAAGCGGTGATAAAAGGAACAGACGCAAAGTATCCGAATGAATCATTTTTCCATCCTGCCGATTTTCCGGACTTCCCAGGCGGGAAGCTCAAATTCCACATGCTGCTGCAGCAGCGAAACATTCACAACAATCATATTCCGGTCATCACTGCGGCGCAAAACATCCGTCTCCACCCCGCTGAACGGCCCGGATAGGATCTCGACCCGGTCCCCCCGTACGATGCCGGGATTGACCTGCACCGGCTCATTTACCGCCAGCATTTCCATGCGCTTCAATGCATTCAGCTCCTCGATGAGCTGCATCTCCGCTTCAGGGATGAACTGAAGCACGACCTTCCGTATCCGGCGTTCCCGGCAGCGAAGATCCGTGGCCTCTTCCCGCCCCAACGCCAGAAAAAGATATCCTGGAAACATCGGTACCCGGGTCACGACCCTGGTCGAGTGCATCCTGTAAGCATGGGCCTGTGTGGGAAGGTAGCATGGAATGCCAGAGTTCTCCAGAAATGCAGCAACCCGTTTTTCGGTCCGCGATGCCACATAGGCATATCCCCAGCAGCGGTCATCGCTTTTCCTGATCTCATCGACATGGGACATCTCAAAAACTTTTCTACGCAAAAGCTTCCTCACTTGATTTAAAAAATCAAGAATGGATACGCTTAACTATCTACAGATCAACGAATAACCGAACATCAGCCACTCGAAGTGCCTGGCCCGAAATTGACGATGATCCTACCTCTAACGCTTAATATAGCCGGAAATGTTTTTTTTTCAAACGGCTTTCTGCAAAAAGAAAAAAAAGATGAGCCAAAACAACTTCATCCGGAAGAATGACGACAGGCACAACCGAATCGCCGCAAACTCTTTGCTTAACGGTCAGATTGCCGCCGTTTTATGCTGACGGCGGCGGTAGATGATCACCAGTACCAGATCGGTGGAAACCAAAACGGTATTGAAGATATACAGCCAGAAAATCAGATCCGGCTGGTAAAGCAGCTTGTGCATCGCTCCGCAAAGATATCCCAGAATGATCAGTTCGGCAAAAAGCAGACTCTTGCCGCCGGGGTTTTTGCTTACATAGGTCTTCCAGATTGCCGCCGGCCAGCTGGCGGCAAAAAGGATCAACATGGCAATTTCAAAAAGGCTCAGATTTCCCCGCAAAGAAAAAAGATTCACCCACTGAATATCATGCATTTCTGCATTCTCCTGTTTCAACGTTCACGGCGGTCGATAACCCGCCGGGCTTTGCCTTCGCTTCTGACAATCGTATGAGGGGCGACAAGCTTCACTGCGATACGGATCCCCACCAGATTTTCCACTGCACGGGTAAGTTTGCTCTGAAGCTTTTCCAGACCGCCGACCTCATCGGAGAACATGGCCTCCGTGATCTCCACATCCACCTCCACATTGTCCATCCCGCGCTCGGTATAAAGGATGATCTGGTAGTTGGGGGAGGTCCCCTCCACCGACAGAAGCGCTGTCTCGATCTGAGACGGGAACACATTGACACCGCGGATGATGAACATATCATCGCTCCGGGACCCGATCCGGTCGATCCGCCGGAGGGTCCGTCCGCAGGCGCAGGGCTCCGAAATGATGCGGGTAAGATCCCTCGTCCGGTAACGGATCATGGGCATGGCTTCCTTGTCCAGCGTGGTCAGCACCAGTTCACCGAACTCGCCGTCAGGCAGAACTTCACCGGTCTCCGGATTGATGATCTCCGGGTAGAAGAGATCCTCAAAAATATGCAGGCCATGATGTTCAGGGCACTCAATGGCCACGCCGGGACCGATGATCTCCGAAAGACCGTAAATATCAAACGCCTGAATCCCTGCGTTTTCCTCGATATGGCGCCGCATCTCTTGAGTCCACGGTTCCGCACCGAAAACACCGGTTCTGAGGGGGAGATCCCGGATATCAATGCCCATGGAACGGCCCTGCTCGATCATGAAATTGAAATAACTCGGGGTGCAGCAGATGGCTGTGGTCCCGAAATCCCGCATCAGCATGAGCTGTCTTGCAGTGTTGCCGCCGGAAATCGGGATCACCGTGGCCCCCAGCGCCTCGGCACCGTAATGAGCCCCAAGGCCGCCGGTGAAAAGGCCATATCCGTAGGCGATCTGAACAAGATCGCGGGAAGTCATCCCGGCACAGGCAAAGGCCCGCCGGACCACTGCGGCCCACATCTGAATATCATGCCGGTTGTAGGCCACCACAATGGGTTTCCCGGTAGTTCCGCTGGAACCGTGGAGACGCACGATCTCCGACAGGGGACAGGCAAACAGACCGTAGGGATAGGTGTCCCGGAGATCCGCCTTCATGGAAAACGGCAGTTTCCGGATATCTTCAAGGCTGCGGATATCCTCGGGGGAGATCCCCCGCTCCTCCATCCGGCTTCGGAACAGTTTCACATGATCAAAGGCGCGCCGGACCGTCTTCTGAAGACGCGCCAGCTGCAGCGAGTGCAAATAGTCCGTCTTCATGTAATCGTGAGAACTCAGATCATCGTTGATTTCCATGAATGACATAACAGTACCTTCCTTGACATGAATGATTTCTTAATATACACCGCCGACATGTTTTTTTCAACCGGATTGCACGGCATAAAAAAAATGAATGGCTCCTGAATTATTGAAAAAACACAGGATGCATTTGACAGTGCGGGGAAACGGTGGTATTCTTTTGCCGGGGGAAAACGGGAAAATCACTTTCCCTGAGTTTTGTTTCATGGAGGGAAATATGAACAAAACGATTCAGCCCGGAACATGCTGAAAGATTTTCTGAAGGGCGAAGGTTACGACCCCCATCAGGCGGGACTGCGGAATCTGGCAGGCACGGCGCGTCTGAATCTGATTTTGAAGCAGAACGCCGCCATGGCGAACGCGGCGGCGGAGTGGAAAAGGATGCACGATCCGGATGCCATGCGGGTCTTCCCCTATGTGCGCTATCACGCCCGGAACGATGGAAGAACACGCAGCGCTCACGGCGATCTGGACGGAAAGATTTTCCGCAAGGACGATCCATTTCTCACCACCCACACACCGCCGTGGGAATTCAACTGCCGGTGTTATCTGGAAGAGATCACGGCAAAGGAAGCCGGCCGGCATTCGGACATGGTTCAGGAGCCGCCCCCCGCCGACAAGGTGACGGTGGACAGCGAGAGCGGTTTCCAGTTCAATCCGGAACACGCGTTTGAGAAATTTGATCTGTCCGGCATAAAAAATTCAGATACAAGACATTCAACGCATAATGATTTTGTAGAGTATTGCAAAAAAGAAAAAATTCACGTTTCTTTGACTGCCAAAACTGAAATTTTGAATACTCAAACAATACAGGAGCCTTCTAACCTTGAAGAAATCAAGCGCGTTATCACTCAGGTTAATGATAAGTTGGATGCAGGGGTAACTCCAGACAGGATTGCAGATAAAAAAATATCTCTTGGAAAATTGCTGCCGGAACATCGGCTTGCCGGTATTGGAGATGATGAATTAAATATCGTTTTTCATACTCAAGGCGGTCAGGATCACGGCACAAAACATTGGATAAAAAATCACCGTGACACACTGCGTTTGCAAAAGTTTCTGGAACTCATGAGAAAAACCATTTGGAACTCTGCTGCAAAATGTATCGAGGATATTAATGGAGCCATACGGCGTTTAATTTTTGAATATTCCGATGCCAAAGGAAACGTCATTACCAGTGTTTTTGAGTTAGGTGATTCAAGTTCTAAGGAGTGGTCATTAATTGATTCGTGGGAGCCGGATAATAGATATTTAATCGCGCAGGAAAAGAAACGGCAAAAAAGGAAAGCGGCCGACGGAGTTGAACCGTCTCCCCCCGAATCCGGGAATGCTAACCGTTGACACAAGACACCGCTCTCGTGGTTTTATTTTACATCAAAAGGCAGAAATGTCAAGAGCCATTTTGAAAAAAACAGTCTTTTTTTGTCCGACAAGTCCGACCGGTCCGACAAGTCCGACCGGTCCGACAAGTCCGGCAAGTCCGACTTTAATTTAACAGGAGTTTTGCACAAATGAACTGGATTGCTTTATCGGCTGAAATGCCCGGAGTTGTCCGCGATCAGAACGGGGTCCCGGTGGAATGGACCATTTTGAAGGTGGGTGAAAATCCGATCTGTCAGGAAGGAAGAGACGGCGCGATCCGTCTGACGGCAGAAGGTATGCCGGACTTCTGAAGATCCTTCAGAAAACCGAAAAATCGGCAAAGAGAAGATAAAAGGCGACAACGGCCGCCAGCAGAATAAGGGATGCTAGTCCCGTATATTTCCACGGAGTCAGATCAATGCCCGCATCCGGCGGCGCCGTATTCTGCGTCCGGTCCCCGTGCCCCGTGCAGTTGACGGCAAAGATCGTCCGCGTTTGAGCGCTTTCCTGTTTTGCGGGGAAAAAGTGACTGAATATGAACCCCAGCAGAACCGAGGCGGCAAACACCAGCGCGGTAAAATGAAGCTCATGGATGTGTCCGAGCCAGCCGCCGGGAAAGTCTTTGTAAAAAAGCTTGAAGAGCATCACGAGAAATGTCAGCACAAATCCGGTATTGGCGATCCGGACGGATGCTTTCCGGCAGAAAACGCCCAGTACAACCACATAGAAAATCGCTACGCCGTAAACGGACAGACAGGAAATCATGTAGTCAAAAATCCTGCCTGCCATAAAGCATAAGGGAGAAAGAAAAATGGACAGCAGCGTCAGGACGATCCCGCACCAGAACCCCACCCGGATCACGCTTCTGTCGGAAGCGGACGGCCGGTATCTCCTGTAGATATTGAGACTGCAGAGAGTGCATACGGAATTCAGCAGAGAGTCAAATGTGGAGATAACGCCGCCGAAAAGGATGGCCGCAAGACAGCCGATGAGCGGACGTGGGACAACGGCCCGGGCAAAAATCCCGTAAACCTCATCCGCGCCGGAAATCTGCAGGGCATGCCGCGAAACCATGATGCACGCAATGATCCCCGGAAAAACAAGGTAGAACGGACTGAAAAGTTTCAGCACTCCGCAGAGAAGCGTGCCCTTCTGCCCTTCCGCAAGGGATTTGCTGCCGAGGGACCGCTGGAGAATGAACTGATTGGAACACCAGTAGAAACTGCTCAGGACCAGCGCGCCGGTGAAAATCGTGAAAAACGGGACCGAACTGTCTGCACTTCCCAGAGAATTGAGTTTTTTCAATTCATTTCCTTCCCGGAAGAAAACTTTCACCCCATTGATAAATCCCTCTTCGCCGCCTAATGCATTCAGCCCGAAATAGAGCACCAGAAAGCCGCCGACCAGCCAGCCGAACCCGGTCAGAGTGTCGGAAACGACGCAGGTTTTCAACCCGCCCCACAGCGCATAGACGGCACCGATCCCGGCAAGGGCGGCCACCAGGACCAGAAGCTGGAAGTATTCCCCGCAGATCCCGTACCGCTGCAGAATCACATCAAAGCCGAACATGGTCCGGAGCATTTGCGCCCCCGAATAGAGAACAATAGGGATCTGGGAAAAAATGTAGGCAAGAATAAAAACGATATTGACCATCATTCCCGTGGACGGGTGGAAACGCTGTTCCAGAAAATCTGGAATGCTGGTGGAGGAAGCCCGCAGTAAGCGCGGTAAAAAGAAATTGGCGGCAAAAAGGATCGACACAACCGCGCCGACTTCCCAGACCATGATGCAGAGGCCGTCGGAAAAAGCACTTCCATTCAACCCGACCAGTTCTTCCGCATCAAGGTCGGTCAGGAGCAGCGAACCGGCGATAAAAGGATAGGTAAGTTTCCGTCCCGCAAGGAAATAATTCAGACAGCTCTTGAAGGACTCATTGCGGGTAAGAAACCACGTCCCGGCAAACGCCAGCGCGATACATGAAAAAAAAGAAACAAGAATCCACGTCATATTCAAAACACCTTATTGATCATTTTCCGGCCGTTCTCCCGGAATGGCCGATTACTATAGCATTTTTCCGTACATTTTCAAGCTGGTCCGGGAACCCCGCTCCGTTCATCCGCCGGAACTCAGTGGTGCCCCTCCACATAGTGATCCAGCCACTCCGAAACGAAATGCCGGTTCTGTTTGAGAGAGTTGTCCCCCAGAGTGTCCTGCATGGTCAGAGTTGCGGTGTGTCCGTCCAGATACAGGTAATTGGCACGGTCCGCATGGCGCGTGGAGGCGATGTCCCCCTTCCAGTCCGCCGGCTCGCTCATGCCGGGATAGCACTGGTGCTCCACCGCTTCACCGGAGGAATTGAATCCCCGTTCCAAAAGGACAATGTAACTTGCCGCCGGCAGTTTCACCACCCGGTGTCCGAGTGTGAACATGGCGTTGATCATGTAACTCTGGATCTCCGCCGCCTTATACCCCAGGTCCGCCGGGCACTGCAGAAAATCCATCCGGTAATGGTAGGAGTTGATCAGCGGCGTGAACCACTGGGGGTCCCCCGGCAACTCCTCCAGATTTGAGAACGTCCCGGAATGGATCACCGGCAGCTGATCGTGATAATCCATGGAATAAGCCGTCAGAGAGATCCCCGCCTGTTTGAGATGGTTCATACAGCTGACGGATTTGCCCTTTTCCCTGGCCCGGTTCAATGCGGGCAGCAGGATCCCCGCCAGAATGGCGATGATGGCAATGACGACAAGCAGTTCAATGAGCGTGAAACGCTCCATGAAGAGCAACGGTGAACAGGAAAATTTTGGAGATATACCATATTTTTTCTGCATCTGCAGATTCCTTCTGTTTGATACAAGACACACGCCCGGGATGGAAAACAGAAATGTTTTCCCGGGAGTTTTGAACAATTATGCGCCGGCTTCTGCTGTGCGCTGCCGGAAAGATGAGTCAGAAGAGAAGTCTCTGCGGCGGTCCGCGGGAGAAATGACGGAGGACCGTGCCGGTGGTCACGCTGCCGGAATTGTCCGGAAAATAATCCGCGTGACTTACGGGAATGAAAGCTTCCATGAAATACTCCGGCGCCGATGAGGTCAGCACGCCGGAACAGATGGGGCAACAGGTGTGAACCGCAGCAGCAGCACTGTTTCCCTGCGATGCGATCTGCCGTTCCTGCCGATCCTGCTGAAAGCAAAGAGCGGGAGGGGAGGCTTTGTACAGGTGAAATTGAGCGTGAAAAAACTGGCTGCACGCCAGCATCAGCACGGCGGCAAGCAAAAAATCCTGCCGGAAAACCTTTTTCAGTTCACGCATACCATTCCGTTTTCTGTGTCTGATGCCCCGGAAGTCAAGCCTGCTCCGCTTCGCCGTACAGCGAAACCTTGCCGGCCTTCAGGATCCGGAGTGTCAGGAGTTCTCCGGGACGGCACCCGCCGGGCGGCGGGAAATGCACCGTCCGGTTTCCTCCGGTCCTTCCCGTCCAGCGGTCTTCCATCCGGCGGCTCACGCCCTCAACCAAGACCTCCTGCCGGGTACCGATCAATTCCTGCATGGTCAGGGAGGTCCGTTCCGCCAGATCCGCCAGCAGGATCTGATCCCGCTCCTCCTTGACGATCTGCGGCACCGAATCCGGTTCCGCCGCCGATCTCGCTCCGGGGCGGGGAGAATACTTGAAGATGAAAGACTGGTCGAACCCCACTTCATTCATCAGATCCCGGGTCATCAGAAAATCCTCTTCCGTTTCCCCGGGAAAGCCCACGATCACATCCGTGGAGAAGGTAATTTCCGGCATGACGGCACGGAGTTTTGCCACAATACTCCGGTAAATATCCGACGTGTACTGCCGGTTCATAAGCTTCAGGATCCGGTCGGACCCGGACTGCAGCGGAAGATGCACGTTCCGGCAGATCTTCGGATTTTCGGCCATGGTCCGGATGAGTCTATCATTGAAATAGGTAGGATAAGGCGAGGTGAAGCGGATCCGAAGCAGGTCTGAAATCTTCGCCAATTCGGCGAGGAGATCCGCAAAAGGACTGTCTTCCGGTGCCGGAGCGGCAGTACTGCCCTTCAATCCGTAGGCGGCCACATTCTGCCCCAAAAGCAGGATCTCCCGGACGCCATCGGCGGTAAGAGTCCGGGCCTCTTCGAGGATGTCCTCCGGAGCCCGGCTGATCTCCCGTCCGCGAACGTAGGGGACGATACAGTAACTGCAGAACCGGTTGCATCCGCGGGTAATGGCGATCTGTCCCAGGACACCGCCGGCGCCCTCCGGGCGAAAATGGGCCCCCATACCTGTCAGAACATCCGGATTCGGTCCGGTTTCGGCCACCCGGGTCCGTCCGGAGGCAAGTTTTTCGACCAGATCCGGAAGAGTATGGAGTTTTCCGGTGCCCAGGACGAAATCCACATGAGGAAGGTCCGCCAGAAGTTCCGCGCCGCGCCGTTCGGCCATGCAGCCGATGATCCCGATCAGGAGAGCGGGATTGCGCTGCTTGTATTTCTTCATGAACTCCACTTTGCCGACGGCCTTGCGTTCCGCCTGATCCCGGACACTGCAGGTGTTGAAGATCATCACATCGGCCTCTTCCTCACAGGATGCAATGACGTGCCCCCGGGCAGTCAACATGCCCGCCAAAGCCTCGCTGTCCCGCTCGTTCATCTGGCAGCCGTAAGTTTTCAGGTAGATTTTCACGGTATATCCGTCCCGTCAGATATGGTGGCGCTTCATGAAATCGCCGATTCTCTCCAGCGCCAGCTTGATCTGCTGAATGCTGGTGGCATAACTGCAGCGGACGAACCCTTCGCCGCAGGGTCCGAAAGCGGGCCCCGGAACCACCGCCACATGCTCCTCCTCCAGAAGCTGCGTGGCAAAACTTACGGAATCCAGCCCGCTGGAAGTGATGTTCGGAAATGCGTAAAACGCCCCCTTGGGCATAATGCACCGGAGGCCCATGCGGTTGAATCCGTTCACGATCAGATTCCGGCGTTCCCGGTAGGCTTCCCGCATCTCCGCCATGGCTTTGGTGCCGTGCATCAGGGCATCCAGCGCGGCCTCCTGACTCATGGTGGTGGCGCACATGATGGCATACTGGTGGATCTTCATCATGGGATCAATCAGATCCGCCGGACCGCAGGCATAACCGACCCGCCAGCCGGTCATGGCAAAAGCTTTGGAAAAACCGTGCAGGAAAATGGTCCGTTCCCGCATCCCGGGCAGGGATGCAATGGAGGTGTGGGTCCCCTCATACAGCAGTTCCGAATAGATTTCATCCGTCACCACCAGAAGATCGTGCTTCACGGCAATGTCCGCAATTTTCTGCATCGCCGCCGGATGCAGCGTGGCCCCGGTGGGGTTGCAGGGAAAATTGAGAAGCAGGATCTTGCTCTTCGGCGTCAGTTTGGCCCGCAGTTTCTCCGGGTCCAGCGCAAAAGCATCCGATTCATGGGTCTCAATGACCACCGGAACCCCGTGGGCCATCCGGATCTCCGCAGGATAGGAAACAAAGCAGGGCTCCGTATAAAGTATCTCATCCCCGGGATTGATCATGGCCCGCATCACGATATCCAGCGCCTCGCTGACGCCGATGGTCACCAGACACTCGGACGCAGGATCATAGGAAACATGATAGTTGTTCTTCACATATTCACAGATCCCCTTGCGGAGGGACACAAGCCCCAGATTGGAGGTGTAAGCCGTATGGCCCTTTTCCAGAGAATAGATGCCGCTCTCACGAATGCTCCACGGTGTCACGAAATCCGGTTCCCCCACGCCCAGCGACACCACATCGTGCATCGTGCTCACCAGGTCAAAAAAACGGCGGATGCCGCTCTTCGGCAGGACCTGAATATGATCCGCCACAAAATTTCTACGGGGTGACAGGGAGCCGCTCATAGTCGTCCTCCTTGCTCATGATCTTGCCGGACTCCTTGTACTTCTTGAGCTGAAAGCTGGTGGCGGTGGAGAGCACCCCGTCAATGGTGGCAAGACGCGCCGACACAAATCCGGCCACTTCCTGCAGCGAATCGCCTTCCACTTCGAGCAGAAGATCATATCCCCCCGACACCAGGTACAGCCGCACCACTTCAGGGAAGCGGGCGATCCGGCGGGCAACCTCATCAAATCCGCCGTCCCGGCGGGGCGTCACCTTGACTTCGATCAGCGACCGGACCTTGGCCCCCGGCAGGCGGTCCTCGTCCACCACGGCGGTATAGCCAAGAATGACCTGGTCTTTTTCCATATCGCGGATCTTCTTCCGGATCTCCTCCGCATCGGCCCCCAGCCGGTCGGCGATCTCTTCGGCACTCATCCGCCCGTTTTCCCGGAGCAGACGCAAAATCTGTTTTTCCATGACAACTCCTATCGCATCAGTTTGGATATATACCAGAGGACACTGAACAGCATCCCGTTGTAGATAAAACTGTCCAGCACGTCAAACACGCCCCCCATGCCGGGGATGTAGCTGGCCGAATCCTTGACTCCCGCAGCCCGCTTGAGGGCCGATTCCGTCAGATCCCCGGCAAAACTTCCCAGAGCCAGCACCAGCCCGGAAACCACGGTGAACCGGAGCCCCATGGTAAAGGGCTGCAGGCCGTAACAGTACAGAAGAAGCGCCACCCCTGCGGAAAAAAGCACGCCGCCAATGGTCCCTTCCCAGGACTTCTTCGGGCTGATGGAAGGCACGATCTTGTGGTTTCCTCCCGGCATCAGTTCACTGGAAAGTTTTCCGAAAATATACCCGCCGGTATCCATGGATTTGGTCACAAGCACGAGGAAAAGAAAATTCACATTGCCGATATACGCATTGTGCCACATCGCACCGAAAGTGGAAATCAGCGGCAGAACGGTAATGAAAAGAAGCACCATCCCTCCCAATGTCACTGTCCCCCTGATGAGCAGACCCCTTTTGTCCTTCACAAAAAGCAGCAGAAACCACCAGAAAAACGGCACGGCAAGCAAAAACGGCAGGAGACATGAAGCAACACTTCTCCCCCACAACGCGCTCCGGAACGGCAGCAGCATCGGCGCCAGGGAATTCAATCCGAAAAATGCCGCCGCCAGCAGAACCGATCCGGTTTTCCGGAACGACGGCAGGTCCAGTTTCGCCAGCATGGCGAAAAACTCCATGCCGAGGAGAAACATGATGAGCGTTCCGCCGTAAAAGTAGATGAGCCGTCCCCACGGCTGCCAGAAGATCATCGCCGCCAGCAGCGCCAGCAGAAGCGGAAAACTGATCGCACGGTATTTAAGCATGAGTTCTCTCCTTATGCATGATTGCCGAAGCGCCGTTCACGCTTCCCGTAATTTTCGACGGCCCGAAGAAACTCCTCCCGGGAGAAATCCGGCCACAGGCAGTCCGTCACATAAATCTCCGTGTAAGCCAGTTCCCACAGGAGAAAATTGCTCAATCTCATCTCTCCGCCGGTCCGGATCAGAAGATCCGGGTCCGGCAGATCCGGCGCATAGAGATACCGGGCAAAGACGCCCTCGTCCACCTTGCGGGGATCGACCTTCCCGGCAGCGGCATCCGCCGCCAGACGCTTCGCCGCATCGGCAAGTTCCGCTCTCCCCCCGTAATTCAGCGCCAGATTCAGCGTGATCTTTCCTCCGTCCGCCGTATCGCTGACCGCATTCAGAAGCGCATTGGCCGCCGCGGCAGGGAGCCCGGAAGTCCGCCCGATGGTCCGGAGCCGCACTCCTTTTGAACGCATTTCCGGGAGTTTTGAGGCAAGAAATTCCACCAGAAGCCCCATCAAAGCGGAAACTTCCGATGCCGGGCGCTTCCAGTTTTCCGTGCTGAAGGCGTAAAGGGTCAGGACCTCCACCCCCAGCTCCAGCGCCACTTCAAGGCCCCGGGTCACCGCATCGGCGCCTGCCCGGTGTCCCTGACTCCGGGGAAGTCCCCTCCGCTCGGCCCAGCGGCCGTTTCCGTCCATAATGATGGCCACATGGCGGGGAACGGGATTCATCACTTCCCCTCCTCCCCGAAAGCATGTTTCTCCGCGATCCGGCACAATGCATGATATACCGGCAGATGCAGTTCCTGGATCCGGTAGGTCTCCGTTTCGGGAACTGCCACTGTCAGATCCGCGTATGGAACACACCGGCCGGCCCTGGCCCCGGAGAGCAGAATGCTCCGGATCCCGAATGCAGAAGCCACCATCATGGCCTGACGGATATTTTCCGCATTGCCGGAGGTGGAAATGCCGATCAGGAGATCCCCTGGGCGCCCCAGCGCAAAAAGCTGCTGGGCGTAAACCATTTTCTGGTCCACGTCGTTGCTGAAAGCCGAAGCAAATCCGGGGTGGGAAAGAAGCGAAATGCAACGCAAGCCCTGCTGAAGGGCCCCGGCAAGGGCCTCCCCGTCGGCGCCGAACCGGCACAAAGCCCCACGCTGTTCCGCCGTCACATGGCGCTTCTGCATGAATCCCTTCAGGAGTTCTCCGGCAATATGTTCGGAATCCGCGCCGCTGCCTCCGTTGCCGCAGACAAAAAGCGTATGCCCGGCATCAAAGGTCCCGCAGATCATTTCCGCCGCCTGACGGATGGACGGCAAAACCGGCTCCAGTACCGGATAACGGGCCGCCAGCGACGCTAAAATTTCATCCATCTTGAATCCTTCCTTTTCGCATATATCAGGTAATGTACCACAGAATTGCGTTTTTTGCAATGGATTCCGCGTTATTTCGCAGTAAAAACTTTGCGCAGCCCCTCTCCCGTGAAATTGAAGGTCGTCACCGCCCAGAAGAGCGCCAGTCCGGGAAAAAGCGTCAGATGCCAGTAACTTAAGGGATCATCGAAGGCCTGACGCAGCAGCCCCCCCCAGCTGGCCGTCGGGGGGCGCACCCCGAATCCCAGAAAACTCAATCCGCTCTCGGACAGGATCGCCCCGGCTACCCCGAAAGTAAAGGAAATCAGCAATGGTCCGGAAATGTTCGGCAGCAGATGGACAAAGAGGATCCGCCTCACCGGGATCCCCGCCACGATACAGCTTTCAATATAAGGCAGACTCCGCTGACGCAGCGTCTCCCCCCGCACCAGAAACGCCGCTCCGATCCAGCCGGTCAGGCCGATCACACCGATCACGATCAGAATGGACTGCTCGAATTTCAGATCCCCCATCATGGCCATCAGGATCAGAAGCAGCAGGAATGTCGGGAAACACATGACAATCTCCACCAACCGCATGACAGCCAAATCGAATCCGCCCCGGAAATACCCTGCCGCCAGACCGACGGCCGTACCGATGAAGAGTGCCAGCATGGTCGCCCCCAGCCCCACCGCCAGCGAAACCCGGCTGCCGGCAATGATCCGGGAAGCGACGCTTCTCCCCGCTTCATCCAGACCGCACCAGTGCCGGCCGGAAGGAGGCTCAAAGGGTTTTCCGACAAGCTCAAAAGCCCCGTAGGGGACCGGCGCAAAGACCGCATGACGATACTGCAGGGACCGGTAATCGGTTTTATCCATCCTGGAAGAGGTGAAGAGGAATGGAAGCAGAAGCAGCACCATGCCGGTCCTGCGCACCCATCTGCGAAAACGCCGGGGTATCGCAAAACAGATCCCGGACCACGCGCTCCAAAGCAGTAGGAGATTGAAAAACTGTTCAATGAAATATTCCGGACTGTCAGGCGCGAAGAAGGTCCGGAGAAAAGGCATCTCCCAGCTCCCGTCCGGCAACTGGGCCAGCAGGGGCCGTCCGTTGGCCAGAAGCGGAGCCAGAAGAGCCAGCAGGATCAGCAGCAGCGCTCCGGCGGCACCGGTCACAGCCAGAGGGTCGCTGAAAAAGCGCTGCCTGGCAGCCTGACGCAGGGAATTGGCGGCCACGATTATGATTCCGTCTGCATTTCCGGTTCCGGTTTCCGCACCGGCGCCGGACTGGCCGAACGCAGATTGATCGCCTGAGAGCGGTCCACGATATTGCTCAGCCGGGCGGAGACCTTTTCAATCTCGCCTAGAGCTTCGATGAAGATCACCCCGGTAGAGGCATTGCAGGTCCGATCCTTGAGCCGGGCGATGTGAGTATTTTCGAAACGCTTGACCATCTCGCTGATCTCCCGCTGGTCATCCATGGCATGGAGCCGCATTTTTTCATCGTAATGCTCCAGAAGCTGCAGGGCGCACCCGGCCTGATCGTTCAGCTTATCCCGGAGTTCCGAGAGTTCCTGCACCGCGCTGGAACTCAATTTATTGCCGGATTCCGCCAGACGCCTGGTCAGACCGATAATGACTTCCGTATGGTCGCCGATACGTTCCGCATCGTTGGTGCAGTGCATCAGAAGCGGGATCACCGTGGCCTGTCGCCCGGAAAGCTTCTTCTGCATGACACGGGTAAGGTAGTCGGTGATCTCCATCTGCAGACTGTCAATGCGCTTTTCCCGTTTGTCCAGCTGCTCAAACTTCTCCTCGTCCACACAGGCCGTCATGAAATGCTCCGACAAAGAACGGTCCACCATGTTCCACGCTTTGCGGAGCATGCGGCGCAGCACCATGACAGTCTGGTCCAGCGCGATGGCAGGGTTGTGAATAAGGTTGGGTTCCAGATACTGGTAACGCACTTTGGCATCCCCTACCGGCAGCAGGCGCTCACAGATCTTCGCCAGCAGAGGAATAAAGGGAATCAGGATCAGCGTGGTGAACACGTTGAAGAGAGTATGTGCGTTGGCAATGTGGCGGGGCATGTTCTGGGGAATCGCCGCAAAGGCATTGCCGTCCGTGAATTTGTTGACGATGTAGAAAAACATCGGTACGCCGGTATGTCCCCAGGGGATCCAGAAGGTCCCGGCGATGATGAGCACCCCGATCACGTTGAAAAGGGTGTGGGCCAGCGCCGCCTGCTTGGCTACACGATTGGCAGGCAGCGCCGCAAGAAGAGCGGTAATGGTGGTGCCGATATTCGAACCAAGCACCAGCGCCACGGCGGTGTACAAATTGACCAGCCCGCCGGCCCCCAGGGCAATGACGATGCCGGCGGTAGCCAGACTGCTCTGGATCATCATGGTCACCAGTACGCCGATCATAATGGCGCCGATCAGGGCCCCCGGCGGAATGACGCCGTTTACCGGAGCGCAGTCAAACGAACGGAAGAAATTCACGAAACTGGGGAAATCCGCAATGATCTTCAGTTCGCTGCTCATGATCTTCATGCCGAAGAAGAGCAGTCCGAAGCCAAGCAGCATATCCCCCCACCCCCGAAGCGGGTGCCACTTGATGAAAGACACCGCCAGCCCGGAGATGATGGCCGGCATGATGATCCCGTCCAGGTTGAAGGCGACCAGCTGCGCCGTCATGGTCGTACCGATATTGGCACCGAAAATAATCCCGATGGCCTGCAGAAGCGACAGGAGCCCGGCATTGATGAACCCGATCACCATGACGGTGCTGGCGCTGGAAGACTGCAGCACCGCCGTCACCACCGCTCCGGCCAGGATCGCCACATAACGGTTGCTGGCAAAGAACCGCAAAAGCCCCCGCATGCGCTCCCCGGCGGCCGTCTGCAGCCCGCCGGACATAAGTTTCATACCGAAGATGAACAGCGCAAGCCCCCCCGCTACGCCGACCAGAAGTCCATTCAGATCCAGCCCCATCTCCCCTACGGTCAGCGGACGGAATGCGGTATTTTCGAGCCCGGTAATATCGATGGAAATATTGTATTTGCCGGTTTTGTTCCCCAGCACCATGCTGCAGGAAGCAATACCGTCGGCCCCTGTTACGGCACTCGCGGCAGTAAGACGGGCCCCGGCCCCTTTGGGCTCAGAGACAAGTTTGAAAAACACTTTTGCCCCAGACACCGGTTTCCCGGCCGGCCCCACCAGCCGCACCCGGATGGGATCGTCCAGCATGGTCCCGGAGCGGCCCTCCTGCATGACTCCGGACATTTCCACCCCGGTCACAAACCGGATCTCCGCAGCCCGTTCCGGACGGCTCTCCGGCATGGCCAGTAGATACTGGTCGCCGATCTTTTTGCCGGCGGTGACCCGGGTCATGACGATCCCTCCCGCGTCGGACACCGCCCGCTCCGGGGAACACCGCAGATCGGACCCCGGCTGGACCTCGAACCGGACGGCCTGCCCGGCGACCGGAGCACCGTCAGGGCCGTCCAACCGCAGCTGAAGCATCTGACCGAAATCCTTCCCCGGCAATGCGCACTGTTCCCCTCCCCGGGACACCAAAATACGCTTGACTTCCTTCTGATCCCCGCTGCCGCAGCCGGCAAGGAGAAGCGTCAGGAGGGCAGTCAGCAGCACGGCACATGCCGGAACGGTCTGAGCAGATCTGTTCATCATTCACCCTTCCGCTGTTTTTCCGGCGGGACCGGATATTGGAGCAGGGTCTCTCCCTCGCGGGCATAGCGGAATTTCTCCCGGGCGACTTTTTCGACTGCCGCCGGCGAAGTCTTCAACGCTTCCGTCTGCTGTACGCGGGTATTCCGTTCGGCGCGCTTGTTATCCAGCTGAGTACGCAGCTGAATAAGTTCCGCCTGCTTTTTCTGCTGGGCCCGATAGACCGGCAGCAGCAGCGCCACGCCCAGTACCAGCAGGATCAACAGCAGGATCGTGAAGAGATACCCCTGAATCTTCCTTCCTCGTTTTTCCGCCATAACAACCTCTCTATTGCTGATTCTGCAATGTCAGCAGAAATTCGATGTTGGTCTTCACCACCTTCAGTTTCTTGAGCAGCAGTTCCATGGCCTCCGCCGCCGGAACCCCGTTGATGGCCTTGCGCAATTTCCAGATGCATTGAAGCTCGTCCGGATGGAGCAGCAGTTCTTCCTTGCGGGTACCGCTTTTCTCCACATTGATCGCCGGATAAATGCGGCGGTCCGAGAGATTCCGGTCCAGATGCAGTTCCATATTGCCGGTGCCTTTGAATTCCTCGAAAATCACATCGTCCATGCGGCTGCCGGTATCGATCAGTGCCGTGGCAATGATGGTGAGACTTCCGTGGTTCTCAATATTCCGTGCCGCGCCGAAGAAACGTTTCGGCCGGTGCAGAGCATTGGCGTCCACACCGCCGGTCAGCACTTTGCCGCTGTGGGGCTGCAGGGTATTGTAAGCCCGGGCCAGCCGGGTGATGCTGTCCAGCAAAATCACCACGTCCTGCTTGTATTCCACCATGCGCTTGGCTTTCTCAATGACCATTTCGGCCACCTGAACATGCCGTTCCGGCGGTTCGTCAAAGGTGGAACTGATGACCTCGGCATCCACAGAACGCCGCATGTCCGTCACTTCCTCCGGCCGCTCGTCAATGAGCAGGATGATCAGCTTCACCTCGGGGTTGTTGCCCCGGATGCTGTTGGCCAGTTTCTGCAGCAGCACCGTCTTGCCGGTCCGGGGAGGAGCCACGATCAGACCGCGCTGCCCCATGCCGATGGGGGTCACCAGATCCACCACCCGGGTGGAAAGTTCATCCGGCGTCCGCTCCAGCACCAGCCGCCGGGTGGGGAAGTAGGGCGTAAGTTCGTTGAAGGGGATGATGCTCCGCTTCATCTCCGGGGCATTGTTATTGATGCTCTCCACCTTCAGCATGGCGAAAAACCGCTCCTTCTCCCGGGGCGTCCGGATCTGCCCGGCCACAAAGTCCCCGGTCTTCAGAGAAAAACGCTTGATCTGGGAACTGGAGAGATAAATGTCTTCCGAGCACGGGAGGTAGGAGTACTGGGGAGAACGCAGAAATCCGTACCCGTCCGGCAGGACTTCCAGGTAGCCGCTGCCGTACATCTGACCGCTTTTTTCCGCATTGGCGCGGAGGATTTCAAAAATCAGCGTGGATTTTTCCAGTGCGCCAATTCCTTCGATCCCCAGTTCCAGCGCCATCTGAGTAAGCTCCTCCATCGGCTTGGCCTGAAGGTCGGAAATATGGAAACTCCGGGCCACCGGATCCCGGCGAAGAGTGCTGTTCCGGCGGGAATCCCGCTCCAGTTCCTCATCGTTGGGAAGTCCCTCCGGGCGGCGGGGAGCACGGGGAGCCATCTCCTCCGCCACCAAATCGCGCATCATATTCTCGCGGTCAAGCTCGTAATCGTCATAACGGTCCGCAGCGCCATGACGGTAGTCCATGCTGTCATGGCGGTCATATTCACAGCGGTCAAAGTCCTGCCGGTCGTAATCCCGGCGGTCATAGTCTCTGCTGCGGCTGCAATCCCGGCGGTCGTTGTCCCGGCGGGAATCCCGGCGGTCGCCATTACCGTTATCCCGGCGGGAGTCCCGGCGGTCGCCATTGCCGTTATCCCGGCGGAAATCCCTCCGCTCTCCGGACTCCTCGTCCCGGCGGGAACGCCATGGACGGCGGGAATTGTTGTTTCCGTTGTTCACCCCACCGTTGTTCCTGCGGGGATCCCGGTTGTTTTCCCTGGTTGCATTCTCTCCGGGGGCATCCTCGCCGCATGCCGGAACATTCTCCGGAACCGGTGCGGGAGCAGGTGCGAGAACCGACTGCTCAGCCGGAGCGGCTTCCGGGAACCTTTCCTGCGCAGACTCCTGAGCGGGCACGGCCGGTTCCGTTTTTGCCGAAAGGTCAAAAAGGGTCGGCTCCGCCGCCGGTTTGGCTTTCGGCGGACGCCCCCGGCGTTTGCGAACGGGGGGAGCGGGTTCAGCGGGCGGCGGCACGGGAGTATTTTCCGGGACCGGAGTCTGATTCAAATTCTCGTTGTGATCTTCTGTCATTTTCCATCCTTCCAAAAAATCAATAATTGATTGCATTGCATCGCCAAAAAATCCGGGGAAGAGCTGTTGATGACGGCATAATCGGCGGCTTCCAGCTTGGCATCTTCGCTCCACTGCCGGGCCTCCCGGGCGGCGATTTCCGCAGGGGACATCCCCCGTTCCCGGAGCCGGGCGTGGCGCAATCCGCGTCCGGTCCAGAGCGCCGCCGTCCCGTCGCAGTGTTTTTCCCAGTGATTTTCAAAAAGCAGCGGAATCTCCGCCACCATAATTTTTTCTCCCGGCTGCGCAGCACGGCAACGGATCACGGCAAACTGCCGCTCCAGTTCCGGATACAGGAGTCCGGTAAGGTATTCCAGCTCGGAGGGACGGCCAAAGACAATCCCGGCAATCTTCCGCCGGTCTGCACCGCCGCTTCCGTCGGAAACATCCCCCCAGCGGCGGCACAACTGCTCCACCAGTACGGGGTTTTCATACAAAACGTGACACATCTTGTCCGCGTCACAGGTGTCTGCGCCGGCAGCGGCAAAGGCTTTCAACGCCGTACTTTTTCCGCCGCCGATCGCACCGGTCAATCCAATGAGCATTTTTTGAAAATTCTGTCTGACAACATCCGGAAAAAAAACTTCTCCGGGAGGTATTGGGAAACTCTGCAGAAATAATCCTTCAAGAAATCTGCGCCTTTTTTGCGCTATGACACATAATCTAGCTTGATTTTTTTATTTTTCAAGTACATTGTAAAAAAAAAAGGATTTTTGACCTATGCAGACACCCGTTATCGCCGGAATCACCCGCCTTGCCGCCGGAAAATTTCTTGAACTTCAGGAATTGGAATATCATGACAGGAAGGGAAAAGTTCACCGCTGGGAGGCCGCCCAGCGGATCCGTTCCGCCGGAGCAGTGGTGCTGATCCCGAAGCTGGAACCCTCCGGGAAATATATCATGATCCGCCAATTCCGTCCGCCGGTGGGGAAATACGTCATCGAATTTCCCGCCGGACTGATTGACCCGGGAGAGTCCATTGAGGATACCGCATGCAGGGAACTCTACGAGGAAACCGGCTATCAGGGAACCGTTGTCCGGATCATCCCCCCCTGCTGCAGTTCCCCGGGAATGACCGGTGAACATTTTGCCACCGCCCTCCTCTCCATTGATGAAACCGCCTACCCGAGACCGCCGGCCCAGCATCTGGAGGGAACCGAGGATATCGAGGTTCTGCTTCTTTCCCCGGAAGAAGCGCAGATCTATGTGAATTCCGCCCGTAAGCGGGGCGATGCCATTGACGGAAAAGTCGGGTTCTTTCTGGCGGTACAGAGTCTGTAATCTGCACGGGGCTCCGGGAGAGACAACCCCCATCCGGAAAAGCCGGGCTCCATCTCTGCAGCCCCCCCGCCCACTGCGGAAGAGCGTTTGGAACGAGGCCCCGGCGGCCGACAAATTACCGGGCAGCCGCTTTCCGGCACGCCTCCACCAGGATCTCAAGCCGCCGCCCGTACTCAACGTAAACCTCAAGTTTCCGCTGCGCTTTGAGAGCCTCGTCAGCCTGATCGTCTCCCTCGTGAAAAACCGCCTGAATATGAGGTTCGATGGAGAGTCCCCCGTCATACCCGTGTTTGAAAAGATCCGTCAGAATTTCCGGAATGCATCCGTTCCCTTCCCCCGGATAGGTGAAGGTTCTGTCTCCGCAGCTGCCGTCTTCATTCAGTTCGGTGATGGAGTCCTTGATATGGACATATCCGACGCGCTCCTTCACATGCGAATAAAACTCCCACGCATTCTGAACCGGATAAGGCTTCAACCCCATCCGGCTCTGGAGGAACGTCGGATTGCCAGTATCGAAAATGAATGTGAAATTGTCGTGCTTCACATGATCCAGCAGTTTGCAGGCATGAAACCAGGACTGACCTCCGTAATTCATGCAGTTCTCGTGCCCGTAAATGATTCCATTGTCCGCGCAGATGGACACCAGTTCATTGACCTTTTCAAAAATGAATTTCTCCGCTTCCGGAGAATCCACCCGGTCCTTCGGATCGACTTTGAAACTCATGCCCCTGAGCATTTTGATCCCCAGTTTCTGCATTCTGGGAATCGAAACAAGGAGTTCCTGCTTCGTCTGTTCGTAAGCGGCAGTGTCCAGCGGCGGAATCATCCAGTTGGCAACGCCGCTTCCATAGCAGTTGAAATGAATATCCGTCCGGGAAAGTTTTTCGGCAGCAGCCTCAAACTCCCCGTCACTCAATTTGCCGAACATGATCCCGTCGATCATCCGGACTTCGATATTCTTCCACCCCAGCCGGCGGGTAGCCTCAAGCTGTGTCTCCAGACTTTTTCCGGCCTCATCTGCAAATCCGGTAAAAAACATGGGTTCCTCCTGTTGCAAGATCCTTTTCCGCTATCGGGATAATATAGCGCTGAACCCGGTTCCTGTCAAGTGCAGTGAACCTTCCGGCAGCTTCAGAGGTCCCCTTCATCCTGAAACAGGTGCGCGACAAACTCCTCCGCCAGCTGGATCGTAACGCCGGTCACCAGATAATTCTCATCCTCAACCGGCAGAAACCTTACCTGCAGGTGATCCAGCACGATCCGGAACACGTTGTTTTTGATGAATTCCTCCAGAAAACTGCAGAACCCGGGACCGAAGGATAAAATTCTTCCGGTGACCGCGAGGGTGTCCACCGGATAGTTGTTCAGCTGGTTGGCAATGGCCGTCCCGAAAATGACGGCGGCGTCCCGGACCAGCCGGACCGTGTCCGCGTCTTCCCTCCGGAAAGCCTCGAAGAGTTCCGGCAGGGTCGCACCGGGGCTTTTTTTCAGTTCCCGATATTTTGCCAGCAGCGCCGTTGTGGAGATGACGGTTTCCAGACACCCCCGCCGGCCGCAGGAACACTGCCGGCCGTTCTGCACATAGACGCTGTGGCCGAATTCGCCGCCGTGCCGGCCACGGCAGAACATGGGTCTGCCATTGTCGATCATGACATTGCCGATGCCGGTCCCGGCGGAAAGCAGCATGACGGTCCCCCGGTTCAGCTCGTGATGAAAACGCTTCAGACAGTACATCTTCGCGATCATGTGGTCGCAGATGAAAACCTCTCTGCCGGTGCATTTCTCCAGAAAGAGCCTCAGCTCCACCCCGTTGAGTTCCGGCATCGCCGCAGCGTTCTGGATCGTGAATTCTTCTCCGGAATAACTCCCGAAAACCGCAGCGCCGATCCCCGCCAGACGGTCCCCCGTCGCATGCATCATCCGTTTCAGGATTTTCTCGGCAGCGGAAAGAAAAAATTCCCGGGAGGGCTTCTGTTCGAACAGGATCTGATCTTTCCGGAGGATCCGGCTGTGCAGATCGGTCACAACACCGATGATCTGATGGACCTCAAAAGACACCCCCGCCAGCAAAGGGCCCTCGGAATCGATCTGGAGAATCGTGCGGGGACGCCCCCGCAGCTGTTCCTTCTTTTCGCCGGTACAGACGATCCTCTTCGCCATCAGTTCCCGGATGGCCCGGGTGACGGTGGTGTTGTCGCAGTCAAGCCGTCCGGCGATCTCCACCCGGAGTTGCCAATGTTGACAACGATATTGCCGATGCCTTTCGTTCGTTCTT
>DCGO01000059.1:12241-12505 GCA_002314605.1 Lentisphaeria bacterium UBA1776 | reverse complement strand
GTGGGGGTCGGGTGGGAGGGGCAGACCATGACGGAAACATTTTTCTTGTGCATCTTCAGATCCTCCCCCATGGGGATATACCAGTAGTTAGTGACGCCGTCCGTAGTGATGCACAGCATGAAGTCATTGTTCTGATCGCAGTAATTGTAATAGGAAAAATACATCTGCCGCAGATTGGCGGCACAAACCGCTTCCCTTGCCGTTTCCCGGGCCCGGTTCAGCGCAGGGAGCAGCATGGACGCCAGAATGGCGATGATGGCGATC
>DCGO01000059.1:0-12234 GCA_002314605.1 Lentisphaeria bacterium UBA1776 | reverse complement strand
GCGATCACCACCAGAAGTTCGATCAATGTGAAACCCGGCGATTTCCGTTTCCGGCATGAAGAACGAGACATGTTCATGAATATATGTTCCTTTTCTTTCTGCAATTTGATTTTTTGTGCGTCCAGAGTATATTATACACCAGACGGTTGAATACAGCAATGTCGGTTTGTGCAAAATAAATTCAGGATTTGTGCAAAATATGGAGTCGGTAATTTCACCGCTTTCAAGGCTTCAGCGGCTCTCCGGATTTCCCTATCCGCTGGATGAGATCGGTTTGATGGTGAACCACTTTACCCCGCATAGAAATCACCTGATCAACCGCTGTTTCGTCTGCTTCAGTTTCAATAAAGAGAAATACAATACCCCGGAAGCAGATCTGATGCCGTCTTTTTCCGTCATCATGCCGGGAAGTATCCTGAATACGGTCACCGCAGTCCGCCACGATGAATTGTTTTTTTCCTATTCTGCGGAAGTTTCCGAAAAACTGAAAACGGTATTTGATCCGGTTCCGCCGGAACGGAAGCGATTTCACTTTTTGCAGGATGAGAAATTTGAGCGGTCCTGTCATGAGATCCGTATGCTTCTGACAAAACGCACAGAGCTCGGGGTCATTGACAAACTGGATGTGCTCGCACTGAATATGACGCTTTCCACGATCGCCGATGCCGACAAAACTGCCGGGGCGGAAACGAAACCATTGGACGCCAAAATAAAGCTGGATAAAATCGCGCAGAAACTGCAAAGCGGCGCAAGGCTGGAAAACCTGATTCATCAATATGGATACAGCCGCAGAAGATTCTATTACGAGTGGAGCCGCTTTTTTTCCGTATCGCCCAAACAGATGCAGCTGGAATCAAAGCTGGAAAAAGCGCAGAGCCTTCTGCAGAATTCCACATTGTCCATCATGGAGATCGCGCAGACCTGCGGTTTTTCCAGTCACCGCTATTTTCATGAATGTTTTCAGCGGCACTGCCTCTGCACTCCAGGAGATTACCGCAGGCGCTTTCACGCTTCCGATACCGCACAGGAACCCGGATGAACGGGCGCCCGCCTACGGACACAGGAGTTCAAGGATCTCCGGCGCAGTGATCCCGGTGAAATATGTTTCCGCAGACTCTTTTTCCAGAACCGGGAGAAGCGCTTCCCGCTGAAGCGGCAGTCCGGTCAGCTTCGCCGCCAGATCCTCCGCCGGGCGGGTGCTGAAGAAATCCCCGGTAAAACGGATCCCCGCGATCCGGTTCTCCAGAATCTGCATTTCCGCCGCCACGGAACCGGACGGAAAACGTTTTTTCCGGACAATATCGTAGGGAAAGGGACTTCCCCAGTTCCACTCCTGTGTCCGGTATCTGGTCTCCGCCAGATGCAGGGCCCTTTCCATGATCCCCCTGTCCGGGGGAACTGAGAGAGAAAAATCCATCACTTCCGCCAGAGTTTTTTCCAGACTCTGCAGAAAAACCGCCGTTTCCGGAGCCTTTCCGCTCCCCATGGAACGGAGATTCCCCACACGGGAACGGACCGAAGCGATCCCCTTGGAACGGATCTTTTCCGGATCCGGGTTCAGAACCTTCGAAAGCATCTCCAGATCGGCATCATACAGAAGTGTCCCGTGGAAAAGCATCCGGCCCGCCTGGACACAGCGAGCACAGCCGGAAATCTTCACCCCGTCAAGAACAATGTCATTCCGCCCGGAAAAGGAACATCCGGACCAGCCGAGTTTCTGCAGCGCCCGGGTGATCGGTCCGCAGCAGACTTCCGGCGAAGCATGAATTTCAGCAGAACATATATAGCTGAAATTGATGTTCCCCAGGTCGTGATAAACCGCCCCGCCGCCGGTGATCCGCCGGACGGCCGGGATTCCGAAAACACGGAGGGCGGCAGCATTCACCTCCGCCGCCGTGTTCTGGTTCCGCCCGATGATGACGGAAGGGGAATTCCGCCACAGCATGAAGCAGTCCTCCCCTTCCCGGACAAGCAGTTCCTCCAATGCGAGATTCAGCGTCGCGTCAAAGGATGGACTGCAGTAGAAATGCATGATGGGACCTCGAAATCAGACGCCCAGATCGATCATGGCATTGGCCACCTTGCGGAAGCCGGCGATATTGGCGCCCATCAGATAATCGTCCGGACGGCCGAACTCCTCGGCGGTGCGGCGTGCGGTATTGTGGATGTTGATCATAATTTCGTGGAGGCGCTGGTCCACTTCCTCGCTGTTCCAGTTGAGGCGCATGGCGTTCTGGCTCATCTCGAGGCCGCTGGTGGCCACGCCGCCGGCATTGGCCGCCTTGGCCGGGCCGAAGAGGACTCCGGCCGCCTGAAACGCTTTGGTCGCCTCCAGACTGGAGGGCATGTTGGCGCCTTCGCTCACACAGATGCAGCCGTTTTTGATCAGGGTCTCGGCGTCCCGCAGGTCCACTTCGTTCTGCGTGGCGCAGGGCAGCGCTATGTCCACTTTGGTCAGCTGCCACGGACGGGTGTTCTCAAAATATTTCGCTCCCGGGACCTTTTCCAGATACTCTTTGATCCGGCCCCGGCGGACCTGCTTGATCTCCTGGATGATGGCGAATTTCTCCATCGTGATCCCCTCTTCATCCAGGATCGTACCGCAGGAATCAGACATGGTCAGAACCTTGCCCCCCAGCTGAATGGCTTTTTTGCAGGCGTACTGCGCCACGTTTCCGGAACCGGAAATGAGCACCCGGCGGCCGTCGAAGCCGGTGCCGCGGGTCTTCAGCATTTCGGTGGCAAAATAGACGTTGCCGTACCCGGTTGCTTCCGGACGGACCCGGCTGCCTCCCCAGTTGACGCCTTTGCCGGTCAGAACTGCAGAAGCCGTGTTGGCGATATGCTTGTACTGCCCGTAAAGATACCCGATCTCCCGGGGCCCAACGCCGATGTCGCCGGCGGGCACATCGGTATCTGGACCGATGTGGCGGTACAGCTCCCGCATGAAATTCTGGCAGAACGCCTGAACCTCCCGGTCGGACCTCCCTTTGGGATCAAAATCACTGCCGCCCTTCCCTCCCCCCATGGGGAGCGTGGTGAGGGAGTTCTTGAAAATCTGCTCGAATCCCAGAAACTTGAGGATGCTCAGATTGACGGACGGATGGAAGCGCAGACCGCCCTTGTAGGGTCCGATGGCACTGTTGAACTGGATCCGGTAACCGATGTTGACCTGAATATCCCCCTTGTCATCCAGCCACGGGACCTGAAAGATGATGATCCGGTCGGGAACAGTGATCCGCTCGAGGATCCGGTATTTGCTGTACCGGGGGTCCCGCTCAAGCAGCGGAGTCAGCGTCTCGCAGACCTCGGTGACACTCTGGATGAACTCTTTTTCCTGACCGTTTTTCTGCTGAAGATGGTTCAGCACCCTTTGCACATACTCGCAACTCATGATAGCACAAACCCTCCCTGGTCTGGTTGTTATGTGTTTTTGCAAAAACGCAATAACTTACACGGCATTTACGTTTTTTCAATGCATCGTCAAAAATTTTTTTCATATTCAGGAAGGCCGCCCCGGGATCGCGGCGCCTGCGTCAACTTTCGACTTTTTTGAGAAAGAGAGTTGAATTTTCCGGGTTTGCGGTATATATTGCCGGATACAGAGGTTCATATTCATGCGAAGAATATTCTTAATCCTGACGGCGGTTGCCGTATTGACCATGGCATTTCCGGTCCCGGAAAGCCATGCTTTTGTGGACCCGGTCACCATTATGATTCTGGCTCCCGTTGCTCTGAAGGCGGCCGCCATTGCCAAACCGTATGTGATCAAGGGGCTGGCCAATCTCGGAAAACATTTTCTCCTGATGGGGTACTCAATGCTGGAAGCGGCGAGGTTCCCGGTGGGGCTTTTCCAGATGACCATCGGAGCTCCCATGGGGGGCTTCTCGTCAGGACTGAAGAACGTGGTGAAAGGCGGACTCGGATTCGGCAAATTCCTCGTCCGCACCATGATGATTCCGACGGCAATATTCGGGCTGTCTTTTTAGGAGTGCCTGAAACGTGGATGACGGCGATATCGATCCCTGGCAGAAGAGGGCGTATTTTCAACGGCTGAAAAAGCGTTCCATGCTGTCGGAATGGTACGGTCCGGCCTACGCGGCCACTGAGATCTCCAGCTACGGGGCAAAGGTGCGCCCTGCGTCCGATTATCTTGAAGAAGTCACCCGGAACATCTTCTCCCGGGACACTCTGCTGAAAATCCGCCTGGAAAAAGCATGGCCGGAAGTTGTGGGGGCTCCTTTTTCCGGCATGTGTCAGGTCGGGAGCTTTGACAACGGCATCCTTACACTGGAAGTGCGCCACAGCATTTACCGGAGCGAACTGGAAAATGCGTTTGAACTGCTGCAGGCTTTCGTCAACCGTTTTGCCGGGGAAAATATCTGTACCGGGATCCGGCTGGAAGCAGCCAACCGGCGCAGCCGGAATTTCTGTAAACCGAAAACAAGCTGAAGTTTTTTCATCAAACCGGAGGAAATATATGAGCAGAATTTTTTTCATCGGAGCCGGAAAAATGGCCACCGCCATTGCCGGAGGACTGGTCAGGACCCGGACTTTTGCCCCGGAGGAGCTGGATGCGTTTGACATCGACTCCGCCGCCGCATCAAAATTCACCGCCGCCACCAAGGTCCGGTGCGCTTCCGGAGAACTGCAGGATGTCATGCTGGAATCCGCCGATGCGGTCCTGCTGGCGGTGAAACCCCAGTATCTGGCGGAAGCGCTGAACGGACTCAAATCCATCCTGCAGACCAAGTTCATCATCTCCATCGCCGCGGGGATCTCGCTGGAAAAACTCTATGACCTGACCGACAGCGCCCGGATCGTCCGGGTCATGCCGAATACGCCGGCACTGGTGGGTGCCGGGGCCGCCGTGGGAGCATTGACCGCCGAAGTGACGCCGGAAGAGCGGGCCCTGGCGGAAAAGATCTTCAGCTCCGTAGGCAGTTTCTCCTTTATGGACGAAAAACACCTGGATGCGGTCACCGGACTCTCCGGCAGCGGCCCGGCCTTCGTCTTTGAATTCATCCAGGCCCTTGCCGACGGCGGGGTCTCCGAGGGGCTTCCACGGGATCTGTCCCTCAAACTGGCAGCGCAGACGGTCCTGGGCTCCGCCAAGATGGTGCTGGATACCCACACCCATCCCGGCATCCTCTGTGATTCGGTCTGCAGTCCCGCCGGGACCACCATCCGGGGCATGGAGGAATTGAAGCGCCACGCCATGGCTTCGGCGGTCATCTCCGCCGTCCGCGCCGCTGCAGCCCGTTCCCGCAAGCTTGGCGAGATCAAGTAAGACAACCGGAACCGGACGGACGGCTCTGTCCGCAGGATCAGTCCTGCGCAGAAAACCCGGTCGCCGCGACACTTCGAAGCGGCACCTTTGCCGCCCCCCCGGCACATTGCCCCAGGGCAAGACCGTTGTCATTTGGGGGGACCTCGTGGTGGATCAGCACCCTGAAACCGGCTTTTTCCAGTCCGGAAACCGCCAGTTCCAGAAGCAGGGTATTCTGGAAGACGCCGCCGGACAGGGCACAGATCTCCGTTCCGGTCAATTCGCGGGCGCGGATACAGCCCGCCGTGATCATGTCGGCCAAACCCCGGTGAAAGGCCATGGCAAGGGTTTCCGGTGCCGTCCCGGACAGCCGGGCCGTTGCCAGATTCCGGAAAAAAGCCGTGGTGGCAAACACAAATCCGTCTTTTCCCGGCTGAAGTGGATTTTCCGGCAGGAGATCCGGCGCCTCACAGGAACACCTCATGGCGGAAAACTGGAGTTTCATGGCCGCCTCTCCCTCAAACGAGGCCCGGTCGGCAAGCCCCAGCAAAGACGAAACGCCGTCAAAGAGCCGTCCGGCACTGGTGGAAGATACGGTGTTGAGCCCGGACTTCAGCATCTGCAGCAGGACGCTCCGTTCATCCGCCGAAGCGATGTCAAGTTCCGCTGCGGTCCGCTCCCCTTCTGCAGTTCCGAATGCATCGCGAAGGAGCGCCAGGGCGATCCGCCACCCTTCACGGGGAACGCAGTCGCCGCCGGCCTGGAGGAAAGGGGTCGGATGTCCCAGCCGGGTAAAGCCGGAATAAGTGCAGTGGAGGATCTCCCCCCCCCAAACCGTCCCGTCTGTTCCGCAACCGGTCCCGTCCATAGCCGCGCCGATAACCGGCCCGGAAGCATTGTTTTCCGCCATGCAGGCAAGAATATGGGCCCAGTGGTGCTGGACCCGGACCACCGGCAGCCCCAGACTTTCCGCAAAGCGTGCGGTAAAATAGCCGGGATGCAGGTCGCAGACCGCATATTCCGGATGGATGTCCAGTAATTTCTCCAGTTTCGTCAGGGACTCCTGCAGAACCTGCTCCGTCCGCAGTTCCCCCATGTCACCAATGTAAGGCGAGAGATAATAGAGCCCGTCTTTGGCCAGACAGAAGCTGTTTTTGAGGTCCCCCCCCAAAGCAAGCGCTTCACCATGCAGGTCCTGTGATGTCCGCCAGACGGGAAGCGGCGCATACCCCCGGGAACGCCGTACCATGTAAGGGTTCCCCCGGAAAAAATCCGTCACGGAATCATCCGCCCGGAGCCGGATGGCCCGGTTGTGAGAAAGGATCAGGTCGCAGAAAGCGGATAGTTCCCGTATTGCTCCCTCGTCATCCCGGACAATGGGGGCCCCGGAAAAATTGCCGCTGGTCATGACAAGAATGTCGCTCATGACTTCGTCAAGGTCGTCATCGGAGCGGAAAAGCAGGTGGTGGAGAGGCGTGTAGGGGAGCATCACCCCCAACATGGGGTTGCCGGGAGCCAGCGCTTCCGGGAGATCGGCATCCAGCCTTTTCCGGAGCAGGACCACCGGCTTTTTCGCCCCGGTCAGAATGGACTCCGCCTCCGGGGGGACGATGCAGTATTTCCGGACGGCAGTCCTGTCTGCCATCATGACGGCAAAAGGTTTTGCGCCCCTGCCCTTGCGCTCCCGCAGACGCCGGATCGCCTCCGGGTCGTGTCCGCTGCAGGCCAGATGAAATCCCCCGATCCCTTTCACGGCAACGACCCCGCTGCGACACAGGGTCTCCCGGGCAAGCCGGATGGCTGCAGCGCCTTTCTCCTGAGAACCGATAACGTACACTTCCGGTCCGCAGTCCGGACAGCAAACCGGCTGGGCATCGTAGCGGCGGGAACCGGGATCGCGGTATTCCGCACTGCACCGCCCGCACATGGGGAATTTTTCCATGCTGGTTCGTTCACGGTCGTAGGGCATGGCATCCAGAATGGTCAGCCTGGGACCGCAGTCGGTGCAGTTGATGAAGGCATGCAGATAACGCCGGCTGCCAGGGTCGTACAGTTCGGCTTCGCAGCGGGGACAGACGGCGATGTCGGGGGAAACAAAGACTTCGCCGGAGTCCCGGCTTCCGGCCAGAATCCGGAAAGTTTCCGCCGGAGGCTCCACGGTGTCTTCGACCCGGATCGCCCGGACGGCGGCACGTGGTGGCGCTTCATTTTCCAGCGAAGCAATGTAGAGCTCCATCTCCCGGGGAGGCCCCTGAAGGTGGATCTCCACATGGCTCCCCTGATTGGCCACGGAACCGGTGAGTCGATACCGCTCCGCCAGTCGGCTTGCGAAAGGGCGGAAACCCACGCCCTGCACCACGCCGTAAACTCGGACGATCTTCGCCGGGACCGGCATGGTCACCCCCGGGATTTTCCAGGTTCGGCGTAAACAGCCCTGGCAGTCACACCGGGAAGGCGGCCGAGGCGGCCGGCAAGGGCATTGATACGGTCCGCCGGAGCATCCAGCACGATGCTGATGATATGGAGCCCCTTCTCCCGGTAAGGCAGCCCCATGCGTCCGATAATGCAGGGGGCGAATTCATGCAGAAGGGCGTTGATCGCCCCGGTCGCTTCAGGATCGCCAGTCAGGATCGCCAGCAGCGCCACTTGCTCACTCATGTTCCATTCCTCCCGTTGAAAGGTCTGCATTTCCCAAAAAAGAAACCGCTCAAGAATCCAAACCGGATTCCGGAGCGGTCCATGGCTCGCAAAAAGAAGACTTATTTCTTCTTGGCCTTTTCCCAATCGGCCTTGGCGACAAAGGCGGTCAAACTGCGACCGTCCTTGGTCTTCGCCTTGAACGCAAAACGCTTGGAAGTTCCGGTGCCATAGCTCACAAACTCGGTAACTTCAGCATCAACTTTCTTCCGCAGCTTGACATCATAGAACGAATGCTTCATCTGATCCTCCTGTTTTTGTTTTTTGGAACTTTTCTGCCGGAACCGATACGATCCCAGCCTCACTGGCATTCAATATAACCCGTTGAAAATGAATGTCAAATCATTTTTTGATTTTTTTTGATTTTTTTTAAAGGCATCTCTACATCAGGAGGCCGCCGTCCACGTTGATGACCTGACCGGTCACATAGTCGGAATCGGGGGAACAGAGGAAATAGACCACGTTGGCCACATCTTCCGGGGTGCCGCCTTTGCCGGCGGGGACGATCCGCATGAAGGTGTCCTTGACTTCCTGCGAGAGCTGGGCGGTCATGTCGGTGATGATGTAGCCCGGAGCCACGGCATTGACCTGAATATTGCGGGAAGCAAATTCCTTGGCGGTGGTTTTGGCAAGGGCGATCACGCCAGCCTTGGAGGCGGAGTAATTGGCCTGGCCGATATTGCCCATGCGGCCGACGACACTGGCGATGTTGACGATCTTGCCGGAGCGCTGACGCATCATGACCTTTACCGCCGCCTGAGTGAAATTGAAGGTCCCCTTGAGGTTCACCGCCAGCACGGCATCCCACTGGGCCTCGGTCATGCGGAGGAGGAGGGTGTCTTTGGTAATGCCGGCATTGTTGACCAGAATATCCAGTCTGCCGAAATCCTGCACGACGGCGGCCACGGTGGCCTGAGCATCGGCGGATTTGGATACATCTGCAGCGTAGGCGCGGGCATCAATCCCGGCAGCCTTGAATTCATCCGCCGTCTTCTGGGCATCCTCAAGACGGATGTCCACAACGGCGATCCGGGCTCCTTCTGAAGCCAGACGAAGCGAAATCGCCTTACCGATCCCCCGGGCGCTGCCGGTAATGAGGGCCACTTTTCCTTCCAGACGCTGTTCTTTGCTCATGATGAAAAATCCTTTCCGTTAACGTTGACTCTCTTCAATTCCGGAATGGTCCGGCGCATGAGGCCCGTCAGGACCGCACCGGGACCAAATTCGATCATCACATCCGCCCCCAGCCCGGCAGCGGCGCGGGCGCAGTCTTCCCAGCGCACCGATCCGGCCACCTGACAGGCCAGATTCCGCTTGAGTTCCGCCGTATCCGCCGGAACTTTGCCGGTGAAATTCTGAAACACAGGGACTTTCGGCATGGCGATGGGGGTGTCCTTCAATACTTCGGCAAGCGCCTCCCCGGCGGTCCGCATGAGTCTGGAGTGGAAAGCTCCGGCGACGGTCAGGGGAACCACTTTCCGGAACCCCTTCTCCGCCAGAATACTGCAGGCGGTTTCGACCTTCTTTTTTTCGCCGCTGATGACGATCTGGCCGGGACAATTGTAGTTGGCTACATCGATATCGCACTCCCTGCAGACGTCCGCAATCACTGCAGGGTCGCCCCCGAGGACAGAAGCCATGCCGCCGACGGTGGTCTGACAGGCAATTTCCATCAGATCCGCCCGTTTCTGCAGAAGTTTCAGGCCGTCGGCAAAGGAAAACGCTCCTGCCGCAAAGAGCGCGGCATATTCCCCCAGACTCAACCCGGCGCAGGCAGCGGGCTCCACCTCGGGATAACGCTCTCGGAAGACGGCCAGCGCCGCACAGCTCATGGTGTAGATGGCGGTCTGACAGCAGCGTGTTCCGGTGAGTTTTTCAGCGGGACCGTCAAAAATGACGCCGGAAAGAGAATACCCAAGCACCTGATCGGCTTCATCAAAAACGGCCCGGGCGCAGGCAAACTCATCGCAAAGGTCCTTTCCCATGCCGACGGTTTGCGCTCCCTGTCCCGAAAAGGCAAAAAATGCTTTCATATCCGGATTCCTTCTATGACTTTCCGGTAATATACACCCGAAGGGAAAATTTTGCAATGGGGTGGATCCTGAATATATCAATGCACCCAGTTTGCAAAAGGGGTCAGAACGGCCTCCCGGAGGGTGTTGTCATCCGCCGCACCCGCGCAGGGAACACGTTCAGAGTCCTGATCGATGGCAAAGGCCACTCCGGCAAAGACGTCGCACCACAGAAACGCCTCTTTGTCCAGCGTCTCGAAGGCTTTCTGCAATGCCGCAAAATCGCGGACCTGATTGAGAAATCTGAGACACATGGCGTCCCGCCGGGCCCGAAGGACCCGCACCGTGTCCGCAGCCGGATCGAACTGAAGAAAATAATCGTCCTTTTTCCGGTAATCCTGATCGGGTTCGAAGAGCCCCGGGTCGTCGATGTACCCCCCGGAAAATTCCAGCAGAACCGGTTCCCCGGAACAGGCGGAAACGGTCCGAACCGCCTGCTCGAAAGCGCCGGAACGGACGCCTGCCATGAAATCCGGCCAGGCCCAGGTGTCGTCCATCAGGAGGCGTTTGCCCCGCCTGGAGGGGTACGCGGCTTTCAGCATGGGATCCAGCCCTTTGGTCAGCAGAAATCCGGCGCGGATCTCCTTGCGAACTTTTTCATCCCACGCAAAATGGTATTTGCCGAATTTGAAAAAAGGCAGCTCAGGACTGGGGACCAGATACCAGTTGGTATAATCCGGGTCGTAGTGATTGAAGGGGCGCCGCACCAGGCGGGGACTGCCCGGAGGGAAGGTGCCCTCCACACCGTAACATAGCTGCCACGGCGTCCGGTGAAGGCAGTAAATCATGCGGAAACTCCGCAGGAGACCAGTTTTTTGTGGATCGCTTCGGCGATGAAGGTCATGCCGAAATCCGACGGGTGAAGCCGGTCTTCGGCAAAGACTTTGCGGCCCTTGCCGTAGATCCCCGTACCGTCGATCACACCCACACCGGGAAAACGGGCCACGATCTTTTCGCATGCACGGCGGTAATCGGCAGGGATCGCCCCGGCGGCATTGCAGACTTTCTCGTAGGAGGGCACGGGCCAGCCGGAGACCACGGCGATCCGGGCCCCGTTGCGATCCTGCAGCAAAGACAGTGTCTTTTCGAGATCCGTTTCAAATTCCGCCAGGGGACGGGCTTCGCGGTAATCATTGGTCCCGCAGGCAAGGACGGCTGACTGCCACTCGCAAGTCATGGCATATTCCGCCAGTTCCGGCTCCAGCGGGGCTCCGCTGACGCCCCAGTTCATGAAATCGGTGCGGAGTTCCGCCGCCACCAGCGCGGCGTAGGTTCGGAAGGGGGAACTGGAGTCCACCCCCTGGGTCACCGCATCGCCGAAGAAAAGGATGCGCTCGTCGCCGACGTAACTGGGGCGGAAAAGCGACCCGTCGGAAAGTTCAAAATCGCGAATCAGAACTTCGGAAAGGTGAGGCAGATAGATCTCGACCTCGTGGCCCTCGTCCCCCTCGGTGGGGTCCAGTTCCAGCGACACCACGAAATCCTCGGCATCTTCATCGGACTGGAAACAGTGACACTCCGCCCGGTCCACCAGAATATCCACTGCGGCGCCGTCTTCATTGAAAACGCTGCCCCGGGCGAGACGAAGATCGATCTGCCGGCTGTCCGTCACCAAAGCAATGCGCACGCCGCTTGTGGCACGGACGGAGTCCGCAGGTGCGCCTTCACTGCCGTAAATTGCTGCCGCGTTCCCTGGAAGACGGCTACATCGGACACCGTCCGAAGTTTCCTCCGTTTCCGCGACACCGCGCAATAGATCCGCATGTTCCGACAAGTCGATTCTCATAGTTTTCCCGGGTTGAGTTTCCTGCAAATAGAATTATTATCTAATATAGCACCGGAGCTGGAATTTGCAAATTTTCCGTCTGAGTGCGCCTGAAGATGCATTGTGATAATCGGGGGCTCATCATGAAACGCAGCTGCTTTCGGTGACGGACGGCAGTTTTGCGCCTGGCGAGGATGCGGAACTTGCCGTCCGGATCTTCGAGCCGGGAAATGGTGTCCTGGATCGGCGCACACTGCTTGCGCAGTCCGGGGAAAAGGGGAAGAACGGATTGAATTTTTCTTTTCCGGTGATATAGTAAAGAGGCGAGTGGTCCGATAGCTCAGTTGGATAGAGCACCTGCCTTCTAAGCAGGTGGTCGGGAGTTCGAGCCTCCCTCGGGCTACCATTTTTTTGCCTCTTCGTCGTTTTAT
>DCGO01000016.1:38069-41867 GCA_002314605.1 Lentisphaeria bacterium UBA1776 | reverse complement strand
ACTCCGACAGCAGTTCCACGAAAATAATGCCGGTGACCACGGAGCATTTACCCTGATTCAGCCGGTTGATGTGGGCAGATTCGTAATCCTCCGCCAGATGTCCCACCTCTTTTTCCAGCTGGAGGGCCTTCTGTATCTTTCTGCCGGAGGGAGCCTTCAGGCAGGAGAGGGTCTCGTCCTGCAACGCCTCCAAAGTGGAGTAGATGCTCACCAGTTCGCTCTCGGCCTTGGGGCTGAGTTTCTTCTCGGCCTCCTTCAGCCGCACGGCGAGAGCGAGGATGTTTCCTGCGCGGTCGCCGATCCGCTCCGCATCGTTGGTGCAGTGCATCAGCGGCGGGATCATGGCCGCCTGTCCGGGGGAAAGTTCCCGCAGCATGATTTGGGAGAGGTACTCCTGGATCTCCAGCTGATAGCGGTCCACGCGCTGTTCCTTCTTGTCCATGACGCTGACGTTCTTGGCGTCCGCCTCGGCGGGAATGAAGTGGTCATGCACCGAACGATCCACCAGTTCCCAGGCCTTTTTGACCATCTTCTGCAGCGCGAAGCCAGCCTGATCAATGGCAAGGGTGGGATTGTTCAGCAGGTGGGATTCCAGATACTGGTACTTGACCTTCTTCTCCGCCACGATGAGGGTACTGCAGACTTTTGCCAGCACTCCCACGAAGGGCAGCAGAATGATGGTGGTGAAAACGTTGAAAAACGTGTGTGCATTGGCAATGTGCCGGGGCATGTTCTCCGGGATCGCCGCGAAGGCGTTGCCGCCGGTCACCGCATCGACGAAGTAGAGAAATACCGGGATCCCGGTATCGCCCCACGGGATCCACAGCGAAGCCACCACGATGGCCACGCCGATCACGTTGGAGAGGGTGTGGGCGAGGGCGGTCTGCTTGGCGACACGGTTGGCGGGGATGGCGGCAAGCTGGGCGGTGATGGTGGTACCCACGTTGGAACCCAGCATCAGGGGGACGGCGGTGTAGAGGTTGATGAGTCCGCCGCCGCCGAGGGCGATGATGATGCCGGTAACCGCCGCGGAACTCTGCAGGATCATGGTGGCCACAAGGCCGATGCCGAAGGCTCCGAGAATGGCGCCGAAGGAGAGCATTCCGTCAACCGGTGCGCAGTCGAAACTCCGGAAGAACTGGATGAAGGAGGGAAATCCCGCGATGGACTTGAGATCGGTGCTCATGAGCGACATGCCGAAGAAGATCAGTCCGAAGCCGAGGATCGCATTCCCCCAACCACGGAGGAGGTTCTTGGCGAGGAACATCACCATCAGCCCGAGGATGATGGCGGGCATGGCCAAAGCCGAGATGTCGAAGGCCACCAACTGTGCGGTGATGGTGGTACCCACGTGGGCGCCGAGGACCACTCCGATAGACTGGGAGAGAGTGAGCAGACCCGCGTTAACGAAGCCGATGACCATCACGGTGGAGGCGCTGGAGGACTGCAGCACCGCCGTGACCACCGCGCCTGCAATGACCGCCATGAAGCGGTTCTGCGCGCAGAAGTGGAGAACGCTCTGCATCTTCTTGCCGGCGATGGCAGAGAGTCCTTCGCTCATGAGTTTCATGCCGAAAACGAAGAAGGCGAGGCCGCCCAGCACCGTGATGATGAGAGCGTAGTAGTCGATGGCCAGAACCCGGACCCGCACCCCGCGGACCGGATTGTCGAACTTGTCGGAGTGGAATTCGATCTCCACCGTTCCGGCGCCGGTACCTTCAGGCAGACGGACTTCGGTAGCGGCGATGCCGTTCTCATCGGTGACGAGAGATCTGCGTTCGAGGCCGATACCGGGCCTGCCGCCGGCAGGGGAGAGAAACACCGGGATTCCCGCCATGGGCGAGCCGTTGGAATTCACCAGTCTGATACCGACTTTTTCGGGGAGTACAGAGCCGGAACGCCCCTCCTGTTCTGCACCGATCAGGACGGCGCCCACCGTGAACCGCGCCCGGATCGCCTTACCGGGAGCGCCTTCGGGGATCACTTTGAGGTAGTTGTCACCGGTGCGCTTCCCGGCAGTGACCCGGACCCGCACCATGCCTCCGGCATCGCTGACCGCCTCGTTGGAAGAGAGAGCAAGGTCCGCGCCTGATTCAGGGACGAAAGTGACCTTTCTGCCGGAGACGGGATCCTTTTCGCCCTCCAGCCGGACGCAGAGGTCCCGGGAGAAGGCCTCGCCCGGCAGCGCCAACTGGCTCTCGCCGGAGACGAAGCGGAGAACTTGCAGTTCGGCGGACTCTTTTTTGCCGCATCCGGACGCCAGAAGCAGAGCAACGGCGATCAGGAGCGATGCCGCCTTGATACGAGATAAGAACATTGAGACCCTCCCGCGTTGCATATCGGACTGTTTCATGACGTAATATAGCACAAAATACCCTCTTTTCCAAGCGGGAGACGGCAAAAAAACTCTTAAAGGCCAAGCCGTTCTCGGAGGAAAGCGATCAGGACGCTCCCCTGCCCCGCGAGGTCATACGCTCCGGCACAGACGCGGGCGGCCTCTCCCATCCGGTTCCGCAGGGCGGCATCGGAGGCGAGGAGCGCAATGGCCTCCGCCCACTCCGCCGGGTTCCGGGCGAGGAAGCCGTTCTCCCCGGGGACCACCACGCGGCAGTTCTCTCCCACCGGCGAAGCGATGGAGGGCACTCCCGCCGCCAGATACTGGATCAGTTTATACGCGGACTTCCCCCGGGAGAAGGGGTCGTCGTCCAAGGGCATGATCCCCACGTGGGCCCGGGCGAGAAGCCCCGGCGCGGAGGCGTTCTCCCAATCCACACAGCGCATGGGAACGCCGGGAATGGGGGGAAGGTCCCGGCGTGCGATCACGAGAAGTTCCAGTTCCGGCACCGCCGCCGCCATGGCTCGGAGGGCCTCCCCGTGGCTCTGCAGATAGCGGTAGGTGGCGGGAGTCCCGATCCACACCGCCGTGAAACGGTCGAACTTCTCCGCCCTCCCGGGAATGGGACAGATCGCGAGGTCCACCGGAGTCGGCAGTTGCAGGACGTGCTTCTGCCAAGGCGCCACCGCCGCTCCGAGCACCGGATTGGCGGCCACGATCCCGGCGGCGCCCCGCAGTAGCGGAGCCCAACCATCCGCCCCCGCCTCCGGGACACGCTTGGCCCACACCGCATCGTCGAAGCTCAAGACGTAGCGCCGCCCTTTCAGAAGCGCGGCGTTGAACGCAGGAGGAAGTCCGGGGAAGGGTTCGTATTCGATCCAGAGGGGCCCACGTCCACGGAGCAGGAAGGCACTCCGGCGGACCGCCGACAGAAGGCACTCCGCCGCCGGATGCCGCCCCGAAGCATAAAAGCGCTGAAGACAGCGGTCCCGGAAGAAGGGGCTGATCCGCCACGGGATCCCCGCTTCCGAGAGCGCAGGAAGAAAGGCATAGTGCCGCAGGCGGCTGCTGGCGCCCAGTCGGCCGTAGCGGGGCAGAATGGACAGGATGCCGTCCGTTTTTTTTCCGAATTTCTCCATGATGTCCATAAAATAACGGAAAGTTCCGTCCTTGTCAAGTGCCGGGCAGTTGAAAAAGCGTCAGGGACGGGATATATTACGCACCATGAAGAAAAATCACGGCCGTACAATCACACTTCTCCTCCTGCTGACACTGCTGACGGCGGGCGTTTCCGGCTGTTCCCGGAAGCGGGTCAAACCGCCCATGGAACGGAACGACCTCGTGATCCGCTTCTTCCAGAACATCAGCAACGGCAACAACGAAGCCGCCGCCGTGGAAGCCCGCAAACTCCGGGCCATGGACACCTCCAACGACTACGTGGATCTGCTGATTAGCATTCAGTC
>DCGO01000016.1:1060-38056 GCA_002314605.1 Lentisphaeria bacterium UBA1776 | reverse complement strand
AGAGCAACGCCTACATCAACCGCGCCCAGAAGTGCCTGAACTCCGGCAACGTGGACGGCGCCATCGCCGCCCTCACGGAGGGTTCCAAAAAATATCCCAACAACAGCGCCCTCCGGCAGATGCTGGGCCGAGCGAAACAGCTCCGGAACGCCCCCAAACTCTTCGACGCCATGCGGAAGGCCGACACCGCCTCCGCCATGGAAGCGGCGCTGACGGCGGCCATGACCGGACTCTCCGATAACACTTCGCCAAAGCTGGCGGCCTACTTCCGGGCTTACGAGCAAAAAATCGCCGCCGCCAAAGTCGCAGAGGCTAAACTTGCCGCCGAACGGGACAAGAAGGAAGCCCGGCTCCGCGCAAAGACCGAAGCGGACATCAAGGCCGCCAAGGTCACCGAAGCAAAGGTGGAGGCCGCCGTGAAAGCCAAGGCCAAGGCCGCTGAAGTCAAGGAAAAGAACCGCAAATAGCGAGCCGGGCTCCGGGCCGGACGCAGAATTTTCTTATTCATAAACACATTTTGCATGGCGGGGCCGGCAGGTTTTTCCTGCGCACTCGCGATGGAAGGGGGATCCTCATGAAAAAAATGATCGTATTTCTGCTGTTGCTGCTGACCTCTGCGGTCTTCGCGCAGACCGTTTCTCTGCAGGGCAAGGGTAACAACGGCACCGAAGGCGGCCTCTGGATCCCTCTCAACAACGACTACCGCAAACTTCCCTCCGGCAAGCATAAATTCGGCGGACTGGAGTTCGACATCGCCATCGGCCCCAAGGCCTGCATCCTCGTGGGCGGAGAAGAGACCGGATTCCCCCCCGCGTGGAAGGTGGAATTTGACCAGCCAGTCAGCGGCCAGTACCTCTATCTGCTCAACAGTTTCATCCACCTGCCCTCTCCGAAGATCGACGAGCGCAACTGCGGAAACCTCCGGCTGTACTACACCGATGGCAGTACCTCCGACGTGAAGATGACCCGCTACAAGGACGTGGGCTACTGGAAGGGCGATACCCGCAAGGTGGGCAACGCCATCCCGGTGTGGAGCCTCTACAATCTGAGCGGCATCTCTGACGCCTACGTCTCCCGCATTCCGCTGAAGGGCGAACTGAAATCCATCGAGTTTCTCAAGGGGAACCGGTACTCCTCGTGGGCGGTCTTCGGTCTGAACGCGGATCAGGAACAGCGTATCCTCCCGCTTTCCAAGGTCTCCCTGCTCACCCGGGACTTCCCTGTGGCAAAGCGCTTCACCGACAAGGAACTGGCGGAGCTTCCCACAGAAGGGACGCCGAAGAACGTGATCTTCATCATCGGTGACGGCATGGGCATGGGCGCATTGCAGTACGCCTCCACCTACGCTTACGGCGAGCAGGGCAAACTGCTGATGGAACAGCTTCCCGTCAAAGGGCTTGTGGAGACCTATTCCGCAAACGCCGACGTCACCGATTCCGCGGCGGGAGGGACCGCCCTCGCCTGCGGCATCAAGACCAACAACGGCTACGTCGGCGTGAATCCCGCAGGGGAGAAGATCCGCTCCATTGCGGAGGCCTGCCGGGATGCGGGGAAATCGGTGGGCATCCTCACCGACGACTCCCTCTACGGAGCCACTCCCGGAGCCTACTCCGCCCACGTCGCCGGACGGAGCGCCAAGACTGCCATTGCCGACCAGCAACTGGAGAGCGGCTTCGAGGTGCTGATCGGTGGCGAGGAGTACACCCTCCCCATTGACGGTATCGACGTCAAGGCGGCGGACAAGGATTACACCTTCGTCCGGAACATGAAGGACTTTTTCAACGCCGAAGGCAAGACCTTCGGTACCATCCCGCTGGACGACAATCTGGACCTCGCCAAGGTGACCAGAGTGATGCTCCGGCGGCTCAATGCCAATCCCAAAGGATTCTTCGCCATGATCGAGACCTACCGTCCGGACAACGGCGGACACTACAACAATCCGGACTTCACCGTATTCGGCGTGACGGCGGTGGACCACGTCCTGCGGGCGGCGGTGGAGTTCGCCCGGGAGAACCCGGAGACGCTCATCGTCGTCACCGCGGACCACGAGACCGGAGGCATCGCCTGCACCCGGCCCATCCCCGGACAAAAGGCGCCGATCTTCTACTGCCTTTACAGCGACCACTCCGGCGCGCCGGTGGGAATCTTCGCCGCCGGTCCGGGCTCGAAGGTATTCGGAACGGTGCAGAACAACATCGACGTCGCCAAGGCCATCTTCCGGATGCTGGGCTTGGAACAGGGCGTGAAACTGCCTTGATCCCGGCCGGTTTTTCCGCGGATTTGCAGGCAGCGTTCTGCATTTTTCCGGCGAGGACCCTTGACAAAATGACAAAGATGGGGTCTATTATGCTGAACATACGGAAAACACCGTGCCGGATGGCTCGGTACGGATCACCGGTTTTCCGGCGGGGTGGGAAAATTTCTCTCTGCAAGTGCGCAGGTCCGGGTGAAGGATCGATGAAGGGACTATGGCAACGGATTTTGCAAATCTGGTCGGGACGGAAGTCTGCGGCTATGAACTGATCAGCGAGCTGGGACACGGCAACATGGGCGTGGTCTATCTCGCCCGGCAGACCTCCCTCGACCGTCCGGTGGCGTTCAAACTGCTGTTGCCGGAGTATTCCGATGACGTTCAGTACTCCATGAACTTCATCCGCGAAGCCCGCACGGCCGCCCAACTGGACCACCCCAACATCGTCCACGCGCTGGATGCGGGCAAGACTCCTGACGGCACCAGTTACTTCGTCATGGAATACGTCAAGGGCCGTTCTCTCGAAGATATCCGCAGCGAGAACCCCGAAGAGATCACGCTGGACTTTCTGCTGGGCGTGGCGATTTCGCTTGCCTCCGCCCTGCACTACGCGTGGGAGGGCTTCCACATGACCCACCGGGACATCAAACCCGGCAACCTGCTGATCCGGGACTCCGACAAGGCCCTGAAACTGGCAGACCTCGGTCTGGCCAACATCCAAGGCACCCAGTCGGAGGAGGGCGAAGTGATGGCCACCCCCATGTACGCCGCACCCGAGGTCATTGAACAGACCGGCGCGGACGTGGGGGTCAGAAGCGACATTTACAGCTTCGGTATCATGCTCTACGAACTGATCTCCGGCGCGGCGCCCTTCCACGGGGAGATCGAGGAGGTCCTGCGCTGTCATCTGGAGGAGGTCCCGCCGCCGTTGCAGGAGAGCAACCCTGACGCCGATCCTGAACTGGCGGCTCTGGTGGATAAAATGATCGCCAAGGACCCCTACGACCGTCCGGCGGACTGGCTGGCCATCAGCCGGACCCTCTCCCGCATCCGGGACCGGATCAACGGAACGGGCACGCAGGAACTCAGCAGTTCCAGCCGCAGCCGGAACATCCAGCGGCTTCTGAACACCTCGATGGCGGCTCCGGCCAAGGGAGGACAGTTCTTCGCCGTGCTGATGGCGCTGGCGGGGGGTGTGGCGTTTCTTCTACTGGCGATCCTGCTGGTCTATCTGCTGACCTCCGGGCACGCCTCCTGACGGGTCCGAAGCGCGAAGCCGAAACGTATGACGAAAACACACGTATTGAAATATCTGTAAAAGTTTGATCCGTAAACGGCATTGTCTGCCCCCTCTCTTCATGAAAAAACTTCTGATCCGGACCTGCGACTTTCTCACCGAAAAACCTTGGCGCATGCTGTTGGCCTTCATGTTTCTCTCCATGGCGGTATGGACGCTCCAGTGCTCGCTGCTGCAGAACGTCCTCGGGCTGGACATCCTCGAAGCGGTCTCGTGGGGGGAGCATTTCACCTGGGGCAACTTCAAACATCCGCCGCTCTCCGGCTGGCTCGCGGGGATCTTCTCCTCGCTCTCCGGTCACCGCGACTGGAGCCTCTATCTGCTGGCGCAGTGCTGTCTGGTGACGGGGGAGTGGTTCACCTACCGCACCGCACGTCTCTGGTTCGACGAGTACCGGGCGGTGACGGCAGCGCTGGTACTCTATTTTCTGCATTACTACACCCCTTCGTGGATGAAGTTCAGCACCTACTTCGCGGAGATCGCGCTGGCGCCCATGGCAGTCTGGAGCCTCTTTTCCGCGATACGGACACAGAAGTTCCGGTACTGGCTCATCTTCGGGAAACTCTGTGCGCTGGGCCTGCTGAACAAATACTCTTTCGGACTTCAGATCGCGGGCATGGGCGTGGTCCTGCTGTCCGACCGGGAGTTCCGGAAGGAACTGCGTCGGCCTGGAATCTGGATCGCGGCCCTGCTCTGCTGTATTCTGCTGATTCCCCACGTTCTGTGGCTGTACCGGCATGATTTCATCTGCTTCACCCACATCGGACACCGTCTGGAGGACGAACCGGACCGCTTCCTTGCGCTCGGAGTCCTCGGCACCGCAGTCTATCCTCTTGCGACCACGGCGGGAGCGATCCTGCTGGCGCGGTTCCTGCCGCCGAAGCTGACTCCGGCCCCTGCGGCATGCTCCCGGGAAACGCAGGTTTTGCGCTGGTCGCTGATCCTGACGCTCCTGCCCCCGGCCTGCTACCTTCTGCTGGCGCTCTGCGGGGATGACGTGATCCTCATGTGGCTCTGCTCCACCGTCTCATGGTGCGGAGTGGCGGCGCTGGCGGCGATACCCTTCGCCATCGACAGGAGGATTTTCCGGCGGATCGCGGGGTTGCTGGGCATATTCTTCCTCATCATGCTGGTCGCCACGACGGTGGACCTGCTCTGCCACAGCGGATTCCGGCTCCACGTCCGGCCGGAGATCCTGGTGAAGCAGGCGGAAGGGGTCTGGCACGAACACGCTTCCGGCCCCATCCCGCTGCTCTACGGCGACCGCTTCTACATCTGCGCCATACAGAACGGCTCTCCGTACCGTCCTCCGGTGTGCGAGGCGGGGGATCCCATCCGTTTTCAGGAGTGTCAGGAACTTTTCCGCAAACGGGGAGCCATGGTGCTCGCGGACCGCAGAACCTATCCCGTCATGCAGAAACAACTGAAAGAGGCAGGCTTCCCGCCGCTTCCACCCGAACGGGAGTGTAAGGTGCTTCTCACCCCCTACAAAGCGCTTCTCGGCAAGGAAAAACAGGATTGGATGTACTACATCTACTATCCGCCGGCGGAGAGCATCCGGCAGGAGAAGCGATAGAGCACACCGTCAGCGTCCGAGGCTGAAGAGCGTACCGTCCGCATCCACCCGGAGCCGTTCATCGGCGGCGATGGTGGCAATGGGGTCCGTATGCCCGAAGGGGACACCGGTCCAGACCGGGACCTTCTGCGTCCGGGCGAACTCCGCGATGGCGGCCTCCGCGCCGGGACATCCGGTGAAATGCCCGAAGCAGATCCCCGCACACCCCTGAAAGAATCCCGCCAGTTGCAGCTGTGCAAGACAGCGCTGAATGCGATAGGAGGCTTCGTCGATCTCCTCCAGTATCACGATCTTTCCGGAGGTTCCGGGCAGGAATCCCGTTCCGCAGAGGCTGGCGGCTACGGTGAGGTTCCCGACCACGGGGAGCCCTTCCGCACTTCCGGGCCGGAGCGGAGAGAGGGCTCCAATCCGGCGGGGGCGGCGGACGATAGCTCCGCAGAATTGCTCCGCCGTGAAAGCGTCAGCGTTGGCCAGTTGCTTTAACATGGGCCCGGAGACCGGGACGCCAACCCCCTTGGCCAGCATGGCGAAGTGCAGGGCCGTAATATCGCTGTAACCCGCCACCGGGAGGGGGCGCTCCGCAAAGCGCTCCCAGGGAAGGCCGGGGAGCAACTGCACGCATCCGAAGCCGCCTCGTCCGCAGAGAAGCACCTCCACGGCGGGGTCCATCCACGTGGAAACGAGGTCGGACATCCGTTCCCGGGGGGTTCCGGAGAAGTCGTATCCGGTTCCGGAATACACGCCTCCCGCATGGGGAGAGACGACCACCCGTGCACCGGCCTTTTCCAGCGCGGCACGTCCGGAGTTCAGCACCTCCGGAGCCACCCGTCCGGCGGGCGAAGCGACTCCGATGGTCAGGGCGGACTCGAAATGCAGTTCAGCGGTCAATTTTCCTTCTCCTTACAAACGTTATTGGATAGACTGCGCCAAGGCCTCCGCCCAGCGGAAGTAAGTCCGGCAGACAGGGAGGCTCCAAAGGACCCAGATCAGACTCCCGGCCGCGAGAAATGGTCCGAAAGCGAGGGTAGTATGCCGCAGTTTCCGGCGCCGCAGGAACGCGAGGATCACGCCGAAGACCGTCCCGGCAAAGGCTCCGAAGATCAAAGCGAAAAAGGCGCCGCCGATCCCGGTGAGAAGTCCGGCGGCGGCGAGATACTTCACGTCCCCGAGGCCCATGACAGGTCGGCGGAGGACCCGGAACCCCACGGCAGCGAATCCCCAGAGCAAACCCGCAGGAAGCGCTCCGGAGAAGAGGGCAAGGAGCAGTGCGCCCGTCCGTCCCGATACGCCCCATATTCCGGGCCAGAGGAGCGCACACACGACTCCCCAGATCATGGCGGGGAAAGTCAGCGCGTCCGGGATGATCCGGTGCTCCTGATCGATCCATGCGGAAGCCACCGCCAGCATCACCATGGCGAGAGAAGGGGCCAGCGCCGCCGGGGGGAATCCGGTGACGGCGAACTGAAGCACCACCGCAGTGAAAAGCACCGCAGTCAGGAGTTCCACCACGAAGTAGCGGCAGGAGAAAGACGCTCCGCAGCGGCGGCAACGTCCCCGGAGGATGAGATAACTCGCCAGAGGCAGATTGTCGTACCAGCGGATGGGTTTGCCGCAACTGGTGCAATGGGAGCCGCCGGTGACCACGGATTCGCCCCGGGGCATCCGCCAGATGCAGACGTTGAGGAAACTTCCGAGGCAGGCGCCGTAGAGAAAGGCTCCCGTCAGCAGGATGCAGCGGAGCCCCGGGTCCGCGGGGAACCAGGGGGCCAAAATCATTTCGTTCCAAAGGTTCAGCATGATCCCGGTTCCTCCTCGAATCCCCGGCGCATGGCGTCGAGGTCCGGCTCCCGGCCGGTCCAGATGGCGAAGGAGCGGGCGCCCTGATGGATCAGCATGGCCCGGCCGCCGGCGGCCGGAAGTCCGGCGGCCTGCGCCCCCTCCAGCACCGGAGTCCGGCGGTAGATGGTGTCGAAAACGGCACAGCGGCTCCCCTTCAGCAGAGCGGGATCAAAAGGCGGCGGGTCCTCCGGCTTCAAACCAAGGGAGGTGGCTTGGATCAGCACGTCGGCGCCGAGGATCTGCGCCCCAAGTCCGGTGCGGTCGGCAAGGGCAAGAGCGGACATCCGGCACTTCGGACAGGCGTTTCCGATGGCAGCTGCCAGTTCCTCCGCCCGGAGGACGCTCCGGTTGGCGATGGCGATGGAGGCGGCTCCTGCCTCCGCAAGGGAGAAAGCGGTGGCCTGCGCGGCTCCGCCTGCCCCCACGAAGAGGATGTGCTTCCCGGCAGGAGCGATGCCGAACTCCTCCTTCAGCGCGGCGATCAGGCCGTAGCCGTCGGTGGAATAGCCGGTGATGCGTCCGGCTTCGATGCGGAGGGTATTGACGCTGCCGGCCAACGCGGCGGCGGGATCGATCTCGTCCAGCAGGGGGATGACCTCCCGTTTATGGGGGACCGTCAAATTGACGCCCAGCAGATGTTCCCGGGCGAAGGCGATGAAATCCGGCAGTTCGGAGGGGTGCACGTGGAACTTGCCATAGGGTTTGCCCATGCCCATTTCGGCGAAGGCGGCGTTCTGCATCCCCGGGGAGCGGCTGTGAGCCACCGGGTCACCGATCACGGCATAACGGATGGCATCCGGCGCGAAAAAGAGTTTTTTTTGCATTTTTTTCACTCCAAGGGTGGAATTTTCCGGGAATCGTGATAATATACATAAAAAACATCCGGGTTGCAACGTCCCGGACCATCAGGAGGTAAGAAAATGCGGAAACTTTTTTGGAATCGCCCCTTCCGTCTGCTGCTGACTGCGGCGGCGCTGATTCTTTTCACCGGCTGTGAAGAGTTCAAGGAGGCGTTGCTCGCCGACATTGAGACCGACAATCCCAACAGCGAAGATTACGAACCGAAGTTCGTGGTCGGCGTATTCTCCATTGTGGATTATCCCCGGGCGGGCGACCTTGAGAAGCGGATCGAGTCCCTCGACGGCCGTTCCGTGGTCGTCAACACCAATCAGAACTTCAGCAGCAAGAACCTGAAGGACGTCCGAGTCATCGCCCGGCCCGGAAATCCGGAGGTCTGCGATCTTCAGTTCCGTCTGGACCGCCGGGGCAAAGCCCTCTGGCAGATGCTGGCCGGACGCTTCCGCGGCGAAGACGTGGTCCTTGCCGTGGACGGCAGTTACGCCGCCCGCTTCGTCCCCGAAATGCCCGAGAAGGAGAACTCCGAATGGGTGACGCTCCGGGTGGGCATTGACCACTACACGGCCAAAGGGATGGCCAAGTACGCCAAAAAGAACTACGAGCATTACAATCCCGACACCGCCGGATTCTTCAACAACCTCATGCAGAAGAACTGATCTTCAGCCCCGACGCAGGAGGCCCTCCGGAGGCGGGCAGAAGCGGAACTTATGCGCAGAGAAGCAGAAGAGTTCATCTGCCGGGACCTCTCCTGGCTGGATTTCGACCGCAGAGTGCTGGATGAGGCGGCCTGTGCCGCCAATCCGCTTCTGGAACGGCTGAAGTTCATCGCCATCTCCGCCAACAATCTGGACGAGTTCTTCATGGTCCGCATCGCCGGCCTGCATCAGCTGGTGCAGGCGCGTCACGAGGAGCCGGACCCCTCCGGGTTGCGCCCCTCCGAACAGCTCCGCATCGCCCGCAGGAAAATCACCCTTCTCTGCCGCCGGCAGGAGGTACTCCTCGGGGAGGTCCTCGGCGAACTGGCCGGGGAAGGGATCTCCATCGTCCCACTTGCCTCGCTCCCCGCAAAAGAGCGGAAACGCCTCGCCCGGTATTTCCGGACGGAGATCCTGCCGGTGCTGACTCCGCTGGCGGCGGCGGAGGGTTCGCCCTTCCCCTGCCTGAATGCCGGAGCCATCCAACTCGCGCTGGAACTGATCCCCGGATACCCCGGGGCACCGGCCCACGCTTTCGTGGAGATCCCCGAAGTTCTGCCCCGCTTCCTGCCGCTTCCCGGGGAGAACGGAACGCGATTCCTGCTTCTGGAAGAACTCGTCGCAGCTCACGTGGAGGAACTTTTCCCCGCCGGATGCCGGACGCTGCTCCCCTGCCGCATCACCCGGGATATGGACTTCGACCTCACCGAGGACTGCTCCGAAGACCAGCTCCAGACCATCGGCCGCTCCCTTCGGCTCCGCAAAAACCGGGCGCCGATCCGGCTGGAGGTGCAGGGCGAACTCAACACCTCCCTCGGTCGGTGGCTCCGCAAAAAACTGGAACTTCCGCCGGAGTTCTGCTACCGCGTCGCCGGACCGCTGGCGCTGGCACAGTTCTCCGCGTTACCGGACCTTGCGGGACGCGCCGATCTGCAGGACCCGGACTGGCCGGTGACGATGCCGCCGGAATTCAGCGGCGGGCGGCCGATCCTCGAGACCATCCGGGAGAAAGGTTCCATTCTGCTGGCTCCGCCATACCATCCCTTCACACCCCTCCTCCGGCTGCTGAACGAAGCCGCCGACGATCCCGACGTGCTGGCCATCAAGCAGACCCTCTACCGGGTCAGCGGCAACTCCCCCGTGGTCGCGGCGCTCCGCCGGGCCGCGGAGAACGGCAAACAGGTGACGGTGTTGGTGGAACTGAAGGCACGCTTCGATGAAGGCAACAACATCCTCTGGGCGCAGAAACTGGATCATTCCGGCGCCCACGTGATCTACGGCATGGCGGACTTGAAGGTCCATTGCAAGGCGGTGCTGATCATCCGCAGGGAAGCCAACGGACTCCACCGTTACGTCCACCTCGCCACCGGGAACTATAACGATCAGACCGCCCGGCTCTACACCGATTGCGGGATCTTCAGCGACGATTCGGGGCTTTGTACCGACGTTTCCGACCTCTTCAATCTGCTGACCTCCGGCAACGCTTTCCGGAAGGAGTGGCGCAAGTGCGCGGTGTCGCCGGCCACGCTCCGTCCGGCGCTGGAGGCGTTGATCCGGCGGGAGATCCGGGCGGCCAAGGCCGGCCGGCCCGCCTCCATCACCGCCAAAATGAACAGTTTCTCCGACAGCCGGATGGTACGCATGATCCACCGGGCGGCGGCGGCAGGCGTGCGGATCGACCTGATCGTCCGGGGGATCTGCTGCTATCGTCCCCGTCCGGAGGAGAAGCATGTGCGGATCGTCAGTATCGTTGACCGCTATCTGGAACACAGCCGGATCTTCCGCTTCGAGAACGGCGGCAAACCGGAGTACTTCCTCTCCAGCGCAGATTGGATGACCCGCAATCTGGACCGCCGGGTGGAACTGATGTTCCCGGCGGAGACCCCCCGGGTCCGGGCGGCGCTGGAGAACATCCTTGCAACGGAACTGCAGGACCGCTTCAAGGGCCGGGAACTGCGCGCCTCCGGAAACTACGCCGCTCCGCGGAGGCCCGGCGATCCGACGCTCCGCAGTCAACTCCGTATCGCGAAGTGGTTTGCTGGATCGGGTGATCCCGGCACGGCAGAGCGCACCTGACGATCCGGTTCCGCCGAACTTTCCCGCAAAAGGAATGGATTTTTCATCAAATCTTTCTTTCCCCGCGTGGAAAGTGCTTGCTATTTTCCCCCGCGCGGATTATTTTAATTCTGTATCCTGAACGTCTTTCAGCAATGCCACACGAAAGGGGCTTTTCCATGGAACGCAAAGATTTCGCCATTTCCAATTTGGGCAAGGCTCAACTGCCGTCGCCCCTCGCCGACGCCGCTTTTCAGGACGATTCCCGGGTCGTCCCCTATTCCACCGATGTCGCCGAACTGGAAGCCTGCGTCAAAGCGGGCAAGGAAATCCCCGGATTCGAGATCGCCGGCCCCCGGGCGAAAATCTTCCACGATCCCGCATGGACCCGCGCCGCCATCCTCACTGCCGGCGGTCTCTGCCCCGGTCTCAACGACGTGATCAAGTTCATCACCATTGATCTGATGGAGCACTACCACGTCCCGGTGGTCTACGGCATCCGCTACGGCTACAAGGGCTTGAACCCTATCCACGGCTTCGCTCCCCTCGAACTCAATCCCACTGTGGTCGATGCCATCCACACCGAGGGCGGCACCATCCTCGGCTCCTCCCGGGGGCGGCAGGACGAAAAGATCATGGTGGACACCCTTGCAAGGATGAACATCAATCTTCTTTTCTGCATCGGCGGGGACGGAACACTGCGCTGCGCCCATGATATTGTCGAGGAGATCCGCCGCAGGAAACTCATGATCAGCGTCATCGGGATCCCCAAGACCATTGACAACGACATCTCTTTCATCGACAAATCCTTCGGTTTCGAAACGGCGGTCTATACTTCGTCCCTCTTCATCACCACCGCCCACAATGAAGCGGAAGGCGCCTACAACGGCGTGGGTCTCATCAAAGTCATGGGCCGTGACAGCGGCTTCATCGCCGCCTACGCCACACTCTCAAATTCCCATGTGACCTACTGTCTGGTGCCGGAAAAAGAGTTCAAGCTGGACGGTCCGGACGGACTTCTGCTGAATCTGGAACAGCGCCTCAACGAGCGCCATCACGCAGTGATCATCGTGGCGGAAGGCGCCGGGCAGAACCTCTTCAAGGAACAGTCCAACACACGGGACGCCTCCGGCAATCTGCTGCATCAGGATATCGGCCTTCTCCTGAAGGAACGCATCAACACGCACTTCAAGGAACGGGGGATCCCCCTGAATCTCAAATACTTCGACCCATCCTACACCATCCGCAGCGTGGCGGCTCACGGCACCGATGCGGTGTTCTGCACCATGCTGGCACAGAATGCGGTCCATGCGGCTATGGCCGGACGGACGGATATGGTGGTGGGGCACTGGCATGACACGTTCACCCATGTGCCGATCCCGCTGGCCACCAGCAGCCGGAAAAAAATCGACCTGAAGGGCCAGCTCTGGAACAGCGTCAGCTCCATCGTGTGGATGTGAAAATGATGAAGAAATCTCTTGGACGCATTGCCGAATGCGTGGAAAAAAGAATCGCGGAAGATACCTTTCCGGACGGCATCAAGCCCGACTATCTCATGGATGCCGTGCGGGACTATCCCATGCGGGGAGGCAAGCGTCTGCGTCCGGCACTGGTCTTCTGGTGCGGAACACTTTTTGACGAACAGGCCGAACCCCGGCTCCTGTATCCGGCGGCAGCGGTAGAGATCTTCCACAACTGGACCCTGGTCCACGATGACATTATCGACCGGGATGATTTCCGGCGCAGGGAACCCGCCTGCCATGTGAAACTTTCGGAGGCTCTGCAGCCCCTTGTCCCGGACCGGGCGGAACGCCGGAGGATGGGAGAAGGCTTTGCCATGCTGGCGGGAGATCTGCAGCACGCCTGGGCCATGGATATGATGCGCCGGAGCGGCGAGCACGGTGTAGCCCCGAAAGCCGTTTCCGGTCTGATCGCCAATATGATCCGTCTGGGAAGCCACGAACTTATTTCAGGCGAGGCGCTGGATATGGAATTGAGTCTCCGGGAAGTGGAGTCGATCCGTCCGGAAGAGGCGGACGCCATGATCGACCTGAAAACGGGGGCTCTCCTGCAGCTGGCGGCGGAAACCGGTGCCATGGCGGCACTGCAGACGGGAGATGTCCGGGCGCCAGAAGTGGCCGGGATCGGACGGTTCGCCCTGCATTGCGGACGGGCCTTCCAGATGCAGGATGACCTCCTTGGAATCTTCGGCAGCACGCCGAAGCTGGGAAAACCCATTGGCAACGACCTCCGGGAAGCCAAGCGGACGCCATTGCTGCTGACGGCCTTTCAGAAACTCTCTCCGGCGGGAAGAAATGCATTGAAAAATCTTCTGCACCGGGAAAATTACACTCCGGAAATGCTGGATGCGGCCCGCAGGCTCATCACTGAATGCGGCGCAGCATCCGCCATTGAAAAACGCATCGCCGATTCGGCGGAGGAGTGTATGGCGGAACTGAACGCCTTTCCGGACAACAATGCCCGGAAGATCCTGACGGAATTCACCGCCTATCTCGCCTGCCGGGATTCCTGAAACCCGGGTTCCTTGCCGGACGCCTTGCCGGAACGCAGTGTCCACGGCTCTTCGGCAAGACTGCCGTTATAATAAGCCGGGTTCCCTGTGACCTCGTCTCCGAGCCACGGGGGAAATTCGAAGGCTTCCCCGGTGCCGGACAATTCAATTTCCGCCACGGCAAGTCCCGCATTCAGCCCGGCAAACTCGTCGATCTCCCAGCGCCTGCCGGCGTACGGCACGATATGCCGCGTTTTGGCGACTTCGTGCCCGAAACAAAGGTGATCGAGCATCTCGCACGCATCCGCAGCCGGGATCTCATACTCGTATTCGGCCCGGGCCAGTCCGCCGGCCGAAGGAGGCCCCTTGATGGTCAGAAATCCCCTGTCTCCGGCCAGCCGGACCCGGACCGCGGGCCGGGTCGCAAGATAATTCTGGCGCATGAAAGTGGAGGTCTCCACCCCTGACCGCCAGCAGTCATTTTTCAGCAGGAACTTCCGTTCGATCTCCATTGCCATGCTTCACCCCGTCAGAAATGGGTTCGCTCTTTTTTGCCGATGGGATACACGTTGAATCCGATGTCAAAGAGCATCCCCGCATCCAGAAGATTGCGCCCGTCAAAAATAAAGGCGGGTTTCTCCATCATATCGTAAAGCTTCCGGTAATCCAGGTTTCTGAACTCCTGCCAGTCGGTGAGAAGCGCAATGGCATGAGTTCCCTCCGCCGCCAGGTAGGGATCGGTGAAAAAAGACACGTCCCCTTCCGTCTCCGCCAGATCCAGTCTGGCGTTTTCAATGGCCTTGGGATCGCAAATCCTGACCAGGGCGTGCTCCTCCAGAAGCTGGCGAGTCACCGCAATGGCCGGAGACTCCCGGGTGTCTCCCGTATCCGCCTTGAAGGCAAATCCGAACACGGCGATCCGCTTGTCCGCCACCGTGTTGAACATGCTGGAAAGCATTTTGCCCACAAACCTTTTGGCCTGAAAATCATTCATCTTCACCACCTGCTCCCAGTAGGCGGCCACTTCCGGGAGCCCGTAATAACCGCAGAGATACACGAGGTTCAGAATATCCTTCTTGAAACACGATCCGCCGAACCCGATGCCGGCTTTCAGAAACTTTTTCCCGATCCGGCTGTCCAGTCCGGCGGCGGCGGTGACTTCGTCGATATCCGCTCCGGTCTTTTCACACAAAGCGGAAATGGAATTCACGCTGGACACCCGCTGGGCCAAAAGCGCATTGGAAACAAGTTTCGTAAGTTCGCTGGACCACAGATTGGTGGTGATGATCTTTTCCCGGGGGACCCAGTGGGCGTAGATGGATGCCACCGTCTCGATGGCATCGGCATCCAGCCCCCCGATCAGCACCCGGTCAGGCGCATTCAGATCCCGGATGGCGGTCCCTTCCGCCAGAAATTCCGGGTTGGAAACGATCCGGAACTTGAGCCCCCGCCCGTTGGCCTCCAGCACCCGGCCGAGGGCCTGTGCGGTCCGCACGGGAAGGGTACTTTTTTCCACCACGATCTTATCGGATTCGGCGTATTTGATGATACTCCGGGCGGTCTTTTCAAGATACTGCAGATCCGCCGCTTTTCCTGCTCCGGTCCCAAAAGTCTTGGTGGGGGTGTTGACGCTGACGAAAATCACATCCGCCTGACGGATCGCCCCGGCAATGTCTCCGGAATAAAAGAGATTCCTGCCCCGGCAGCGCCGCACAACCTCCTCGAGTCCCGGTTCGTAGATCGGAAGATTCCCGGAATTCCATGCCTCGATGCGTGCGGCATTAATATCCACTACAGTCACCGTATATTCCGGACAGCGGTCGGCGATCACCGCCATGGTGGGCCCCCCCACATAACCGGCACCGATGCAGACAATATTCTTCAGCATCCTGTCAATCCTTTCTGAAAAAAATCCTGTTCCCGGGTACGGAGTACGTAATATAGCACGGAGAAAACACTTGTCAATACTTTGTATAATTACTTAACAGAACGAATCTTACGGATCCGGTCCCGGAGTTCCGCCGCACGCTCGAATTCCAGATCGGCGGCGGCGGACATCATCTCGTGTTCCAGTTCATGCACCAAAGCCTCGGACTCCGCCTGAGTGAGGCCCAGCTTGTCAAAGTCCACCTCGCCTCCGTCAAACACCGTGTCCGCCAGCTTCGCCCCGGGGATCATGCTTTTCTTCGGCTTGTTCTGCTCGATCACGTCGTTCACCGAAGGTACACTCTGCCGGACAATGGTCCGGGGCCTGATGTGGTGCGCTTTGTTGAATGCCTCCTGCTTTTTGCGGCGGGCGGCGGTACCGTCCATCAGGTGCTGCATGCTCTCGGTCACATTGTCCGCATAAAGGATCACCCGGCCATGGACATTCCTCGCCGCCCGTCCGGCCACCTGCACCAGGGACCGCTCCGAACGGAGAAACCCTTCCTTGTCCGCATCGAGGATGGCCACCAGCGCGACTTCCGGCAGGTCGATCCCTTCCCGGAGAAGGTTGATCCCCACCAGACAGTCGAAATCCCCCGCCTTCAATTTGGAGAGGACCCGCACCCGGGCAAGAGCATCCATTTCAGAGTGAAGATACGCACAACGCACCCCGAGTTCCGTCAGGTAATCGCTCAGTCGCTCGGCGCTCTTTTTGGTCATGGTTGTCACCAGAACCCGCTCTCCCGCCGCGGCGCAATGCCGGATCTCGGCCAGAACATCGTCGATCTGGGTATCCAATGGCCGGACCTCGACAGCCGGGTCCAGTAATCCTGTGGGACGGACCACCTGTTCCACCACCGGAGGAGGCGGCATCCGCCCAAGCTCGTAGGCTCCCGGAGTGGCGGAAACGTAAATGGTGTCCCCCTTCAGGTGTTCAAATTCAGTGAATTCCAACGGCCGGTTTTCCAGTGCGCTGGGAAGCCGGAACCCGTGCTCCACCAAAGTGGTCTTGCGGTTGCGGTCCGCCTTGAACATGGCGCCGATCTGGGGGATCGTCACATGGGACTCATCCACCACCGTCAGAAAATCGTCCGGAAAAAAGTCGAAGAGACAGTAGGGCCTGCTCCCGGGGTTCCGCCGGGCCAGGTGCATGGAGTAATTCTCGATCCCGCTACAGTAGCCGATCTCCCGCATCATCTCCATGTCGTAAGTGACCCGCTCGTAGAGCCGCTGGGCTTCCACCAATTTTCCTGCCTCGTTGAATTTCCGGACCGACTCCCGCATCTCCGCCGTGATCCCGGCGGCGGCTTCCTCGATCCGTTCCTGAGGCAGGACAAAGTGCCGGCAGGGAAAAAGCGTCACCCGTTCCGGACGGGTCTTCACCGCATTGTTCACCATGGAGCGCCGTTCCATGGATTCGATCTCGCCGTCCCAGAAGGAGACCCGGATATAGTCGTCCCGCTGGGGTTCATATACATCCAGCACATCCCCGCGGACCCGGAACTGGCCTTTTTCCGGGGACGTATCGTTCCGCTCGTACTGGATGGCCACCAGACGCCGGAGGATCTCATCCCGGTCCAGGGTGTCCCCCACGGCCAGCGTAACGCACATATTGGCGTAATCCTCCGGAGAACCCAGTCCGTAAATGCAGGACACGCTGGAGACCACGATCACATCCCGCCGCTCCACCAGACTTGCCGTGGCGGAGAGACGGAGTTTCTCGATGGTCTCGTTGATGGCGGCATCCTTGGCGATATAGGTATCCGTCTGGGGGATGTAGGATTCGGGGAGATAGTAGTCGTAATAGCTGATGAAATACTCCACCGCGTTTTCTGGGAAAAATCCCTTGAACTCGCTGAAGAGCTGGGCCGCCAGAGTCTTGTTGTGGGACAGCACCAGCACCGGGCGGTCCAGTTGAGCGATCACGTTGGCAAGCGTAAACGTCTTGCCGGAACCGGTGACGCCATGGAGGATCTGCTCGTGCCGGCCGTTCCGGATATTTTCCGTCAGCTGCCGGATAGCTTCCGGCTGGTCCCCGGCGGGAGGATACGGGCTGTGGAGCTTGAAGAGACTCATCAGGCCCATTCAGCCATGGCCCGGCCGGCCGCTTCCCGCAGAAACGCGGCGTCGGAATTGCCGATGTCCTCCGGGACAAAAGCGATGTCCGAAGTCTTTTTGCCGAACAGCACGGCATACCAGAGACACGACTGCATATATTCGCCGCGGATATTCAGATGGATGAAATCACTCTGGAGCGTCATCTCTCCGCTGGAGGCATCCTTGACCCACTTCATGGTACCGACCACATCCCCCGACTGGGGAGGAAGATCGGGCCAGCGCAACGTCTCCCTGAGAACCGGATCGTACCCCCGGAAGGGCACCGGTTCCGCCGCCCGGCTGATGGCCACGGCAAGGCCCGTGGGAATGACGCGCAATCCGTAACGGCCGGCCAAAGCCCGGTAGTTGGCGGTAAGTTTGTCGTGCATCTCCTGCTGGGTGATGCCCCACTTGGCAAAAAGTCCGGAATCCGCACGGTACGCCCAGGTCTGCTGGACCATGATCTCCGCCTGAGGTGCAAACTCTCTGACGTAGGAAATGATGTTTCCGGCATAGGGCTCATAAGTCTCTTCCCGCCAGCTGTCGTGACTGGCCTGCTGGATGGTCACCACATCCCAGGACTCCCGGCCGAGAATGTCGCAGAGCCGCCCGCCGGGGTAGATCCTGCACAGGGGATCGGCTTTTTCCGCCTTGATGTAACTCCAGTGCCGGGCCAGTTCGCATCCGCCGAAATTGGCGAAATCAATCGTCAGAGGTTTCCGCTCAAAAGCGCAGAGCGCCGGAAAATAACGGCGGAGACTCCAGGTAAAACTGTTGCCGATGGTAAGAACTTTCATACCGCACCTCCATTGTCCATGTATCAGGCTTTGACATCCGGATCGCTGTGATCCTTCGGGTCCCGGGGTTCCGCCGTGATCTCATCCCGGGCGTTTTTGAACTCCCGGGAGGCCTTGCCCAATGAACGGGCGATCTCCGGAATCCGTTTGGCGCCGAAGAGAAGCAGCACCACCAGAAAAATCACCAAAAGTTCCGACCATCCGATCATTTGATCACCTCCGTATTTTCCGCCAGATCCTCCGGGATCGCTTTAATAAGTTCAATGAAATCAAAGTCCGCAATCGTATGGGATTTGGTATATTGGGAATTGGCCCCGAAACTGATCACATAATCATCGTATTCCGGCAGAAATCCATAGGTTTTCCGGAACATTTCAGCGATATTCACATACTCTTCCACATACTCATTCACCGGCGAAGTATGGTTGCGGATACAGCGGTAATTAGCCGTCACGATCCCTCCGGCATAGACCACCTTGCCGGTGTGCCCCAGAGGCATCAGGTTCTCCCAGCGGAACGCAAGCACTTTCCGGCTGAGCATACCGCCGGAACCGAAATACACCACCGCCGGCTGATCATCCCGGTTGGGATCCCGGCCATCCGCGCCCTCGGGCAGGTTCCGGACCCGCCAGCGCCAATGGAGGATCGGATACCGGCGCAGATCCGTCCGGGGCATGGTCATCAGCGATCCGGTGGACTCCTTTGCCTCCACCACCAGATTGCCCCGCTGTGCATAAAAACGGGTATCGGCCACGGCAATTTTGCCGCCGTCATACCGCCAGTTTTTATCCGGCGGGACGCACTTCCACTTGGCGCAGTCATCAAAATCCTCGCGCCACCCTGCCCCGCCGGTCAGCATCAGCGCCAGCAGCGGAATCCCCCAAACAAAGACCATCATTCTACTTCTCCGCAATAACGCTCGTACCTGGCAAGAATCGTCCTGACATATTCTCTGGTACTGACAATGGTGATCCTCGAAAGGATCTCCGGATCCTGGGGATCCGCCGGAGCCCAGCGGACCGCCCGGCTTTCCCCGGCATTGTACTGACACAGCGCCAACGCCTTCTGGCCTCGGTAATTCCGCCACCGGCGGAACCCCCGGGCCAGAAAAAAACACCCGACATCCAGATTGATCCGGACGTTTTCCAGTTCACGCACCGTCGGCGGACGCCGTTTGTTGACCCGCGCCCAATCCGCAGCGGCCCCGGAGGGAAGGACCTGCATCAGCCCCACCTCCCCGGCACTCCCCCGGGCATCGGCCCGGAAACGGCTCTCGCGGTAAATAAGAGCCCGGACCAGCTGATGGGGAACGCAGTATCGTGCCGCCGCCTCCCGGATCTCCGGCTGATACAGCGTGTCATCCACAAACGCATACCGGAACGAATCCCGCCGGATTACCAGCACCGTCAGAAGCAACACCAGCAGAACTCCGCCTGCAGCCAGCAGCCCCAGACGAAGATTCCGGATCCTCCTTGAGCGTGTACGATTGATCATGCAGCATTTTTTTCCGCAGAAGAAGACTCTGTCCGGTTCTTCGGCGGCAGCTGCTGACGGCGGCGCTCCTCCCGGAAACGTTTCTCCTCCAGTAATTTCTTTTCCCCCCGCTCCGCCCGGGTGATCCCGTAAGCAATCAGCCGGTCGATCAGAAACTGCGGAAGAACGATCTCCACGGTCAGATCCGCCTTTTTCCGGCTCACCCGGACCTGCCGGACCACCGCCAATCCCAGTTCACCGTCATCGGCAAAGACCATTCCGGCTCCGATCATCAGCCACTGGCGGATCTGCTGTTCAATATTCTGCGCCATACGCTCATCGCGAAAACGCACCGAACCGGAAAACTTCAGAGAGGAATCCGCCCCCAGCATCCCTTCGGCACGAAAATCGGTGACCAGCGACCCGGCATCCGCAGCCGTCCCGGGAACCAACCGGAAAAACAGCTGTTTGGCAACCGGTTTCTGAAGCGCCGCAACAGCCTGCCCCCGGAGTTTCGCCCCGTTAATCACCTGCTGCGCCGTTTCCGGCGATCCGCCGAACATGATCCGGTTGGAAAGCATCACAAAACAGGACTCCATCCCGCCCACCTGCTGCTGATTCAGAATATATCCCTTCCTGCCGCCGATGGAAGTCTTCCGGTACACGCCCTTGAGTTCGGGAACCGCCAGACGCTTTTCTATCTCCGCAACGTCAAAAGGTTTCGAGAAATAGAGAAAGACGGCAAAAGACGCCGTATCCCCGCTCATGGTCAGGACCGCCGCCTCCAGCTCGCCATCGTAGCCGCCCACATGCCGCCGCCCCATGGCCTCGTAAGTCTTGATCTGCGGGTACTTCCGGCTCATCGCGCCGAAAAGCGGCGATGAAAGGATGACCCGCGGGTACAGTTCGGCGTAAAAACTTCCGTCCTGCGGGACCCACTTGAGGAGTTCCGGCGGTGCCGCATGAAGCGACAGACTCCACAACAGCATGACAGCCGGAAGCAGCAGCGCGGCAAGAACCCTGTTCATGGGTATCAGCCTTCCGTCTTTTCCTGCGGCTTGGCGGGCGGCAGGTTGAGTTTCAGGTGCAGTTCGCGCAGCTGCTTGATGGACACTTCCGCAGGAGCATTCATCATCAGGTCCTGCGCCTGCTGGTTGAAGGGGAATGCGATGACCTCCCGGATATTCGGCTCATCCGCCAGCATCATGACCGTGCGGTCCACACCGGGGGCGATACCGCCGTGCGGGGGCGCGCCAAGCTTGAAAGCGTTGATCATGCCGCCAAATTTCTCGTCCACCGTGCTCTTCTCATATCCGGCGATCTCAAAGGCCTTGTACATGATCTCAGGCCGGTGGTTCCGGATGGCGCCGCTGGAAAGTTCGATGCCGTTGCAGACAATGTCGTACTGATACGCCAGAATGGACAGCGGCTCCTGCTTCTCCAGCGCTTCCATCCCCCCCTGGGGCATGGAGAAGGGATTGTGGGAAAAAATGATCTCGCCGGATTCCTCGTCCAGCTCGAACATCGGGAAATCCACGATCCAGCAGAACTTGAAATCTTTGGGATCGATGAGGTTCAGCTGGCGTCCCAGTTCCGGGATCACCGCGCCGCCGATCTTCTGCACAAGTTTCTTCTGGTCGGCCAAAAAGAACAGCGCATCGCCGGTCTCCACCTTGCCGGCGGCTTTCAGACCGTCGATGATGGACCGGTCGAGGAATTTCACGATGGGGCTCTTTTCCCCCTCTTCGTTCCAGATGATGTACGCCATGCCCTTCGCTCCGTTTTCCTGAGCGAATTTGATGAGGTCGTCGAAAAACTTCCGGGGCTTGTCGGCGACTTTCGGCGCCCGGATGGCCCGGACCACGCCGCCGGCTTCGACGGTGGAGGCAAAGGCTTTGAAGCCGCAGTTGCGGAAAAGTTCCGTCACGTCGATCATCTGCAGCGGATTCCGCAGATCCGGCTTGTCGCTGCCGTACTTCTCCATGGCTTCAAGATAGGGGATCCGCGGGAACGGCGGCTTCGTATAGGGCCGGTCGGCAAACTTTCCGAAGACATCGTCGAACATGCCTTCCACCACTTTGAAAATGTCTTCCTGCTCCACAAAACTCATCTCAATATCCAGCTGGTAGAACTCCCCGGGACTGCGGTCGGCGCGGGCGTCCTCGTCCCGGAAACACGGGGCGATCTGGAAATAACGGTCGAATCCCGCCACCATCAGCAGCTGCTTGAACTGCTGGGGGGCCTGGGGCAATGCATAAAACTTGCCGGGATGCAGACGGCTGGGGACCAGATAATCCCGGGCGCCTTCCGGACTGCTGGCAGTCAGGATCGGGGTCTGGAATTCGTTGAATCCGGCCGCAGTCATGTAGCGGCGCATCTCCGCGATCACCCGGCTGCGGAGCAGAATATTGTTGTGCAGCTTCTCCCGGCGCAGATCCAGAAACCGGTACTTGAGCCGGGTGGACTCCGGTGCGCTGTCATCTTTGGCAATCTGGAAGGGAAGGACCTGACTCTCGCCGAGGACCTCCATGTTTTCTGCGGAGATCTCAATCTCGCCGGTGGCCAGTTTGGGGTTGATCGTGCTTTCACTCCGGGCCACCACATGGCCGCCGAAAGCCACGCAGGTTTCCACCCGCCAGTGTTCCAGATCCTGATAAAACGCCTTTTCCGGATCAACCACCACCTGGGTGATGCCGTAATGGTCCCGGAGGTCGATAAAAATGACACCGCCGTGGTCGCGCACACTGTGGATCCAGCCGGCGATCTTCACCACTTTACCGACATCCGCCTTGCGGAGTTCCCCGCAGGTATGGGTACGAAAACTGCTCATGAACTGATCTCCTGTATGTAAGAATTAACTTTACTCCGGCTTTTAATATAGCATCCTTTCCGGAAATTGCACGGCGGAATATCCCCCCCCGGACTATTTTTCAGGTGTTTTTCTCTGCCGGGCGAAGGATTCAGCCAGAAATTCCAGCATCCGGCACGCACTTTCCATCTCCTCGACCACCGCAAATTCCGTTTCTCCGTGATAATTGTAGCCGCCGGTCCCGAGATTCGGGCACGGCAGACCTTTCCAGGAGAGCATAGCACCGTCCGTCCCCCCGCGGATCAGTTCGATCTCCGGTTTCAGGCCGGCCTTTTTTGCCGCCGCTTCGGCAATCCGGATCAGAAAGGGACACTCCCGGATCACTTCCTCCATATTGCGGTACTGGTCGCGGATCTCCGCCGCCGCCGTCCCGGCACCGTACTGACAATTCATGTCCGAAACGATTTTCCGCAGAAGGGCTTTCCGCTTTTCCAGTCCATCCGGTTCAAAATCCCGGAGAATGTAGCGGAGTTCCGCATGTCCGGTATCCCCCTTCATGCCGGTCAGGTGAAAAAAACCTTCCCGGCCGGAGGAGTATTCAGGAGTATCTTTTTCCGGTAAAGTCCGGTGAAACGCCATGGCCAGATGCTGGGCATTCCGCATTTTGCCGAAAGCGGAACCGGGATGGATGCTGATCCCCTGAAAACGGATCACAGCACCGGCCGCATTGAAATTCTGATATTCGATCGTGCCGGCCCGGCCACCGTCTGCAGTATAAGCATAATCCGCACCGAATTCCCCGGTGTCGAAGTGATCCGTTCCCTCGCCGATTTCCTCATCCGGGGTAAATGCGATGCAGATTTTCCCATGCCGGACCTCCCCCCGGAGCAAAGCATCGGCACAGGTCATGATTTCGGCGATGCCGGCTTTGTCATCCGCCCCGAGAAGGGTGGTCCCGTCGGTCACAACGAGCGTCTTCCCAACATGCTCTTCCGGAGCAATGAAGCGGCCGCTCTCTCCGAGTTTGACGGTGCCGCCGGTATAATGCACCAGTTTGGCCCGGACATTCTTTCCCGAAGCGGCGTTGGAAGTATCCAGGTGAGCGATCAGTCCCAGCACCGGCGCAGTTTCGCATCCCGGCGACGGGGGGATTTCGGCGAAAACGATCCCGAAAGCGGTCCGCCGGACACGGATTGCCCCCATTGCCAGCAGTTCAGACTGCAGCATTTCACCCAACACTGACTGACCGGCACTGGACGGGGTGCGCCCGGTATCCTCTGCGGACTGCGTGTCCACCGATACATAACGGAAAAAGCGTTCCAAAAGCCTGTGCATCGTAAAAAAACTCCCGGGGGTTCCTTCCATGATCAACGGCTGCGGGAGGAGAATATAGACCGCTGAAAGACAAAAAGCAAGTAAACATGCCCTGTTTCCGGTCCGGAATATCAATTTTTTACGCTCATCTCCGTATTTTTTGAACATTTCTGCACGTTTTTCCGGCAACGGACTTGCATTTTCCGGGAAGGAGGTCTATTGTATCCCATCATTATGTAAATTTGGATTGTGTGTATTGACGGAAATCCTGCTGTATGCTTATTGAGAAACATTGGGCGGTTTCGATACAGAAACTGCCGCAAATCATGCTTTCTCCCATTACGCTTGTCGCCTGTACCATCGGAGGAATTCTCTTCGGCATGCTCCAACCGGGGGCATCCAAAGATATTGCGATCCTCGGCGAAGTCTATGTCAATTTTCTGAAACTCCTGGCGATCCCCTTTCTCATTTCGGCTCTGGCGTCCAGTATTGCAAACCTGACCATGGGACAGCGGGAGACCAATGCGATCTCACTCAAATTCGCCGTTCTGCTGCTGGTCGGCATGCTGGTCCTGTGTTCCGGATTGGTCTATGCTGCGGGAAGCATTTTCATACGCCCCTCCTCGCAGATGATCAGCATGGAAAAACTGGATGAACTCATGCACTCCGATCAGGAAGGCATGACCGAACGGTCCATCAAACTTTTTTCGGACCCGCCCAAGCAGGCCACCATGGCGTTCTCGGCCCGGGAATTTGTTCTGAAAAGTCTGCCCACCAACGTCTTCCAGAGTCTGTATCACGGGGACTCCCTGCATATTCTGATTGTCGCCATCCTTTTCGGCATGGCCCTGGGGGTTCTGCAGCAGGATCTGGCCAGGAACACCATTCTCATGCTGAGTTCGATTTTCCAGGCCTGTGTCCAGCTGATCCACTGGAGCATATATTTTCTCCCGGTATGCATTTTCTGTCTGCTGGCCAACGCTGTGGCCAAAATGGCGGGGACCATGCTTGAATTGCTGTCGCTTTTTCTGGTCATGCATCTCGGGTTTGCGATCTTCGAGATTATCCTTGCTTTCTGGATGTGGAGCAGAGCGGCGCACGTTCCCGTGTTCCGCCACCTGAAACTGCAGGGCAAAGCTCTTCTTATGGGACTCTGTGCCGGACGAAGCATTGTCGTGCTTCCGATCATTATGCAGAATATGGAGAGAAACCTGCTGTACAATGGAGAACAGCTGAAACTGCTGCTGCCCTTCTCGTTCACGCTGGGAAAATTTGCCCAGACCACCCAGATGGTTCTGACCGTGCTCTTCATCGCCAACCTTTACGGCACCAAAATTGCCATACCGGCCGTCATTGCCATCATTCTGCTGGCGCCGGCAACCTGCGTCGGCGGGGCATGGCCCATGGTCATTGCGGTTCCCCTGAAGATTCTGTCGCTGCCGGACGAACTGGCGATCCTGCTGATGCTCTCCATCTCTCCATTTATCAACCCCTTCGGTACACTGCAGAATGTGCTTTTCAACTGCCTCTTTGTCTCACTCTCGCTGAAACAGCGCCGTCCGGTGCGCCAGGCGGCTCCGTCGATACCGGCCGCAGTGGAGGAATCTTGAAATGATGCATCGATTTTTCCGGATCTTCCTGCTTCTTCTGTTCACATGGGGGGCGTGTTCCGCCGCAGCAAAGGATCTGGAGGAGATCATCAAAACCGGGAAAATGCGAGTCGCCGTTCTTGACACGCAGACGCCCCCCTTCATGAGCCGGGACATCAACGGAAATTTTCAGGGATTTGAGCTGGATTTTCTGCAGGAGTGCTGCGATGAACTGGGAGTCACCCTGGAACTTCGTCCGACGGAACGGTACTCGGATCTCGTGAAAATGGTCGAGGACGGAGAGGCCGATCTGGCCATGTCCCACTTGAGCCGCACCCCGAAACGGATCATGCAGGTGGCTTTTACGAACCCCTATGCGGAACTGCATCTGGCGCTGCTCCTGAACCGGCAGGCGATCCTGATCCGCCGGGGACAGCGCAACTGGGAGGAATACATCCGCAATTACGATGGCCCTCTGGTAGTCGATCAGCACAGTTCCCACCTGGCGGAGGCCCAGAAATATTTTCCCCATGCAAAACTGGTGCGGGTCAACAATATGGCGGAAGTCGAAAATCTGATGACCACCAACAGACTTGTCGCCTATCTGGATGACCAGACCAGCATCCGGTCGCTGATGCAGCGCTACCACGGGTCACAGGTGTACTTTCAGCGGGTCATTCTGGAGGACACCGTGGACCGGATCGCGATCGCCATGCCTTCCAACAGCCCCAAACTGCAGGCGTGGCTCAACTCCATGCTGGAGCAGAATCAGCATATTATCCGCAGGATCATCAGAAATTCGCTCTGAACCAATGGATATGGCATTTTCATCGGTATTATATGCGTTATCAGCACGTTGAACAAGGAATTTTCTTGACCAGGATAAACCGGTTCACAGCCTCCGTCAGCCGCGGCGGTGCGGTGGAGACTGTTCATGTCAAAAACACCGGACGCTGCCGGGAACTGCTGCTTCCTGGAGTCACAGTCTCTCTTGCCGAAAGCGGCAATGCCGCGCGCAAGACCCGGTTCGATCTGGTGGCCGTGGAAAAAAAGAGGGGGAACCGGGCCCCGCTCCTCATCAATATGGATTCCCAAAGCCCCAATGCCGCAGCGGCGGAATGGCTGCCGGAAAGCGGTCTTTTTTCCCGTTCTGCCCTGATCCGCCGGGAGGTCGTATTCGGAGATTCCAGATTAGATTTCCATATTGAAGACGGGTCCCGCCGCTGTTTTCTGGAAGTCAAAGGCGTAACACTGGAGGAAAACGGCGTCGCAAGATTTCCCGATGCGCCAACAGAGCGGGGAGTCAAACACCTCCGGGAATTGATCCGCTGCCGCCGGTCCGGATGGGAGGCCATGATCCTTTTTGTGATCCAGATGGGAGAAATGAAACTCTTCCGTCCTGCCGATGACCTTCACCCCGCCTTCGGACGAACGCTCCGGGAAGCGGCTGCCGCCGGGGTCCGGATCCTCGCCATGGACTGTATGGTCACCAGGGATTCCATGCGGATAGCCGCACCGGTCGCGGTGGATCTGAGCCCCGCAGAAGAGGCGGCAGCTGTATGAAGAGCGAAGTCCGGAAATTTTTTCTGCTGATTTTTCTGCAGGTTCTGGTTCTGCTGTGTTTTGCAGGGATCGGCATATACTGGTGTCTCCTGGAGCAGTTTGATCTGCAGGTCGTCAGAACTTCGGTCAGCCTTCCGGAGGGATACAAAAATCTTGCGGGGATGAAGATCGTCCTTTTCAGCGATCTTCACATGATCGACACGACCAAAGATCTCGCCCGGTTCAGACAATGCATCCGAAGGATCAATGCGGAAAAACCGGATCTGATCCTTTTTGCCGGGGACCTTGTGGCGTCCGACAATCTGGAGACCCTCCTTCCGCCGGCCCGGATCATTGCCCGCATGCGCAATCTGCGGGCAAAATACGGCGTCTTCGCCGTAACCGGCAATCACGACTGGTACAGCAGCGACGGCAAGATCCTCACTCAAAAACTTCAGCAGACCGGCATCCAGGTACTGGACAACCGCACCGTCACCATTCCGGGAAAATTCAACCTGACCGGAGTTCAGGACACCGCCGGTCCCGACGGCCCGAAAGCGGCAAAAGCCATGCGTGGAACCGCCCCGGAGCTGCCGACCCTGGCACTGATCCACCGGCCGCACTACTGGACGCTCTTTCCGTCATCGGTCAAACTGTTTTTTGCCGGCCATACTCACGGCGGCCAGATCCAGCTGCCGGTCTTCAGGGAAATACTGCTGCACCACAACGGGTGTTCGGCCTATCCGGAACACTGTTACTCTTTTCCGGGAAACCGGAAAATGTTCATCACATACGGGATCGGCACATCATGGATCCGTGTCCGGATCGAATGCCCCCCGGAAATCATGATCATAACCTGCAAGGAAACGCCCGAACATGAAAATCCTGCTGAATAAACGCCGCGTCATCCTGATCCCGGTACTGATTCTGTGGAGTATTCTGCTTGCGGTCACCGCTGCGATCCTGAAGCAGCAGTCGGAAAATATGGCAAAGGGTCTGCTGGCGCTGCGCCTCATTGACTGCATGGAGGTTCTCGAGAATGCCCAGAAGGATATGGATACGGTATCCTCCGTCTATAAGAAGCTGGCGCTTGCCCAGTGCCGGTCTCTGGCATACGCCCTGGAACAGCGGAGGACCGCAGAAATCGAACCCACCAGACTGAAAAATGTCGTCGAAAGACTCGGGATCGAAGAATATTTTATCATCAACGCTCAGGGGATCGTGGAATATTCCAATGTTTCCGACGGGGTAGGTTATGATATGAAATCCCAGCCCCAGTCCAATGAGTTCATGCCGGCAGTTACCAACCCGCATTTTGAATATCTTCAGAAACCGCGCCGCCGCGGTTTTGACGGCGAGCTCTACCAGTATGTCGGGGTTTCCCGCAAAGATGCCCCGGGGATTGTCCAGATCGCCTTTCACCCGAAACATTATGAGGACGTCTATTCGGTCATTTCACTCCAACGGAGAATGCCGTCCCTGCGGATCGGGGAACACGGCTTTATCCTTCTTGCTCAGCAGAAAAAGATCATCGCGGCGGACAATACCTCCATCATCGGCTGTTCCATGGCTGACATCGGAGTCAGAAACCTGACGGAAGAAGGGGAATACTTCTACGCGGACATCAACGGGACCAAATATCTTGCCTGCAGTGAAAATTTCGGAGAACTTGAGCTGATCGGCTTCCTGCCGCTGGATGAGGTGTTCCGGATCAGCCGGCTGTGCATTTACGCGCTTATCGCCGTCATTCTGGCCGGATTTGCGGAACTGTGCATTATTCTGTATCACTTCAAAGTCTATCCGGCCATTTCTGCCGACACTTCAGAAAAAAGGAAATGAGAATGAAACAGACGAAAAAGCTCCTGTCTGCAATGGCTGTGGCGGCCGGACTGCTGACCGGATGCTGCGGCAGCGGAAATACAAAATGTTCCGGAGAGGTTCCAGTGCTGGTGAACGCCATTCCGATGCCCCCATGGCTCCACAAACTTGAGCAGCGGCATGCCGGCAAACGTATCCGCAGCAATGAAGCAAAAATGGAATTTGTCATCAACCTTGCCGAAGAAAATGTCCGGCAGGGAACCGGAGGCCCCTTCGCCGCCGTAATCTTCGACAAAGAAGACCGGCTGGTCGCCCTCGGAGTCAATGTGGTGGAAAATTCGCGTCAATCCTGGGCCCATGCGGAAATGGTCGCATTTGCTCACGCTCAGAACCTGCTGAACAGCCGCGAGCTGAAAGAGTGTTCGCTGGTGACCAGCTGCGAACCCTGCGCCATGTGCAGCGGAGCCATTCCCTGGAGCGGAGTCGGGAAAATGATTTTCGGCGCCCCCAAAAGCATGCCTGAAAAAATCGGTTTCTACGAGGGATACAAAGGGGATCTCTGGGAAAAGGAATTCAACCGCCGGGGGATCAAAGTCGAGGGGCCGCTTCTGAAAGACCGGGCTTTTGCCCCCTTTGCACTCTATCAGAAAATGAATAAAACCATCTACTGACAGTCCCGGCCGGCCTTGCCGGACCTGCCGGACGGTGCTGCTGCACACACGCACACTGCAGTCCTCCCCGTGAAGGCCGGCAGAAGCCGCGGTCCGGCAGCCTGCTCTTACCCGCCGATCACGACCTGTTTGAAGTTCTTCTTGCCGGTCTTCAGCAGGAATTTATCCCGCACTTCCCCCTGTTTCAGGGTGAATTTGGGATCCGTGATCTTTTCGCCGTCAATGGAGACGGCATTGCTCTGAACCAGCCGCCGGGCGTCGCTGGTGGATTTTGCCAGACCGCATTCCACGATCAGTCTGGCGATCCACAGACCTTCGCCTGCAAAAAGTTCCGCCGGCAGTGTCACGGTGGGAAGTTCCACATCCGTGTCCGCAGAAACTCCGGCAATGGAACTGGTGGTGGCGATCTTCCCTTCCGGGTCGGCGAACCCGAATTTCAGCCCCGCCTGCATATAGGCTTTGGCCGCTTCCGATTCACCATGGGCCAGCTTGGTGGCCTCGTAGGCCAGGATCTCCTTGGCCCGGTTGATGTTGCCAGACCGGACCAGGGCCCGGGCTTCCGCCACCGGCACATCCAATGCGAATTTGCACAGCAGATCCTCCACCATGGCGTCATCGCTGTTGCGCCAGAACTGGTAGTAGTCGAAAACACTGGTACGTTCCGGATCCAGCCAGACGCTGGCGCCGCCGATGGACTTGCCGAATTTCTGCCCGGTGGCGGGATTCATCAGCAGGGGAATCGTCAGACAATGCACCTCGCACTTGTCCTCCGACATCCGGCGGATGAGCTCCGTCCCGGCCACCATATTTCCCCACTGGTCCTGACCGCCCAGCTCCATGGTGCAGTTCAGCGTTTTATTGAGGTGATAAAAGTCATATCCCTGCAGGAGAGAGTAGGAAAATTCAAGGAAAGAGAGGCCGTTCTCCAGCCGCTGTTTCACCGATTCCTGGGCCAGCATCCGGTTCACCGAAAAACGGCTGCCGATGTCCCGCAGGAAATCCAGCAGCATCAGATCCTTGAACCAGTCGTTGTTGTTGACGAAATGAGCCTGCCCATTTTCCATGGAAATGAAGCGCCCCAGCTGGCGGCGGAGGCATTCGGCGTTTTCCGCCACGGTCTCCTTGGAGAGCATATTCCGGGCGGTGGAACGACCGGAAGGGTCCCCGATCTGGGCAGTGGCGCCCCCTACAAGAACCACCGGAATATGGCCGGCCTTCTGCAGAAGACGCATGGCCATGACCGGCAGAAGGTGCCCCACATGCAGACTGTTTCCGGTGGGATCGAATCCGACATAAAAAGCGATCTGCGAGTGATTGAGTTTTGCCTCAATGGCTGCGGGATCCGTTTCCTGATAAATGAATCCGCGTTCCTTCAGTTCCTGATAAATTTCCATATTTTTTCCTGTCTCTCGGGAGGCAGTGCCTCCGCTTGATTGAATTCTGTTCACAAGGTGGTCCGTACCACCGTCACCGGACGGGATCCGTTTTCCGGAATGATCCGGTAGGCCCCGCAGAGGAACGGGATCAGCACCGTCTCACCCGGCACCAGCAGAAGTTTCGCCCCGGCATCCGTCTCCACTCTGGCATGACCGTCAATCATGCTCAAAAGGTGAAAGCTCCTGCCGGACGCTGTGGAATCGTGCCACACGCCGGTAAGCCGGAGATCGTCCACCGCAAAATGGCGGCATTCCTTGACGATCGGAAACTTGCGGTTGTGTTCAGCCTGATCCGACACCCCCGCGATCCGCGGATTCGACCGGTCCGTAAAATGCACCGAAACAAGCCCTTTCTCCACATGCAGTTCCCGGGATTTTCCCTGAGCATCCACCCTCCCCCAGTCGCTCAGACGGTAGGTGGTATCCGAATTCTGCTGAATCTCCAGAATCAGGTTCCCCGCCCCGATGGCATGGAGCGTTCCCGCCGGAATGAAATACGCATCTCCCGGCACCGACGGGTGTTTGCGCAGAACCTGTTCCACCTCGGGGGAATTCAGAAGCGACTTGGTCTGCACCAGGGTCGCCCGGGGCTCCAGTCCGGCAAGGATGCAGCCCCCCCTGCGGGCCGCAATGATGTACCACATCTCCGTCTTCGGCTCCGCACCGCCGCCAATGCTCCGGCAGGCAAGTTCATCCGGGTGGACCTGCAGAGACAGCCGTTCTCCGGCATCGATCAATTTCACCAGCAGAGGAAATCTTTCCGGAGCGGTCGCCCCGCCGGTCAGCGCTGTACCGTAATGCGTCAGCAGCTCATGCAGAGAACGTCCCGCAAGAGGACCTCCGGAAACCACACTCATGGCCTCCGGCCGGTCCGAAAGTTCCCAGGACTCCCCGATGGGCGTATCTCCGGCCGGCACCTGACGGCCCAGCACATCATGCATCATCGTTCCGCCCCAGATCCGGGGCTGATACACCGGAGAGAATTCAAGCGGCATAAGCTGTTCCGCATCCGGCCATTTCCACGATTCCATGCTTCACTCCTCACCTTTTTCCGGCTCCAGAAAGGGCCGGCATTTCTCGACAAAAAGCTCAGGGAGCCGGACAATTTTCCGGTCTCGGTTGACACACGCCAGCGTCACGCTCCCGGACACCAGCAAAGTTTCATCCCGCCGCACTTCCGTCGCCACCGTAAGACGCACCCCCCGCATCTCCCGGATCCACGAGCGGAAAGTCAGCAGATCATCATATTCCGCCGGCCGGAAATAACGGCAGTGCGCCTCCGACACCGGAAGCATGAATCCGGCAGCTTCCATTTCCCGGTAGGGAAATCCCACAGAGCGGAGCATGTCCGTACGGCTCCGCTCAAAATATACGAGATAATTGGCGTAATACACCACCCCCATCTGGTCGGTATCCGCATAGGGGACACGGTAGGTCGATTCGTGCTTCATGCCTTCACCCTGGCAACAATGTGACCGACCACGCCCGAAATGGTCATGCCGGTGGTGTCCACGATTTCCGCATCCGGAGCCGGACGCAGGGGGGCAATGGCCCGCAGGGAGTCGATCCGGTCCCGTTCGGCGATCCCCCGGGCCACCTCTTCCAACGTGGCGCCGGACACGTTTTCGCCGGACTGCGCCAACCGCCGCCGGGCCCGTTCCTCCGGGGTGGCGGTAATAAAGAACTTCCACCGGGAATCCGGAAAAATTTCCGTGCCGATGTCCCTGCCCTCCATCACCAGCATGCCCCTGACCGCCAGACTCCGCTGCAGGTCCTTGAGACGGCTCCGGACACAGCCCACGGCAGCCACCTGACTCACCAGCGCGGCAATTTCCGGGGCACGCAGGGCACTTCCGGGAAACTCGCCGTTGACCGCCAGATCCCACTTCCCTTCGGGAGTCTGCCGGTAATCCATCTGCAGCTTTTCCAGCACCGGCCTGAGCCTCGCTTCGGTACAATCCTCCTGAGTACGGATCCCCGCCGCCTGAGCCGCCCGGGTGACGGCCCGGAACATGTTTCCGGTGTTGATATACGGGATATTCAGCGTTTCCGCCAGACATCCGGCCACAGTACTTTTGCCGGAGGCTGCCGGACCGTCAATGGCAATGACATCAATCACTTCTCTTCTCCTGTTTTCCGCCGGTCACGGCGCAGCGCCGCCAGCTGGTCGGTAAGATATTCCCGGAGATCCTGCAGCACACCGGCAAGGTGCATGGCCAGATCCCCGGCGGACGGCTGAAGTGCCGCCACGGCCTCCAGCATGCAGCAGAGTTCATGCACATCGCTGACGGCCCGCTTGCCGAGACAGATCTTCAAAGCGGCCAATTCGTTTTTTTCCGTATCGATGAAATCCGACATCCGGACGATCAGCTTGCCGAATCCGCAGCTTACCGCCAGGGATTCCTTCTCAAAAGCCAGAGGCAGGGACCGTGCCGACAAAGCATTCCACTCCACCAGGAGATCATCCAGCCTTTCAATCCACTCATCTCCGGGACGGCGGATCGGGACCTGCTCCGTGTCTCCGGCATCCCCCTCCCTGGAAAATACCGGATCATCCCAGATCCGCCAGTGCCCCGGGGAAGCTCCCGCCGGCACCAGCCCCGGCCGGGACTGCATTTCCTCAAAGATCATCTCCTCCTCGCCGGGCAGATCCAGACACAGCGGCAGTTCGCGGAAATAACAGGAGATCCGGCGGTCTTCCCGCCGAAGTTCCTCTTCCCACTGATATTCATTCCAGCGGCGCCGGGCCTCCGGATTGCCGTTTCGCTGTGCCATAAGTCAAAGATCCTTTCAGCGGCGGGTATGCGCCTCAAGTTCCCCCAATGCTTCCGGCGAGGGGGCCCCGCTCCACAGACTTTCCAGTCCGTAACGGCTCCGCATTTCCGGGAGCATCAGATGCACCACCACCGTCACGAAATCCAGCACTACCCAGCCGCTGGAGCTTTCGCCGCCGTCGGAATACGGCCGGAGCTGATACTCCTCCCGGACGCCGCGCTCAATGCTGGAGGCAAGCCCCGTCAGATGCGGCATGGAGTTGGCCGTGGCGATCACCAGATAATCCGCCACCGATGATTTTTCCCCAATGGGGAGCGTCACCACATTTTCCGCCAGTTTGTCATCCGCAGTTTTGGCACAGAAAGCCGCCAGGACCGCCGGTTCCACCCGTGTCGATGTCATTTCCCACCTCTCCCGTATAAATGATTTGCCTCAATATAGTCCATGATTTTCCCCGGCAGCATGCCGCCGGTGTCCTCTCCATTTGCCAGCATCCGCCGGATTTGGGAGGATGCTTCCGGATACAGCGGCCCCGCGAGGCGCCGCTTCCAAAGCTTCTCCGCCAGATCCTCCGGCCAGACCTTGTACAATGTCTCCGGCGAAACCGCCGAGCCGCCCCGTGGGTAACTCCAGATCTCGAATTCCTCCGCCAGATCCCGTCCGCAGTGCCAGCCGGCAAGGTCCAGCAGACTGTCCCCCCCGACCAAAAGCACGAAATCATGCTCGGGATATGCCAGCTTCAGCACCCGCAGGATATCGATGGTGTAGGAGGGTTCAAGCATCATCTGACGCTCCACCTCCATAACCTCCAGCCCCGGTTCGCCCTCCGCCAGAAGTTTCAGCATGGCCAGCCTGTGCAGGAACCCCGTCACATGCCTCCCGTCCTTGTGCGGCGGGGCATACGTCGGCACCAGCCACACCTTCTCGGCCACACCGGCGGCCAGACAGGCACGGGCTTCCCCCAGGTGTCCCATGTGCGGCGGATCGAATGCTCCGCCCAAATACGCAATCCGCATACCGGCAATCCTCCCGGGAAATAATATACACGCGCCTGCGCGAATTTACAATACCCCGGGAAACAAAAAGACTGCCGGAACCGTCAACCCGCCCGGCGGGAAACCGGATCAGTCAACGACGACGGCCACCTTGATGCCAAGCATCTTCACATTGGTCTCCAGCGCTTCGCCGATCTTCTCCAGCGGGAAATGGTGCGTCACCAGCGATTCCACCGGGAGCCCGATGCCTTTGGCCCGCTTGAGGAAGGCAAAGGTGGTGGGGTAGTTCTGCGGAGTATAGACCCAGGAACCCACCAGCGTGATCTCCTTGTTGCAGAAATCAAAATGGGGATTGACGGCGCATTCGCCGCCGTTCATGAAGAAGCCCACCTCGCACATGCCGCCGCCCCGGCGGATCATCTTCAGAGCGTTGGCGTGGGCGGCGGGGACCCCGGTGCACTGGAAGACGAATTCCGCCCCCAGTCCGTTGGTAACTTTCCTTACCGCCGCCACCAGTTCATTGACATCGGCAAATTTGGTGAAATTGAAAGTGTCCGTGGCACCGAACTTCTTCGCCGTCTCCAGGCGGTTGTCGTTGCCGTCCACGGCGATGATGTGTTCAATGCCCAGCGTGCGGACCACCGCCATGACCATGAGGCCGATGGGGCCGCAGCCCTGCACCAGAACGGTGGTGTCGAAACGAAGAAGTCCGGTGGTCTTGGCCCGCTCCACGGCGTGGATGGCCACCGCCGCCGGCTCCACCAGCATCCGCTGATCCAGTGTCATGCCGTTCACCTTGAACACGGTGGAATTCTTGCGGATCACCAGATACTCGCCGTAGTAACCGTTCAGGTGAATATCATCATCGGGATTCAAACCGTAGATCCCGGATTTTTCGCACATATTGGTGCGTTCGGGGGTGTTCTTGCAGGCGCTACACTCTCCGCAGGGGATGATGCAGGTGACGATCTGGTCCCCCACGGCCAGCGGCAGCCCGGTGAAATCCGTATGGATGTTTTTGCCCATCCGGACGATGGTGCCGGTGCCTTCGTGGCCAAGCACGGTGGGACAGATGCCGAAGGGGTCGCGCTTGTACTCGTGACCGTCGGTGCCGCAGACGCCGCAGCCCTCGACTTTCACCAGCATTTCGTCATCTCCGGTCTCGGGGATCGGGAACTCGCGGAACTCAAATTTTCCGGGGGCCGTCAGCACGGCGGCTTTGGCAGTTTTGGGAATGTTCATCGTTTTTTCCTTTCTGAAGTTGAAGTTTTGATCAGTCCAGGTCTTCAAAGACCAGCGCGCAGTTGTAGGCAATGCGTTCGCCGGGGGCCAGAGTCTTTCCGAAACCGTTGACGCGGTCGAACTCGCAGCCGTTCAGGGAACCGTTGGTGGGCTCCATCCCCAGCACGTAACCGTATTTCGAAGGTTTCTTCCATTCCATGAGGTACGGGAGGGTCCGGGTGTCGAATTCCATGCAGACGGCGATCCCGAGTTTGCGGTTGAGGGCCCGGAAGCGGCCGATGCCGTTCTTGTCCGGCTCGACCTTGTGGCGGAAACAGTGTTCGCTGAACCCGGTGAGCGGTTCCGGGAAGTGATTCCATTCGGTGAGTCCAGCGGCGGCATCATCGTTCCGGGGGACGATTTCGTGTTCCGGAACATCGAATTCCAGATCCGGGGAGACAAAGGGGTAGCCGAAATTGCAGTGGTAGAGGATCTCCGTGAAAACCGGTTTTTCGCCGCAGTTGGTCACCGTATCGGCAATTTCGATCCGGTTTCTGCCGTAACCGGTGGAAACGGTGCGCTCGAGGCGGAGAGAATCGTCAAAGAGGCCGCCTTCACGGAGGACGCCGGAGACGGCGATCTCGCCGTCACGGGAGACGGGGGCGAGATTTTCCGCCGCCTCGGCGGAGATGTGACCGTGAAGGCCCTGGGAGCCGCTGGGGCTGCCCACATTGCGGAGTCCGGCGGTGGTCATCATGCCTGCGGTCCAGTCTCCCAGCCAGTTGCCGGAGACGCCCCGGTGTCCCAGGGGGGTGCGGAAAGCGATGGGGATGCCCCGGAAGGAACATTCCACCAGGTTCATGCCCCGGTCGGGGGTCAGGGTAAACTGTAACCCGGAGCCGTTGCAGACATCCACGATCCGCTGCCCCCGGGCGGAGCCTTCCTGGAGCAGGGAGAGCCGGGCGTAACAGAGCTGATCCGGGTTGGCCAGATAGGGGCGGCAAGTCAAAAACTGCTGATTCATGTCAAACCTTTCCCGCGGGGTCTTGTTCTCCCGCGTTTTCAAAAAAAAAATCTTTCATCAATATAGACGGTTTTTGCAAAAAAAAAATGGATTTCCCGTAAAAAACATGGAAAAAACTGCGTTTCCGCTCCCACTGGCGCGGCTTCCGGAACCGGTCACCATATATATCCTGCCTGAAAGGCAGTACAGGGTATCAATTGTTGCCTGTATGGGGGACAGAGGCTTTTGAAATTACAGGCCATTTCACACCAATACAAGTTGTCCAGTTTTCGGGGAGAAGCGCAATATTCTTTGCAAATTATTTGAAACGGCTCCGCTTCTGCACACGTGGTTCTGTAATCTATCGGAATCAAATGTGCGCAAAATCTCGGACACTACCCGGAAAACACTCTTGAAGCCGCCTGACTGGAATTTACCCGATCAGCC
>DCGO01000016.1:0-1041 GCA_002314605.1 Lentisphaeria bacterium UBA1776 | reverse complement strand
GATTTTATCTGCTGAATTTTCCCCGAACAGCAGTGATAAGTTAAGTAAAAATATGAATTATTTGCAAATTATTTAGCAGACCCTAGTTAAAAAGATTTATCAAAGAGGTTTTATCATCGGATGTTTTTTTTATATATCCATAAGATAAGATGTCATAATCTTTGATGATTAAGTCAAAGCCTTTTTCTTGAGGAAAATACTCTACTGTATCTGAGGTTGTTTTTGAAAATACATCATTCTTTGTTGGGTATAGTCCATTCTTTTTATAAAATTTGACGGCTTGCAAAAGTGTTTCAATTACATCTAATTGAGATTCTGAATATGCGTAAACTTGAACCCATCGTTCAAAATCAAGGATTGAGGAGGAAAAGTGTTTATTTTTATCTGCTTCTTTCTTTTTTAATTCGTACAAATAATTCTTGTCCATTTGCTCTTTTATTACCTGTTCCGCCATAATTTTTAAAGATGCTTTATAATCTGCAACCACTAAAACTTTTTCTTTATCGGAAAGCTTTTCTTCCTTATAAAAGGGAAGTGTTTTTAATAATATTTTATCATCTAACAATGATTCAAATTGAAATGCATGCACCCATGCTGCTTTTATATCAGTTTTCTCTTTTTGAATTAAATTTATTAACTTATCAATTTCGTGAACAGTAAGTCCATTAAATGATGATTCCGCAGAACACTCTTTAATTGATTGAAAAATAGTATTTATATTAGCTGCTCTTATCAATTGATAATAGATATATGGATTTCCCTTGAGCAATAAATCTATTTGTAATGCTGCAAGCAATGAGTTATATGCTATATCAGGTTTATTTATTTTAACTCCATATTGATAATTCAACATTAGCAATCGGATACAATCTGGCATCTTTAATGTGAAATCAATTACTCTTGGAATAGTGGAATGTTTATAATAAGAAAAATCCACACAAGGCATCTTTGCCGCGATATATAGATTATCTATTGCGTCCCCATAAGTTCTGATATAAGATGATAGGGATTCTATATGGCTATGTTCGCCAGTTGTGTGTT
>DCGO01000065.1:30265-31526 GCA_002314605.1 Lentisphaeria bacterium UBA1776 | reverse complement strand
GAAGAATACTGGCAAGAACGAACGAAAGGCATCGGCAATATCGTTGTCAACATTGGCAACTATCGTTGTTTTTCACAAAATTTCGGACAATAACCATTGATTACGATAGAAAGAAAAATGAATCGGTGATTAACTTCTACTCCAACCGTAAGGCTGAAAACCGGGCGCATCAGGCGTCTTCCGGAATCACCGATTCCGACAATACGGTATCTTCGGTTTTGGAAATGTCAAGCGAGGAATCTGGAAAAAATTAAAAATATGACGGGAAAGAATACAGCCTGCAAAAACACCGGCAGATCAATCCGATCATTCAGGACGGCGAAGTCCGCAAGGAGTATCAGGACCTGCTGGACAACAAGCTCTATACCACGGAACATATTGCAGAATGGGACAAAAAGGCCATTCAATGGATCCTCCGTCAGGGAGGTATCTCAGGCGCTGCGGAAGCCGTATTGAACGACACCGAACACACAGACAGATGCGTTGCAACACTGGTCCGGCGGCATATCATGGAGTCCAATGTTTTCAGGAATCTACCCAAGGATACCCGGGACATGCTGGAGGTCAGGAACGTCTTTGCCGGTACCGAATGGGGACGGGAAGGCGTGGCCCGCAGACTTGCCGCCATGACCCTCGATTCCGCCGGAACTGTGTCACAAACTGTCAAAAAAAGATTATTTGCGTTTGGAGAGAACTTTTTTCTCGTAGGCCCGGACCGGGGCCAGCCATTCGGCATCCAGCGGAACGCCGGAACGGCGGCAGTATTCATGCCACACGGCATTGCCCGGTAATGTTTTGACCATTTCCAGCGTGGCAAGACGCCCGGTGAAGTCGCCTTTTTTCTCCATCTCCGCGATTTTCCGGAAGGGGACCAGCATGGCGGCAAGAAGCGCAAGGCGCGTTGCCCGCGCACCAATGGTCCAGGCCGCGATCCGGTTGATGCTGCCGTCGAAGTAATCAAGGCCGATATGGACCCGTTTGTCGAAGTCGTGACGGACCACTTCCTCGGCAATGGAGCGGAGTTCATCGTTCAGGATCACCACATGGTCGGAATCCCAGCGGACGCCCCGGCTCACATGGAGCATCAGCTCGTCACTGAAGAGCAGGAGCGAGGAAATTTTGTCGGCAATGGATTCGGTTGGGTGGAAGTGCCCGGAATCAAGACAGACCATTTTCCCCCGGCTCAGGGCATAGCCCATGTAAAACTCGTGGGAACCGGTGACATAACTCTCGCTCCCGATCCCGAAAAGTTTGCTCTCCA
>DCGO01000065.1:0-30241 GCA_002314605.1 Lentisphaeria bacterium UBA1776 | reverse complement strand
TGCGTCCCTGCTGCACTTCTGATCGATTTTCACCGCAAAGATCCTGTCGAGGGATTCCGCCAGCCGTTCCCGGGGGGCCAGCCGGTCCGCCGTGCAGTCCTTGTACCCGTCGGGAATCCAGAAATTGGTGATGGCACAGTTTTTGAGTTTTTTGCCGAAGGCTTCCGCGATCTTCCGGCAGGCGATGCCGTGGCGGATCCAGTATTCCCGGACCGCTTTGTCCGGACTGCTCAAAGTCATGCCGCTGGACGCCATGGGATGGGCGAAGAAGGTCGGATTGAAGTCAAGACCGATTTTCCGGTCCGCCGCCCAGTCGAGGAAAGGAGTGAAATCTTTGCCGGAAAGTTCGTCCCGGCCCGGTTTCTTTTTGCCGGAAGGTTCCGCATAGATGGCGTGGAGGTTGACGCGCACGGGGCCGGGAATCAATGTAAAAGCGAAGTCCAGATCCTTGCGCAGTTCATCGCCGTTGCGGGCGGCCCCGGGGTGGTGACCGGTGACGGCAATACCTCCGTCCAGAGCCCCGGCATTTTCGAACCCCGCCACATCATCGCCCTGCCAGCAGTGGAGGCTGAGGGGGATCTGATTCAGACGCTTCAGTACATTTTCGGTATCAATGCCGAATTCCTGGAATCTTTCCTTGGCGTTTTTATAACAGCCGTTCATAGCGCAAACTCCTTTTGTTGCATATTTTCAGTTACGGTCTGAAAATATTTCCATTTCCACCGCTGAATATACCATGCCGGAAAATATCTTGCAAGTTTTTTTCATGACAAACTTGTTTTTTTCAAATTTTTTGCTATAATTATGAAAAGGAGGTCTCGCGGAAACCCCTGTGGGGAGATGGGAGCTCCTGAGGGAGAGTGTTGCATCATGACTGCGGAAACTATACAGAGCCTGCCTCACGGCACGGAAACGATTCTGATCGTGGATGATCACGAGACCATCTGGGATTTTCTGATTGAAGCACTTCAAATGCTTGGGTATTCGGTACTGCTGGCGGAAAACGGCGAGGACGCCGTCAATATCTACCGGGACAATCCCGGAGCGGTGGATCTGGTGCTGCTGGATATGATCATGCCGAAGCTGGGCGGACATCAGGCGTTTTACCAGTTGCGGGCCATTGACCCGAAGGTGAAGGTCCTGCTCTCCAGCGGCTTTGTTTCCGAGGAAGAGGTCCACGATCTCCTCCAGCAGGGGGCCTGCGGATTTCTGCCGAAACCCCACAGGCTCCCCCTGGTAGCAAAAGCCATCCGGGATGCGCTGGACGGCAAGCCGGCGTGATTTTACCGCCGATCCGGCGAAATTTCCAGAAAACACCGTTTGCCTGCATCTTCCGGCAGGTCGAAACTTTCCGTAATGCGCCGGTGCATCCTGCCCAGTTCCGCAGCGTCCTGTTCCGCTCTTTCCGGGGACTGGTAGAGGATGAAACGGCCCCCAGGAACAAGAAATTTATCCGTGTCATGGACGAGGCTCTTTGCCGCTGCCACTGCACGGGCGGTGACAATGTCAAAGTGCCGGATGAATTCCGTCTTTCGGTTGAGTTCGTTGGCCCGACCGTGGACCGGGGTGAGATTTTTGAGCCCGAGCGTCTGCACCGCATGGAGAACAAAGGCGATTTTCTTGCCGGTGGAATCGATGGCCGTGATCCGGAGATCCGGGAAAGCCAGCGCCAGGATGATGGACGGAAAACCAGCTCCGCAGCCCACATCCGCGACCCGCAGAGGTTTTTCCGCCAGTTCCGGGAAAAATCGGGCAATCCCGAGGCTGTCGGCCGCGTGTTTTACGGCAAACTCCCTTTCTCCCACAATCCGGGTGAGATTGGTGACTTGATTGGTCTCTTCCAGTAGATTCCGGAGCTCATCGCATTTCCGGACGAAAGTTTCCGGATCTTTGACATGACAATCTGCGGCAAAAATGGCCAGATCGAAACTCATTGAACGCCTCCGGCTGTCAGCACGGCCGCCAGAAGAGTGACTGCGGAGAGGACCGCAAGACTGATCCCCGCTGCGGTCCGGATTTTCGGGCTCCGGCAGCAACTCCGGAGAAAATCCCGCATCCAGCAGGGTTTCCCGGAAAAGGCGATCCCGGCAATGCCGAGGAGCCAGTAGAGAATGGAGAGCCCCGCCGTTCCAGGGGTATGAAACTCCCACGCCCCGTGGACGAAGTAATAAGCGCACAGGATCATCAGCCCTCCAAGTGCCCGGCTGAAGAGGTAGTCGAGGAAAAACCATGAGAGGATGGTGAGCCCGATGACCATGGGATACAGCATGGGGAGCATCCAGTCAAAGACAATGGGTCTCGCATGGGGCACGCACCACAGGAGGGCCAGAAAACCCAGCACGATCCCCGGGATTTTCGCCCGGGGGATCCTGTCCGTTTGCGGAGTGTTCTCCGCTTTGCGGCGGAAAATCCATACGGCGGCCGCGATTTCAGCAAGAGCCGCAAGGACAAGGGCGAGTCGATACAAAAGACAGTTACTCATTTTGACAGTTTTTCTCAATAAATTCCAGCATTTTCAAGAGTTTTTCCGGAGGTTCGGTCTGAACCTGCGGTTTGACGCAAATATTCCGCGGGTATCCCATGGCGGCGCGGAGGCGGACTTCTGCGAGCTGCCGGGTCCGCGCAGCTTCCGCCTGTTCGACCCGGCTGCGGGGATCGCTCCCCGCCGTCAGCATGATCTTTTCTTCCGCCCGGACTGCCTGACGGAATTCCCGTTCAGCGAGTTCCAGTTCCGCATGGAGCCCCAGAGCTGCCAGAAGATATTTCAGATCCGCCGGATTGGCCCGGTCCTTCAGTTTCCGTTTGTAGAGTTCCCGGGGGGCCCGGAAAAGCAGCAGCGTTGTCCGCATGGCAGATTCTTCCGTGTTCCGGATCGTTTTCATGCCGGCAAAGAAACGGACCGCCGCCGCCAGTTCTTCAGGGGGGAAGGGGGAACCTTCCAGTTCCGGGCGGCTAAGGAAGGCCGTTTCCAGCCGGGATCTCTCCGGCGGCAGCGGTTCAGTCTGCTCATCCGGGATGAGGAGAAACGGTACCCCGGCGGGGAGCCCCAGCAGCGTCCGCATTTCCAGCCGGGCATTTTCGTAATCCAGCACCGTTTTCTGCCGTTTCCCTTCAAGGGCGGGGGTATGGGCATCTTCGATGGCGCAGAGAAGTTTTTCCCCGGCAAGGAGCCGGACGGCAAGCTCATCAAATTCCCGGAAGAGCAGTCTTGCCGTTTCCCTCCTGAGCATTTTTCGTGCGGAAGGGGTATCCGCCGCGGCAAGTTCCTGAAGATACATCTGGGCCAGATCCAGCATCCGCTGCACTTCGGCGGTCTGTCCGTGACTGTTCCGGCAGCGGGCGATCTCCCCCGGCAGCCGGAACTGCAGGGTCTCTTCCCGGTGTTCCCTCTGCAGCCTCTGATAATTTTCCGCCGTCCGTACATCCAGCATGGCACGGCTGCAGATCTCCCGGGCCGTCCGGACCGGAAGGGTTCCTGCCGCCGATGCCGGAAAATCCGTCCGGTCCTCCGGTCCCCGGCACCCGGCCAGCAGAATCAGGACTGTTAATGCAAAAAGTTTCAACATTATCTTTGCAAGTTTCATAAGATGTGGTACATTACATTAACATTCCTGAATTACAAGCCAATATCAGGATAAACTTCGGAGATTGAAAAATGCGACAGGAGTTTCTGCCTTTTACCCGTCCGGCCATCAACGAGGCGGACATTCAGGCTGTGGTGGAGGTTCTTCGTTCCGGCTGGATCACCAACGGGCCCAGGAATCAGGAACTAGAACAGAGTCTGTGTGAGATCAGCAACTGCAAGTATGCGGTGGCTTTGTCCAGCGCCACTGCCGGGTTCCATCTGCTGCTGAAGGCCATGAAGATCGGCCCCGGCGATGAGGTGATCACCCCCTCCATGACGTGGGTGTCCACCGTCAACATGATCGTTCTTTCCGGAGCCAGACCGGTTTTCTGCGATGTGGACCGGGAGACCATGTTGGCCACGCCGGAGAGCATCCGGGCAGTGATCACTCCCCGGACCCGGCTGATCGTCCCGGTGCATTTCGCCGGGGCTCCTGCGGATATCGACGGCATCCGTGCAGTGGCGGGCAATATCCCCGTGGTGGAGGATGCCGCCCATGCGCTGGGGACATACTACAAGGGCCGGCATGTAGGCTCCGACGGGACGGCGATCTATTCGTTGCATGCCATCAAGAACATTACCGCCGGCGAGGGCGGAGTTTTCTGCACCAATGACGCTGCCCTTGCGGATGCGGTCCGGCTCTACAAATTTCACGGGATCAAGGTGGATGCTTTTGACCGGGAAAACCGGGGCCGTTCGCCGCAGGCGGAAGTGTTCGATCCGGGATTCAAGTACAATCTTACGGATATGCAGGCCGCGCTGGCAGTGAGCCAGCTGCAGCGGATCGTGAATATCAACCGCAAGCGCAGGGAACTGGCCATGCGCTACAGGGAACTCCTTGCCGATATGCCGGAGATCCGTCCGCTGGCGGAGCCGGCGGGATATGCGTTTGATCCGGCATGGCACCTTTTTGTGGTGCGGGTGGATACGCCGCACATGGACCGGGACACCTTTATGGCGGAACTGAAAAAACGCAATATCGGTACCGGGTTGCATTTCCGCTGTGCCCATCTGCAGCGCTATTACCGGGAGACCATGGGGTTCAGGCCGGGCATACTTCCGGCTACGGAGTACAACAGCGACCGCATCTGCTCCCTGCCGCTTTTCCCGGATATGAGGCGGGAAGATGTGGATGATGTTGCTGCCGCCATTCGAGAGGTGATTGCCCGTTGATCCGCAGGTTCTTCCAGTCTGTCCGCCGGCAGTGCCCTCAGATTTTTATCTGGGTGTTTGCGGCTGCGGCACTTACGTATCGGCTGGGGGCTGAACCCCTGACCGAGACGGAGATGGTCTATGCCCGTACCATCAGGGCGCTTTTTACCCGCGGGGATTTTGCCGGTCTGCTGCAGGTATCAGGCACGGAGACGCCGCTGTGGTTTCTGCTTGGCGGCGTGATTTCCCAGAGTGTCGGGAGCGCCGATGCGGTGGCGCTTCTGACCCGGATCCCCTCTGTTGCAGGAGCATTGCTGGTTCTCGGGATCGTGCTGGTGCTTGCAAAACGTCTGTACGGAGTCTCTGCGGCGCTGACCGCCGGGTGGATGCTGGCCGGATCCTGTGTTTTTCTGCTGCCGGGGCGGATGGGACTGCCGCTGATGACGGCCAGTGCATCCAATATGGTGATGGTAGGTTTTTTCTTCCTGGCTGCGGAACGGCAGTCTGTCCGGACACTTTACCTCTTCTGGATCCTGTTTTTCGCTGGGGGATGGAGCGCGGGACTCTCCACTCAATGTGCCGTGCTGCCCTTTCTGCTGCCGTTTTTTTCCTTCAGCGGTTTCCGGCGGCGTGTCCGGAACTGGCAGATCGTTCCCGCTTTTCTGATCGGTGCGGTTTTCTACATGCTGCCCATGATCATTGCGGAACGGCCGTCCGGCGTTTCCGGATGGTTGAGTCTTTGTGCCAGAGAATTGGCACGGGATTTTGCGGAGTCCACACCGTTGAGGACACCGTCCGCCGATCTGTGGTTCTACGGGTGTCTGCCTTTTTTTGCATTGGAGATCACGGCGGTCTGGGGGGCGCTTCTGCAGTGGAGAAAATTGGGAAGATTGACCCGGATGTGGGGGATCGGGCTGCTGCTGACGGCCGGATACTGGTGTGTTCTGCCGGAAGAAGGGGCGGCACCGGCGCTTCTTCTTCCCTGTGGAGTAATCTTTTTTGCCGCCGTGCTTCACCGTGCGGTTCTTGGGTCTTCCCGGAACCGGGTCCTCCTGTGGAACCGGATCCTGGTGGAGGTCGGAGCGGCCGGACTGGTGTTCAGTCTGATTTTCTGCGCTTTCGGCGAAATGTTGTTTCACCTGCAGCTTCTGAAGCCTCCGGCACTGGTGCTTTCCGGATGCGGTCTTGCCGGAGTGCTGCTGATGCGTTTGGATGAGTGGCGCCCGTTGTGGCTGGAGCGTTTGAGCGGGATCCCCCGGGATCTGGCGTCACAGGTATTGTGTTTGGCGTGGCTTTCGGCGTCCATTCTTTGCGGAGTGATGTCGTTGTTCGGTCGATAATTGTAAAAGAGGAGAATTTTATATGCAGTCTGCAAGTCGTGTGGAGTTTATCTCCGTAGTCGTTCCGGTTTACAATGAAGAAGGCTGTCTGGAGGAACTGATTTCCCGGTGTCTGGTGTCACTGGAAAAAACGGGTCGCCGTTACGAACTCATTCTGGTGGATGACGGCAGCCGTGACCGGTCGTCTGAGATCATGAGCAAGGCGTCCGAAGCCCATCCGGATCAGGTGATCAGCTGCTTTCTGAACCGGAATTACGGGCAGCATTCCGCCATTATGGCGGGATTTTCTCTGGTGCGCGGGGATTTGGTGATCACGCTGGATGCGGATCTGCAGAATCCTCCGGAAGAATTCGGGCACTTGGTGGAGGCGGCGGAATTGGGCAACGATGTGGTGGGGACCATCCGTCAGAACCGCAAGGACTCGATTCTGCGGACTCTGCCGTCCAAGGTCGTCAACAAGGCCGCTCAGGCGGCTACCGGGGTGAAGATGCACGATTACGGCTGTATGCTCCGGGCTTACCGCCGGCCGGTGGTGGAGGCCATGAAACAGTGCAGAGAGCGCAGTACCTTTATTCCGGTGCTGGGCAACAGTTTCGCCCGCAATACCTGCGAAATTCCGGTGGGACACTGTGAACGGGCCTTCGGGGAATCCAAGTATTCCCTCTGGAAGCTCATCAATCTGCAGTTCAATCTGCTGACCTGCATGACCACGTTTCCGCTGCGGATCCTGACCTATTTCGGTCTGCTGTCCGGGGCATCGGGATTTCTGTTGAGTCTTTACATCATCCTGCGGCGTTTCATCATCAGCGACGGGGACAAGTGGGGGCAGTTCGGTACTTTCACTCTGTTTGCGGTGCTGTTCATCTTTGTGGGTATCCAAATGGTGGGGATCGGGCTCATCGGAGAGTATATCGGCAGAATCTACACCGATGTCCGTGCCCGGCCGGCATTCTTCATCGACCGGGTGCTGGGCCGCAAATCCGAGTGATTTTTTATGGGCAAGCTTGTCATCATCAGCGGCGACGATGATTTTACCGCCAAGGCCCATGCCCGGGCTGCGGCGGCGGACCTGTGTCGCGCCGAACCGGAAAAATCCGACATGGAGATCATTGATTCGGAACCTGAATCGATCAAATTTCCGGATCTGGTGAACCGGCTCCTGGACACGTTGCGGACGCCGCCCATGTTTGCGGACAGCCAGTATATCTGGATCCGGAATTTCGGTTATTTTGACGAGCTTGCCGCCGCTTACAAAGAAGAGAGTTCCGCCGGGGTGCTGGCCGGGATGCTGGCCGCACCACTTCCGGAGGAGCAGTCCATCATCCTGAACGGTCCCGGTTTTGACCAGCGCAAAAGCTGGGCGAAGGCGGTGAAGGCCGCCGGGGCCTCGGTGGAGATCTGTGCTTCCGGCCGGGCAGGGGACCGGAATTTCGCCGAAAACCGCAAGGTCCGGATCCGGGAGTGGTGCGAAGATGCCGGCAAGCATATTGCATCCTCCGCGATCGGGTACATCGAGGAGATTTCCGGCAGTGATCCCGGAACCTTGTATCAGGAGGTCGCCAAAGTGATCGCCTACGCCGGAGCCGAGCCGGAGATCTCTCTGGCGGACTGCCGGGCTGTCTGCAGCCGTACCCCGGAGGCCATGGGGTGGAACTTCACCGGAGCGCTGGTTGCCCGCAATGCCCGGGAGGCCCTGACGGTGCTGGACACTTTGCTGAAACAGGGGGATGCGGAGATCCGGGTTCTTGCCATGGTGTCCAGTGAGTTTCAGGGGATGATCAAGCTGAGGCAGGCCATGCGGGAACTTCATGTCTCCCGGGTGAATCCGCATACATTTGACAGCATCCCCCAGGAACTCCGGGATCAGCACCCGGATAATATGCTGCTGAAACTTCATCCATACCGTGCCTTCAAAATGTGCGAGGGAGCCGCCCGGTTCGGTGATGAGGAACTTGCCCGGATCTTGCACGCTGTTCTGAAAGCCAACCGGGCGCTGGTTTCCGGTGGCGGAGACCGGCGGATCGTGCTGGAACAGATGATTTTTGAGATTACGGGAGTCTGCAGGACGTGCTGAATTTTCTGCGTCAGGCGCTCGGGATTTTCCCCTGTCCAGGATGCGGGGCCCCCTCGGACAAGTGTAATGCTTTCTGTCGCGAGTGCCGCGAAAAAATGAAGCTTTTTGACGGGATCCGTTGTCCCGGGTGCGGCGGGGAGCTGGACGGCGCATTGGCCCAGTGCAGCAAGTGTCTCCGCGAAGAACTTCGTCCCTGGCGCTATGCCGTAAGTTGTTTCCCTTATTCCGGATACGGAAAGCTGCTGGTGCAGCGGTTCAAATTCGGCGGTTTTCCGGAACTGGCCCGGCCGTTCGGTTTCATTGCGGCGGAGAGACTGAAGGAGATTTCCGAACCCATGGACATGATGACTTCGGTTCCGCTTTTTTTTACCCGCTGCTGGTCGAGGTCCTATAATCAGTCGGCTCTGTTTGCCAGCATTTGCGCCCGGGATCTTCATGTGCCTTTTCGCCAGGTCATGTTCCGGACGAGGCCGACGCCCCACCAGGCAGCACTTCCCCGGAAGATGCGTGTGAAAAACCTCAAGGGCGCCTTTGCCGTCTGGCCGTGGATCCGCCTGGACGGCTTGAATGTCTGGGTGCTGGATGATGTTTTCACCACCGGATCGACGCTTCACGAAGCGGCGGAAACCTTGCTTGATGCCGGCGCTGCCGGTGTCCGGGTGCTGACGCTTGCCCGGGCATGAACTGTCGGAGGAGGTGCGCTTCCGGTCACCGCAGGCGCATAGCGTCCGGCGGATTGATTTTCAGGAGGAACACATCCTTTTTTTCGGAGTTGTCCAGCAGCGCCTTTTTGACTTTTTCCGCAATTTCAAGCATATCCTGCGGCTTTTCATCGGCGGGAGGCTCGTCTTCCAGGTGACGCATCGCCACCACCCGCTGGAGCACTTCCGTGAACCGCTCATGCCGGTTCCAGCGGCGCAGACGCCGGAGTGCGATCCAGGTGAACAATTCCTCAGGAATCTGGAGCTGCCCGAGCCGGAATCCCTGGAGCTTCATGATTGCGTTCGCAGTGGCCGGTTGCCGGAATATTGCGGAAAGCAGTATGGGGTGTTTGTCTTTGTATTTCCAGACAAATGCAAAGATGATGGTATTGCTGTCCTGCATCCGCATGGAAAAATAACCGGTATTTCCATCCGGTCCGGGTATTTTTTTATCTTTCCGGGTGTGACGCATATACTGGGACTGGGGGGCAAAAATGAGGTAGTTGCCCAGCTGTATGATCCGCTGGAGTTCCAGTTCCATAATGCCGCCTTTTCTCAGAAGTACACGCAGATCGTCATGCAGATCTTTTTCCGTGGCTGTCTGCGGGAAGGGCATTTCCGGCAGGTTGAATGGCGCAAACGCCAGTATCCCGAGGATCGTTGCGGCAGTCAGCAGCAGAATGAGACACAGCTGCACGGTTCCCCAGACGGTTCTCAGACTCCAGCGGACCAGTTTCCATGGAGCGGTCAGAATCGACTGAAGAATCCCTGCCTTCCAGAGTTTTTCGGCCGTATGGGGCTTCTTTCGTTCCAACCGTGCTCCGCAGCGGATGCACACGACCGCATCCGGCAGGTTGCTTGAATTGCACTTGCTGCATTTCAGACTCTTCATCTTTTCTCTCTCCCCAAAACTTGAAGTTTTTTTCCCCCACGAAAACTCAGGACAGTAAAAATTTCAGTTCATCGATGGAGAATTTGCCTCCGCCGACTCCCGGGTTGTCGATGACGTTGTTGAAAATTTCCTGTTTCTGAAGCTGCATGTCCAGAATTTTTTCTTCAATGGAATCCTTGACCAGCAGTTTCAGCATGGTGACTTTGCGGGTCTGGCCGATCCGGTGGGTACGGTCCGCCGCCTGAAGTTCCGCCGCCGGGTTCCACCACGGGTCGCAGATGATCACCGTATCCGCCGCTGTCAGGTTCAGTCCGGTCCCTCCCGCTTTTAGACTCAGGAGGAAGAGGGGAACCGTCGGATCGTTGTTGAAATGATCCACGCGGGCCTGCCGGTTGCGGGTGCCTCCGTCCAGGTATTCATATGCAATCCCCGCTTCATCCAGCCACCGGGATATGTGCGACAGGAGACTGGTGAACTGGCTGAAAAGCAACAGTTTGTGTCCGGAATCCAGGTGCTCCAGCACCAGTTCCTGCAGAAGTTCAAATTTGGCGGAACCGACATCCTGTCCGGCATGTTCCGGCAGCAGGGCCGGGTGACAGCAGATCTGCCGCAGACGGAGCAGCGTGGTGAAGATCTCCGTTCCTGCCCGCAGATCCCCCTTGCGCATTCTGGCAAGTTCTTTCAGACCGTGGGCCCGGATGTCTTCATAGAGCTTCCGCTGACCCTCCTCCATTGCACAGAAGAGTGTCCGTTCCTGTTTGGGAGGCAGCTCCTGTCCCACCAGCGCTTTGGTCCGGCGCAGCAGAAAGGGTGACACCCGGGCGGCGAGATCCTGCTGAAGTTCCTGACTGTCTGCAATCTCCGCATAGAATTTCCGGAAAGCTGCGAAACTTCCCAGCATCCCCGGATGCAGAAAATCCATGATGCTCCAGAGATCTTCGCTGGAATTTTCAAGGGGCGTACCGGTCAGCACGATCCGGTGGGTCGCCCGGATGGATTTGCAGTTCTGGGAGTTGGCGGTTCCCGGATTCTTGATATGCTGGGCCTCGTCCAGCACGAGATAGCTCATGTGCTGTTTCCGCAGATGAGTCGCGTCCCGCCGGGCCGTGGCATAAGAAAGGATCACCAGATCGAAATCCGCAAGATTTTCCCACAGGTCCCCGCGGCCACTGCCCTGCATGGCGGCAACGCGGAGTCCGGGGACGAAGCGGCTGCATTCCCGCTCCCAGTTGCTGACCAGACTGGAGGGGCAGATGACCATGGCGGGGTTCCCGTTCCGGGGCAGGCGGCGCGCTAAAAGCGCCAGAATCTGGACCGTCTTGCCCAGCCCCATTTCATCGGCCAGGATCACGTTGAAGAGCTGATCGGTCATCTTTTCCAGCCAGTCCACCCCTTCCTTCTGATATTGGCGGAGGGTCCCGGCGAAGGTGAAGCGTGGCTCCGTATTTTCCTCTCCGGGTGCAACGGCACGGGCTTCTTCGTCAAACACTCCCGGACACGCTCCAGGCAGACTGGCTGTCAGGTGCCGGAAATACTGGACCTGGTAAAAAGGCAGTTCAAATGTCCGGTGATTTTCATCCAGTGCGGTGACGGCATTGACGGCTCCTCGCATGAAAAAAGAAAGCGATTCCGGAAGTTTTGCCAGAGCCTTGCCGCCGCAGTCGATATAGAGTTTTCCCACGCGCACTGCCGCTGCGGTTTTTCTGAATCCCAGTGGTGTGCCGGAGGCGGAAAGATCGTACTGCATCAGGTATCCCGCTTCGTTTCTGCTTAATACCGAACAGGTGAATTCCGCCCGGGGAAGTCCGCATCCTCCGGCGCAGAGCCGGGCCAGCGGCGCTTCCAGGCAAAGATTGTTCCGGGTTTCCAGCCATGCCGGAAGAACCCGGTCGAGAAAGGTTCCTGCTGCTTCCTGATTGTCGAGGGTGAAGATATCTCCGCTGCGGCGGAAGCCGAACATATCCAGTTCCCGTTCCAGCTGCAGTTCCGCGCATTCATCCCGGAGAAAACACGCTTTCCCCTGCCTGCCTATGCGGCCGGACCCGGCCGGATAGACCCCATTTTCATAGAGGTACTCCACCTGCAGATGGAACAGGGATTCCGCGTCCAGCAGGGCGCCCAGCAGGACCTTGCAGTGTTCCTGCCGCAGAGCAAGGGAATCCGTGTCCAGCACCGGCAGGGGGAAGGTCCCATCCTGCAGCATGCTTTCGGAGATCCGTCCGGAAGAGGTGCTCTGTTCTCCTGTACGGTAGAAGCTCCGGAGCCAGCCCACATCCACGGTCCCCGGAATGAAAAAGTACTCCCCGAGATGTCCGATCCAGCAGCCGGAGCGGCCTGTAATGACTTTTGCTCCGCTGATGGGAATCAGGGTTTCTCCGGCCTTTATTCCCGGTGAAAACCGGATATCCCCGGCCTTTTTTTCCCGCAGGATCACCGGTTCGCACCGGTCGCCTCGGATGAAGAGCCGCCGTCCTTCCCGGGTGAAACGTTCAAAGCCGATAAGAGAGTGAAAAAGTTCTGCAGTCTGTTCGCTGTTCAGAAGAATATGGGATCCGTCCGGTTCTCCGTTGACGGCCATGAACCGGATGATCTGCTGGTCCTGGAGAGAAAACTCATTCAGTTTCAGCGCAATGGAGAGTTTTTTCTCGAAAAAAAGCTGCCGCAGATTGTTGATGTTGCCGAGATAATCCCGCTCTTTGCCGTGCAGTTTGACGGCGAAGACCGCATTTTCCCACTTGCTTGGAACATGGGGAAATGCCGAGAGAGCCTCCAGCGAAAGACGGCAGACCGGCTGGACCGGTGTCTTTTCCGCCAGCGCATCCAGCCCTTCGTACTTGAGCCCTGCGTAATTGGATACCCCGTCGTCGATGGCTTTGATCTCCTGGTTGAACCGGGTGCAGTACAGAATGACCGCCACAGCGTGAGCGCAGAGATGCTGATCGCTTCTGCCGCACACTTCACAATCCACACTGCCGGGTTCGCCGGGAAGAACTTCCGTTCTCACATAAGCATTGTGGTCATGAAACACCGCTCCGATCCGTCCGCCGGGCATTCGCCAGACACTGGTCAGCGCATCGTTTTTCAGCAGCTGTTTGGCTGCTTTGACCTGTTCTTCGCTGGATGCGGCAGCAAGACGGCCTTCAAAATTTTTTACCATAATTCATCCCCCTCCAATGGAATTTTTACCGGTCCCGGACCGCATCCCCCCGATGCAGTTTTTCCGCATGTTCCGGATCATGATCTTCATACTGTACTATATGCGTCCGTTTTTTCAACTTTTTTTCCGGAAAACGTTGGAAAATTTTTACCGTTTTTCTGCAGATACGGCGCATAAAATATCCGGAATCCGGCAACGTGCGCTCTGAAGACGGATTTTACCGTGTCTGCAGTTTGTAAAAGCGATGATGGTAAAGTATATTATCAGGCGTAATTTGAAGGAATTGATTCATGCTGAAAGCGGGTTTTGACATCGGCGGGACCAAGTGTGCCGCTGTTCTGGGAAAGTGCGGTCCCGATGGTCTCATCCGGGTACTGGGCAGGCGTGTTTTTGCTACGGCGGATTTTCCGGAACCGGAAGCGTGTCTCGGGGAACTTTGCCGGTCCTTCAGACTGCTTTATGCGGATTTTGGCGGCGGTGAACCGGTGGATGGGATCGGCATTTCCTGCGGCGGTCCGCTGGATTCCCGCTGCGGGATCATTCAGTCCCCGCCGAATCTGCCCGGCTGGGATAATGTCCGCGCCGTGGAAATCGTGACCCGCATTACCGGACTTGCCGCCAAACTGGAAAACGATGCCAATGCAGGAGCCCTTGCCGAATGGAAATTCGGTGCCGGACGTGGAACCGGCAATATGGTTTTTCTCACTTTCGGTACCGGTCTCGGTGCCGGGATCATTGCCAACGGGCAGCTTCTTGCCGGTGCTTGCGGCATGGGGGGCGAGTGCGGTCATATCCGGCTGGCACAGGAGGGACCGGTCGGGTATGGAAAGCGAGGTTCCTTTGAGGGATTCTGTTCCGGCGGCGGGATCGCCCGTCTTGGAAAAATGCGCGGTGAAGCCGCTTTGCTTTCCGGCCGCCCTTTTGCCTGGGGGCGGAGTCCGGCGGATCTTGAAAGAGTGACGGCCCGGAGTCTGGCGGAAGCCGCCGATGCCGGGGACCCGGACGCCCGGGCAATTTATGAGGAAAGCGGCCGCCGTCTGGGGCAGGGGCTGGCGATTCTGATCGACATCCTGAACCCGGAGTGCATCGTTATCGGCAGTGTTTTCGCCCGTTCCGGTCATTTGCTTCGCCCGGCGATGGAACGGGTTCTTGAGTCTGAGGCTCTTGATGTATCCCGTCGTGTCTGCCGGATCGTCCCGGCGGAACTGGGGGAAACCATCGGCGATCTGGCGTGTCTTGCGGTCTGTTGAGGTGTGATGCAGGGTATCTGATATTCCGGATTTCAGAAAGGAAAAGATATAGAGATGAAAAAATACATATCAGGCGTGATTTCCCGCCGGTGGGAACATTTCGGGGAACATCCGGCAAGATCCCTTGCAATTTTTGCTGTTGTGACAGGTGTCGTGTGGGTGATCCAGACGTCTCTTTGTCAGAAGATCCTGCCCATGGATGCTATCGAAGCCATTGTCTGGGGGGAAAAGATGCAGCTGGGGGTGATGAAAAGCCCGCCGCTTTCCGGCTACATCGCTTACGGCTTTGCATGGCTTTCGGGGTATTCAGACTGGGCGCTGTATCTGGCGGCGGAACTGAGCCGGGTGATCGGGGTGTATTTCACTTACAGACTTGCCCGGGAATTTTTTGACGAGACCGGTGCGGCAACTTCAGCGCTGCTGCTCTATTTTCTGTATTACTATATGCCGCCTTCCATGAAATTCTGTTCTCACGATACTCAGATCGCCCTGCTGCCTGCGGTGGGGTGGTTTTTCTGGAAGAGCCTGCGGTACAACCGGATCACTGACTGGCTTGGACTGGCTTTTTTCGCCGCATTGGCAACGTGGGGAAAATATGCTGCCCCCCAGGTGCTGGCAGGATGCTTTGTCTATATGCTGGTTTCCCCGGAAACCCGCAAAAGGTTCGCTGCGCCGGGGCCGTATCTGGCCGGGGTGGTTTATGTTGCTTTGCTTTCGCCCCATCTCTACTGGCTTGTCCGGCACGATTTTCTGCCGCTCCGGCATGTAGGCGGGCGGCTGTATGAGGCGGGGCACTCTCTCTGGCTGGAACCGCTGCTGGCGATTCTGACAATGCTGATGCCCTACGCGCTTCTGGGCGCACTGCTCCTGCTGGCGCATCTTCCGTGGAAGATGCCGTGGAGCATCCGCAGTACCGATTTCGGGGGCATCCGGCAGGAACCGGCGCGGAAGGATGCGCTTGTTTTCAGTCTGGCGCTGACCGTGATTCCGGAAATGTTTTATCTTTTGCCGGTTTTCGGCGGATGGTCGATCATCCTCATGTGGTTCTCGTACCTGGCCAGTTTTACCGGGATCACTGTGGTGGCTGCCATGCCGTGGCCGTGTTCAAGGCGGGTTTTCCGGAATCTGCTGGCGGCGGCGTGGGTGTATTTTTTGATCCTTCTGATTGCGGTGACGATTGATGTGCTTGCCAAGCCGCGCTACAGGATCCATACGACTCCGGATCAGGTCGTTGTTCCTGCGGAAGCTTTTTTCCGGCAGCACTCCGGCGGGCGGCCCATTCCGGTGGTGTACGGAGAGCGCTGGCTGGCAGGGGTGGTACAGAATTATCTCGCCTATCGCCCTCCCGTATGTACGGAAGAGGACGATTGCGATATGGAGCTCTACGGAGACCGGATTCGGAAGGAGGGGGCACTGGTGATCTACAATTCCGGCAAAGATGTGGCCGCTTTTGCGAAAAGTATCGGTTATCCCCGGATGAAGATTCAGGAGATCCGTTACAATTATTACGCCCAGTTCGGGCGTTCCCGGAAGGATCGGCTGGGATTCGGGTTTCTGCCCCCCGGGGTCCTGCCTGAAAATTTCGTCGTCCACTGGAGGAAAGCGAAAAATCACCGCCCCGTCGGCATTCCCGCCGGAAGTCCCTCACCGGGTGTTTCTGCAAAATGACTGAAGAAAGAAAGACCCGGCGGGCGCCGGGAAACCGGACGCTGACTTTGAGCGAGGCTGAACGGACTGTTTTTGCGGAAAAGCTTCTGCATATTTGTGCCCCGGTTTCCGCTGATGATATTGCGGATCAGGTGATTCACGGGGATCTGCTGCAGATCGCGGATGATCTGCCCTCAGCGTTTGCGGATCTGCTGATCCTTGATCCCCCCTACAATCTGAACAAAAATTTTGACGGCGGAAAATTCGGAAAAAAAAGCGATGCGGATTATCTGGCATATCTGGAATCATGGTTTCCGAAGGTCCTTCGCTGTCTGAAACCTCACGGAAGCGTCTATCTCTGCGGGGACTGGCAGTGTTCCGCCGCGGAATATCTGGTGATGGCAAAATACCTTACCGTCCGGAACCGGATCACCTGGCAGCGGGAGAAGGGCAGGGGGGCAAAATCAAACTGGAAAAACTGCAGTGAGGATATCTGGTTCGGTACCCTGAACAAAGAGTATTTTTTCAACGCCGATGCAGTGAAAATGAAGCGGAAGGTTCTGGCCCCGTATCGGGAAAACGGCCGGCCGAAGGACTGGCAGGATACGGAAGACGGGAAATTTCGTCTTACATTTCCCTCCAATTTCTGGGATGATATTTCCGTACCTTTCTGGTCTATGCCGGAAAATACGGATCACCCCGCCCAGAAGCCGGAAAAACTCATTGCCAAGCTGATTCTGGCAAGTTCCCGTCCCGGAGATCTGGTCTTCGATCCCTTTCTCGGCAGCGGCACCACTGCGGCTGCGGCGAAAAAACTGGGCCGCCATTTTGCCGGGATCGAGATCAGCTGCGAATACTGTTGTCTGGCTTTGAAAAGGATCCTCCGGGCGGAAACCGACCCGTGTATTCAGGGGTATGCTGGCGGCGTCTTTTATGAGCGCAACAGCCAGCCCTGCCGGAAGAAGACGTCACCGGAAAAAAAACACAGTTGACCCGGGCGGGGCTTCAGGCTTTGTCCGCAAGACCGTATTCGTGCAGTCTGCGGTGGAGGGTCCGGCGGCTGATCCCCAGCATTTCCGCCGCCCTGGTCCGGTTGTTTCCGCAGCGTTTCAACGTATCAAGGATCATCTTTTTCTCGGTATCATCAATGGTGCCGGAGGGGAGGGGCCCGGCCCCGTTTTCAGCGGGGCCAATTGTCCGGTGAGGAGCCGGCACGCCCTGCCGGATGTTTTCCGGCACGTCCTCCACCATCAGAACTTCGCCTTTGGCCAGCACCACCATCCGTTCGATGGTATGCCGGAGTTCCCGGATGTTGCCGGGCCACTCGTAAGTTTCCAGAAGCTTCTGCGCTTCCGGTGCAATGCCGGTGACATGCCGCTCGTTTTCCCGGGCGGCCTGTTCCAGAAAACGCTGTGTCAACGGTGCAATATCCGGCTTTCTTTCCCGCAGGGGCGGCATCTGGATGGTCACCCCTTCCAACCGGTAAAAAAGATCTTCCCGGAATGTTCCCGCCCGGACCATTTCTCCCAGATCCCGGTTTGTGGCGCTGACCAGCCGGGTATCGCAGTGGATCTCTTCGGTTCCCCCGATACGCTCAATGGTGCGGGTTTCCAGGACCCGCAGAAGTTTGACCTGCACGGAGGGATCGATTTCGCCGATCTCGTCCAGAAAAAGGGTGCCCCCATCGGCCATTTCGAACCGGCCCCGGTGGCGCTCCACTGCGCCGGTAAAGGCTCCCCGCTCGTAACCGAAGAGCTCACTTTCCAGCAGCGTTGCCGGCAGTGCCGCACAATGGACCGGGACAAACAGCCCCTTGCGTCCGCTGGCATCGTGAATGGCCCGGGCAATGACTTCCTTGCCGGTGCCGCTTTCGCCGGTCAGGAGCATGTTGATCCTGCTGGGGGCGGCGGTCTTCACCAGATCTTCGACTTTTCGCATGGCCGGAGAGGTCCCGATGACAACCTGCCCGGATGCGCTCAATCCCGGCTGTTCCCGGTTCGGAATCGCTTGGGCGCGTTTGGCCAGTGCGGCCTCGATCTGCCGGTCCATTTTGGGAAAATCCACCGGCTTTGAAATGAAATCGAAGGCCCCTGCTTTGACTGCCGCCACCGCGCTTTCTATATCCCCGAAAGCGGAAAAGACGATGCATTCCGGCTTGTTCGCCTTGCTCAACGCAGCTTCCAGAACTCCCATGCCATCGGCTCCGGGCATCCGGAGATCGGTCAGCACCAGGTCAAAATCCCGGTTTTTCAGAAGTTCAATGGCCTGGACTCCGTCTTCTGCTCCAGTCACATCGAACCGGTCCCGCAGATAGCGCATCATGGCTTTTCGGGTATGAAGTTCATCATCGGCAATCAGAATTTCCGGCTTGGACATGTGCATCCTCTCTCGTGCTACCTGAATTCCGCGCCGGTCTCCGGGTCGATCAGCCGGAATTCTTCGCAGTGAATGGCGGGGTCCGCCCGGAAGGAGAGGGCGTTGCCGTATTTTCTTTCCAGATCATCCAGAATGGCGGCATCGTCATTGCGGAGACGCGCCAGTACATCCGGGTGGATGATGACCCGCACCGGGACATCCCGGAAACGGCGGTTTTTGAAGATGGCGTTCAGCTGCCGCTGGATCTCCACGCTGACCGTCATAGGAGATTTGACCAGCCCGGTGCCATTGCAGTAGGGGCAGGGGTCATAGACCTTGTCGAGGATGCTCTCCTCTTCCCGCTGGCGTGTCATCTCCATAAGCCCGAATTTGCTGATCGGCAGAACTTTGGTTTTGGCCCGGTCCTCCTTGATCAGTTTCTTCATGGTCTTGTAAACCTCGTCCCGGTCCTTGGCGGACCGCATGTCGATGAGATCCAGAACCACCAGTCCGCCCACGTTCCGAAGCCGCAGCTGACGGGCGATCTCGGTAACGGCCTCCAGATTGGTTTTCAGAATGAGTTCCGGCTGATCATCCCCGTGACGGCCCTTGCCGGTATTGACGTCAATGGCGATCAATGCCTCGGTTTCCTCAATGCAGAGCCAGCCGCCGCCGGGGAGACGCACCTCCCTTTGATAGATCCCCTTGAGCTGCGCATTGATCCGGAAATGCTCGAAGACCGGTTCCGGTTTGTCGTAAAACTGTATCCGGGACGCCATGGTGCGGCCGCCAAAGGATTTTACGACCGCATGGATCTTCTTATACTCGGTTTTATCGTCAATGACGATATCGCCGATTTCCTCGGTCATGAAATCCCGCACTGATCTGGAGATGAGGTTGGGTTCCTCATAGACCAGACAGGGGGCCTTTCCTGCGTCAACTTTCTCCTCCAGTCCGTTCCACGCGCTGAGGAGAAGTTCCAGATCCCGCTTGAAAAATACGCTTTTGCGGCCCTCTCCCACGGTCCGGCAGATAAGACCCATGCCTTCCGGAAGTTCCAGTTCCGACAGGATCTTCTTGAGCCGGGTGCGTTCCGCCGTATTCTCGATCCGGGTGGAGAGACCGATATGGTCCGAGTACGGCATCAGAACAAGATACCGCCCGGCAATGGAAATATTTGCAGTGACTCTGGCTCCCTTGGAACTGATGGGGGATTTTTCGACCTGTACCAGGATTTCCATGCCCGGCTTGAAGAACTGGGGGATCTCCGCTGCCGTGAACTTGCCCCGCCGCCGGGCGGCTTCCAGTTTTTCCAGTGCTTCCGAGCGGGAGCCGGATTTCTTCTTACGACTCGAACGGGTGGATTTTTCCACCGCGATGGTGGACTCTTCTTCCTCTCCGCTCCGGAAACTTTCCGGGATCATGTCGCGGAAATGGAGAAAGGCGTGTTTTTCCGCCCCGATGTCGATAAATGCCGCCTGCAGCGAGGTCTCCAGATTGACGATTTTTCCGAGATAGATGGAACCGACCTTCGGCCCGGCATCCGCCCGTTCGATCCGGTACTCCTCCAAGGCTCCGCCGCTTAGGAGAGCAAACCTCGTTTCCAGCTTTTCGCAGTTCAGAATGATTTGTTTTGTATGTTCTTTCATTTCTCATCTTTCGCTATTTTGATGCGCATGGGCGCTCCCCGCAGACCGTTCAGAAATCCGGTGGCGGGCATGACTCTTTTGCCGGGAATGGAGATGGTCTTGAGGGAAATGGCCTTGTCTTTGCAGGCGATGATCCACCCCCGTCTGGCACTGCATTCAAGGATGCTTCCCGGTTCTCCTGCACGCTGAACGATCTCTGCTTCGCACACGGTGACCCGGACTTCCCGGTCCGGCAGTTCCAGATCAAAACAGGCTCCAGGCCATGGATCAAAGGCCCGGATCATGGCTTCCAGGTCTCTGGCCGGCCGCCGGAAATCCATCAGCCCCTGCTCCTTGCGGATCTTGCGGCAGACGATTGCCAGATCATGGTCCTGCTCCTCCCTGGTCAGGGCTCCCGAGGCGATCCCGCACAAGACCTCCACACAGGTGTCTGCCGCCAGAAATCCCAGCGCCATCTCCAGCTGTCCTGCCCGTTCCAATCCTGTCAGTTTCAGAATTTTCCGGGCATAGACGTCTCCTGTATCCAGTCCCGCCGCCATGGCCATGAAACTTACTCCGGTTTCCGCTTCATGGTGCAGGATCACCTGCTGGATCGGCGAAGCCCCCCGGTATTTCGGCAGCAGCGATGCGTGGATATTGATGCAGCCGAATTTTGGCAGGTGCAGGATCTCTTCCTTCAGCAGCTGCCCGTAAGAGATCACCACAACCATGTCCGGGGCAAGGGCCCGCAGGTGTTCCAGATATGTTCCGTCATTGACCGACTCCGGCCGGTCCGGGTTGATCCCCAGCGCCAGTGCCGTGCGGGTAATGGCCGTCGGAATGAGTTTCCCCCCCCGTTTGCCGGGCCGGTCCGGCTGGGAACCTGCGCCGATCAAGTCGATTTCCGGACTCTCCGCCAGTTTGCGAAGAACCGGCATGCCGATCTCTCCGGATCCCAGAAAATAAACTTTCAAGCGTTTTTCCGCCATTTTTTACCGCTCCAAAAATTTTACCGCAGTTTCCAGAACCGCATCTTTTCCGCCTGGAAACGCATTGACTGCCGTCAGATCCGGAGTGACGCCGGTCTTCTCAATGGATTTTCCGGAAGGACGGAGTGCCTGTCCCGTCACCGCCTGCAGCCGGTATCCGCAGCGCAAAGTAAGCAGCAGCGACGGCAGGCATTTTCCAGGCGTTTTTTCGCCGATGACCGTGCCCGCTTTCGCATCCTGCACGGCGGCGGCGAAGAGCTCGCTGGTACTCATGGAATCGCGGTCGATCAGAACCGCCACCGGGCCGTGAAACCCCAGTTTCTGCGGCTCGATGTTCGGCGTCAGACGCACTCCGTCCACGATCAGAGTCCCCAGCAGTGCCGGTTTTGCGAGACTCCAGGCCCCAAGCCACTCCGCAGTCAGCAGGATCCCGCCGGGGTTGCCGCGCAGATCAATGACCAGATTCCTCATCTTTTTCAGTTGTCCGTGCCGCAGATCCTTCCGGAATTGCCGGACCACCTCCGGCATGAAGAAATTGAACCGGACACAGCCGGTTTTTTCCGTCAGCATCCAGGCTTTGTAGCGCAGAACCAGAGGCGGCAGATTGATCGCCTGAAAAAAAGTTCCGCCGCTGGCGCTGCGCTTCAGTTTGAATTCGCGGACTCTGCCGTCGGATGCGTTTTTCATGCGGATGGAACAGACGCTTCCGGCGGCTCCCCGCTCCAGATACGCCCTTGCCAGCATGCTCCACGGGGACATGGCATCCGGCTTCCGTCCGATTTCCATGCCGTCAACCGCCAGCAGTTCATCCCCCGGCCGGATGTCGCAGAGTGCAGCGGCGGATCCCTTCCTGACTTCCCAGACAAGAAGACGGCCTGCCGCATCCAGAATCGTGAATCCCGGATCGGCAGGAGACTGCGTCCCGGGCTGCTGAAGCGCCTGCAGCACGGCCTGGCGCGGCTTTTCAACGGGCGCAAAAATCTGCAGGTGGCTGGTCCCGATTTCCAGCAGCATCTGATTCATGTTCCTGACCAGTGCCGCATCATCGGCGGACTGCAAAATCTGCGGACGGTATTTGTCGAAGATCTTCTTTTTGCCAACCGTTGCCAGATCCTTGCGGAAATGGCTTTCGGCAACACTCTGCCAGACTTCGTTCAGAACCCGGTCGTTCTGCTGCTGTCTGGGCGACAGCACCTCGCCGGTTGCCGTGGCGGAAGCAAGAAGCCAGCATACTGCTGCTGATGCCGCAGCAAGATCAATCCGCTTCATTTTCGATTGCCTCACAGTCAAACATCCTGTCCGGCAATTCCTGATCCAGTTCCACGCTGGTCAGTTCAACCTCAATCGACATGGCAAGCTGCCGGACCCGGAGTTTTTCCGGAAGCGGCAATCCTTTTACGGTGCGGTACCGGAGAAAATCCGTGACACACGGGATTTCCCCCATGTCCGTGGCGATGACGGATCGCTCCTGTCGAAGCAGGAAAGTTTTGCAGTCAAAAAACAATTCCTGCGGCGGCAGTTCCGGCTCTCCCTTGGGGGAGGCCACGATCCGGAAACACTCCTGCTTGTCGAGCAAAACTTTCCTGCTGTCAAGCCGGATGTTTTCATAGCGGTCCGCAAATCCGATGGCCGGATCGGCTCCCGCCGCCGCCGCCCGCTGCTGTGCAAGCTGTTTACCGGACAGTTTTTTGGATTGAACGCCCCGGACGATATTGTAGGCATTTTTCCCGTCATAGAGTTCCACGACCACAGGCATGCCGGAAACGGCTGCTCTGCTGACAAATTGCTTCGAACGGAACCGGGCGGCATTTTCCATGATAACGTTCACATTCATGGCGGACATTTTTCCGGTCCACCTCATTCGGACGGTATGGGGAGCGCATTTTGCCGGATTGGCGGCATGATCGATTTTCGCCAGAAGCCGGTTCAGCTCATCCGCTGACGCAGCCTGTCTGACCAGCGGATGTGTCGCAAAACAGCCGCAGAGGAGCATGCCGGAAAGAGCTGTGAGCATGATTTTCAGCATGGTATTCACCCTTTTCAGGCTATTTCACTGCCGGAGCGCGGTTCCCGCGGATAAGCTGATCCGGATTGTCTTCCAGCCGTTCCAGGAAAATGCTCATCTGCTTTGTCAGATTGTTGAGATTGGCCAACGCATCTTCCAGCCGGACGCCTGCCGGCTGGGCCGCTTCATCCAGCTTTTTGGTCAATGCTTCGGCTGTTCTCAGGAAAGAGCGGGAATCCTGCAGGAACAAATTGAAATTTTGAATGGTCTCGTTCAGTTCTTCCCCGCTGGTGGTCCGCATGATATTGGCCGAACTTCTTTCGATATTGGAGATGGCCCGGTTGATCTTGTCCAGATTCTGATCGGAAAGCGCGTGACGCATGTTGCGGACGGAAAATTCCAGATCCCGGCTGATGTTGTTCAGCTGTTTGAGGGTATCGGTCAGATCGCCGTGTTTCAAGAGTTCATTGGTGCTGTCCAGCGTCTGATCAAGTTTGTCCGCCATCTTGACGAAACTGATGTCGCTCAATTCGTTGATGACCCGGCTGATATTCTGGATTGCATTGCCGATGTGGGACGGCCGGGCCTGAATGTACAGCAGATGCTTCGGCAGTCCGTCCAGATGGGGCAGAGCAGGCGGCTCCTGATTGCCCAGAGTCAGTTCCAAAAAGGTTCCGCCCATAAGTCCGGCGGCATTGATGAAGCAGGCAGGCTTGTTCTTGGCAAGCACACTCGCCAGATTGTCGGCTGAGCCGGTCAGCCTCCGGTGTTCCTTCGGGAGATTGTCCAGCGCGGATGCGGTCAGCTCAAAGTAAACGGCGATGTGCCCGTCGTTTTCCCGCATGGAGATCCGGGTGACTTTCCCTACCGGAAGACCGAGATATTTTACTGCGGAACCCCGTCCCAGTCCTTCCACGGAAGTGTTCAGAATCGTGAAAGCATGGACCTTCGGTTCAAAGATCTTCAGCAGACCCACGGCCAGAAAACTTCCGATCAGCAGAAATCCGGACAGGAGAATGAATGCACCCAGCTTGACTTTATTGGCTTTTTCCATAATTTTCACCATAAACTTTCAATTCCGGCAAAGACGGCTGTCAACAGCGCATCCGCCACAACGATTAAAAAAATTGCAGTTACCACAGCGCTGGTGGCGGATTTTCCGACCCCCTGCGCATCACGCCCGGACGAAATGCCCTTGTGGCAGCCGATGGCCGCCACGATGAAGCCGAAGACAAAACTTTTGAACATGCCCTGCACCAGGTCGATCGGCTTGATGACCTGAAGGACTGAGTTGACATATTCCGAAACCGTGATGCTCAGCTGACTGCACACAATCAGCATGCCGCCGACAATACCGCAGGTGTCCGCAATGATGGTCAGCCCCGGCAGTGCCAGCAGAAGCGCCAGCACTTTGGGGAGGATCAGAAACCTGCCGGTATCAAACCCCAGCGTCACCATGGCATCGATTTCTTCATTGGTCTTCATGGTGCCCAGTTCTGCGGCAAATGCGGAACCGGAACGGCCCGCCAGAACCACGGCGGTGACCAGGGGGCCCAGCTCGTTGACGATGATGGTTCCAACCAGATTGACCACATAACTCTGGACCCCGAACCGCCCAAGCTGAGTAATGGCCTGAAATGCGAGGATGACGCCGATCAGCAAACCCAGCATGCTGGTGATGGGCATGGCATCACTGCCGCAACTGTCCAGATAGTAGCCTACTCTGGCATAATTGACTTTTCCAGGGTGCATGACTGCGTTCCGGACCATCCGGACAAGGCTTACGAGAAAATTGCCCAGGGACAGAAATTCCTGAAAGAATTTGTATCCTGCCTCACCTGTCTGGAGACAGAGATCCTGAATGGGGTGACCTTTCGGCATAGTCAGCGCACCTTGCTGATCTGCACCGCCAGTTCGTGAACAGCCTGATTGACTGCCTGGACCACGGCGGCGGCGGATTTGTCTTTCAGCGGGATCCGGGTGACAAAACCGATGTTCTGTTGTTTGCTCCGGGCATTCGGCCTCACGGTCAGTTTGGCCTGCAGACAGAAGCTCATGGACTTCATGTCCGCCTCAAACATCAGAAGTTCCCCGTTGACAACAGCAATTTCTTCTTCCGGGATGGATTTACTCATGGCTTTCTGGTTTTTCAGGTCCGGAAGAAACGCCTGCCGCACTCCCCGGGAGACCAGGGCTCCCGGAGGCAGGATCCATTTGTGATCCGGGTCGGTCTGTACCTGACCGTCGGGCAGGCGGTACTGAAATCTGGTTCCCGCTCCGGAACGGTTCTGGAGGTCCATGACCGAGATGGCCTGAATCTGCGGCTCCCGGACCCCTTCCGGAGACAGATCAAAATACGCGGTGTCCCGGTACGGGGCACCGAAACACCCGGCCAGAAACAGTACGGGAATTGACCAAAAGAAACATTTCAGCATAATAAAAATCCTTTTTTCTGCCGTTTCCCACATCAGCGCCCGGCCGTACCGGGGCCGGAGGCGGAGAAGACGGAATTTTCTGATTTTCCGGCATCATTATGCTCTTACTATACCACATTTTCCGGTAAATGTCAATTTCCTGCCGGATTTTTTCACCGGTTTTTTGCATGCGCGCTCTGCGATGTAAGCAGCATTTTCTCGCAGACTTCATAACGCAGATCTTCCCCGTGGAGGAATCGCTCCAGTTCATCCGCCATAAAGACCCCCATGCGGCGCACTTCATCTCCGAGGGACCCGGCGATGTGCGGAGTCATGAAGACATTGGGAAGCGTGTAAAGTTCGCTGCCCTCGTCGGGCGGTTCCGGATACTGGACATCCAGCAGGACGGTGAGATCGGGCCTTTTTTTCAAAACTTCGATCATCTCCTTTTCATTGACCTGCCGCCCCCGGCCGGTGTTGAGAAAAAATCCCCCATGCGGCATGGATTCCAGCAGCGCCCCGTTGATGCATCCGACATTATCATCCCGGTCCGGCAGGTGATTGCTGACGACCTGTGAAACCGGAAATGCATCGGCAAAACTTACGGTGCGCTCCATGACGGGGGAGGGGATCCCGATCACATGAAGGTGGTAGTTTCTGAGCATTTCGGCGACCCTGGTCGCCACCGCACCGGTACTGCCCAGGAGTGTTACCGTGGACCCGTATGCACCGCATCCGCGGGGACGGTTCGGCCATGCTTCCCGGCTGCGTCCGGTGCGGACAAGCTGGTAAAAATTCTTGAGGCCCAGAAGGATGGCGGAAACGGTGTATTCCGCCACCGGGACAGCGTTCGCCTGCCACGCGCTGATCACGTGGATACCGCGCGCAAAAAGCGGACGGGCGAAGCGGTCCGTGGCACCGGCACCGTAGAAGACGGCTTTGAGCGCCGGAAAGAATTTCTTCAGCTGTTCTGTCGTCAGCACATCAAAGCCCCATGTACTGAAAAGCAGTTCAATTTCAGAAAAGTCTTCTTTTCCCAGATCGGCACAGGAATAGATCCTGTCCGGCAATTCGACCATGGTGCGGAGCCGGCGGATGGTATCCTGGTCATATACCTGAAACATCTTGTGGTTGTTTTCATTCCAGAAAATGGCTTTTTTCATTTTTTTCTCCTGTTTGCGGCCGGTTCCCGGAAAATATAGCATTGCATTTTTTTTTTTGCAAGCACAGGGCGGAGGATGGTTGTATTTGTCTGAAAAACGTGTACTGTAATGGAATATGTTTGTTTGTGAAACGCCGGACCGGTCCGGTACCGGTTTCTTCCCCGGCAGGAGGATATGGTATGCTCAAAAAAATTTTTCTTCCCCTCGGAATGGGATTGGCCGTGCTCCTTGCCGCCTTCTTTCCGGGTATCGGAACTTCCATCAAGTCCGCCTGCGGAAGTTCGGTCTTCATTCTCATCATCTTTTTGGTCTGCGGCTGGCAGACGCAGATGAAGGATGTGCATTTTGACCGGAAATTTTACGGTGCGCTGGTCGTCTGCGGCATTCTTACGCTGGGAGTCGCCCCCTGGCTCGGATTGCTGATCGCCAGGGGGTGCCGGCTGGATGCCCTGGCGCTGACGGGGCTGGTGGTCATGTCCAGCGTCCCTCCCACATTGTCCAGCGGGATCGTCATGACGGAAACTGCCGAGGGCAATGTCATGCTGGGAGTCATTATGACGGTGGTTTACAATCTTGCCGGCGTATTGATGATGCCTGTCATGCTGACGTGGTGTCTTGCCTCCGAGGCGTCCATTCATACGCAGCCGGTCAAGATGTTCATGGACCTGACCTTATTTGTCGTGCTGCCCTTTGCCGCAGGGGCTCTTGCCCGCCGGTGGACCAGGCGCAGCCTTCCGCCGGTTTGCGGATACATCCCGTCCGCCTGTGTGATCATTCTGATCCTTTCCTTTTTTTCCAGTGCCCATAAAATGTTTCAGGCATATCCGGCAAAAATTCTCCTGCTGGCGGCGGTCAGCGGGCTGGTGATGCGTGTGGGGCTGATGGCTCTGCTGTGGTATCTCGGGTACTGGATGAAACTCTCCCCTGCTGACCGGAAAGCGGTCATTTTCACTGCCGGATCCAAAACGTTGACCATTGCGCTTGCCATGCTGGCCATTCTGGACATGGGAGACAGTCCGGCCATTATTCCGTGCATGGTCTTCTATTTTCTGCAGTCCCTCATTGATTCTGTGCTGGCTGGCCGTATGGGGATCTCTGCCAAACGGAAGCAGGAGCAGTTTCAGAAGTCCTGAAATCCTTTCCGGGATTGGAGATCAGCAGGAGGGGGCTCAATCGATCCCGCAGGATGTCCGGAGTTTTCCGGTAGTCTGCAATCTCGATGCAGTCCACTCCTGGAGTGTTGCAGCCCGTAGTCGCCGATGATCTCAATGGGAAACTCATTCATCTGTCGGTCGATTCGCTCACAGGCACCGGCTCCGACCATCAGCAGCCTGTATTTCCGTGCGAGGTCCTCCAGCATTTTCCGCTGAGGCTCTTCCTGCGGTCTTGTGCCGGGTCAGGGTTCCGCCCAGATCAAATCCGATCACTTTTTTGCTGGAAAAGTCCATGGCTCTCTCATTTTTTCGGCGGAACTGCAAGGATCCGGTCCAGAAAGATCCCGTTGGGCTTTTGGGACCCGGGGACAAACACCGGACCGGTGAATTTCAGCGAGACATAGACCTCCATTTCATTGGCCGGCGGCGGCAGATTGGCCCAGCGGAGGTCATTCTGGAAATACTCGCACCAGTAAATGATATCGGGATTGAGTTCCGCTTTGCTGACATAGTGCCAGTGATATTTCTCGTCCGCCGGGAACTTCGTGATGCGGTATTCCCGGGGAATATCTTTCCGCGCCCTGGAATCATGCAGTTTGGTCCTGAAATAGTTGTGATAGGGGTCCTTTCCCAGCTTCAGAGCAACGCCGCCGGCGGCTTCCGGGTCCTTGACCTGGCCGTTCCGCTGGGAAACCGCGAACCATACCAGCGCATTCCGGCCCTTGAACTCCTCCGGAAGGGGCGTGGCAAGGATGACCTTTTCGCAGTCGATCCCCCCGTAAGTGATGAAGGTGTGGTGGATGTTTTTCATTTTGTACAAGCCCTCGTCTTCTCCCAGACGCTCCTTTTCCGCCAGATAGCGTTTCAGCAGGACATCTCTGGAGACAGCGGCTTTGATCTGGTCGTAGTGATGGATCCGGACCCCGTCCAGCGGAAGCCGCTCATCCTGCACGGCATTCCGGACACGCTCATTTTTCCCTGCAAGTTTTTCGGCTTTGCCCAGCAGTTCGTCCGCTTTGCTGAAAAATTCCGGGCTCAGGTATTTGAGAAGCGTGACCGGGGTGACCCCCAGCTGTTTCGGCTCTTTTTCCGTAGCATCGGCCAGAAGCCGGTAATACGCTTTCATGGGCTCCGCCGCCGGACCGTAATACCCCTCCATGAATTCATTCACCAGATCCTGAAGCTTGAGATCCGGATCCACGGCAAGCTTGTTCAGCACATAGCGCCGGAGCCAGTAGAAACTGCTGTCCCGGTCGTACATCTCCATGGTGAGAAGTCTGCCGCCGAGTTTTTTGGAGAATTTCAGGTCTTGGTCGATCTTGTGCGTCACATCGCAGGGCAGACGGAACTGCATGCAGAAGTGCTGACCGTATCCGTACAGGGAAATGCCCCCGGGAGTCTTGGCTGCCCACCCCTGCACGCACTTGAATGCCTCTTTGTTGGACACATGCTGCACCGGGCGGATGGCATCGGCATTTTCATCCCGGAGAAATTCCGAGTCCAGAAACGCCATTCCCATGACGACGTTTTTTTCCATGACGGATTTCGGCGGATACTTGGTGTTCTCGTAGGCAAGACCGGCCAGATACAGATCAGGGTACACCTTATTCAGACGGCGGGCAAGGTCATTGAGGAAATCAGCATAGCTTTCACTGGAGTTCTCGGGGGCCTCGTTCAGCTTCTGGCAGGCGGGACAGTGGCAGAAACGGGGATTGTCGTTAGCCACCAGAGAATAGTACTTCGGATAAGGCAACCCCTGGGCTTCCGCTTTTTTCCGGTCCTCGCGGATGAATTTCAGGAGCTGGGCGAAGATCCTGTCCCGGAGTTCCGGGTTGGTCAGACAGAACTGGGCACCGGAACGGTTGTTCGCCATCCGGGGGTACCGTTTCCCGTTTTCATCCATGGCGTAAAATTCCGGTTTGACATCCTTCCAGTCCTTCTGATAATCATAGAAGGTATGGGTCAGATTGGGCGCACCGATCCGGTTTGCGGAACCGTAGATATCCGTTTTCAGCGATCCGTGGGTGAAACACCAGGGGACGTTCCCCTGACGGCTGTGGACGAAAAATCTTCTCCACTCCCGGAGAGGCGCCATGTCAAAAGTGAAGAGATAAGAGGTATTCCGCTGCAGAAACCACGGCTGTCCGGAGAGATCCAGCTTTTCCGGGACGACAATGAAGTCCGCCTTGGGGATCCTGCTGACCGTGGGGGTGAACCACCGGCAGTTGCCGAAACGCTCCAGAAATTCACAGACCCCGTACTGGACTCCCCGGGGATAGCCTCCTGTGATGATCAGATTTTCTCCCTGCGTCTGCAGTTTCCAGGCTTCGGCATCCATGGACCGGTCATGTTTCAGGATCACGCATTTCCCGGAGGGTTTGTCCTGCCGGACCACTTCCGGTTTTTTTCCGGTAATGGCCAGAAGATGTTCCTGAAGATCCTCCGCCGCATAAAGCAGTTTGCTGTCCGCTTTGGCGGGGACTGCGATTTTGTACGAGGCATCCAGTTTCAGCGGCGCTCCGGCAAAAGCGGAAAGGCCGAGAAACAATGCGGCTCCCAGAAGCAGTGTTCGATACATGATGATTTCTCCTGAATAATTTTACAGCTTGATCAGCTGTCCGTTTGCATAGTTGAATCCCACCGTAAAGTAGCTTTTTACGTCCGATGTGCCGGAAAGCTATCATGTATAGGTGAC